>MNXV01000068.1 GCA_001871575.1 Caldisericum sp. CG2_30_36_11
TATTATCAATTCCAAGAAGCGATGGAATGGTATTACTTGCAGTAATTCCATCTGCTCCGCCTCTTTTCACTGCCCTTGCAACTTCAACAATATCGGTTACCTGAGGCGTAATTTTTATTAAAATAGGTATTTTATCGGCTGCCTCTTTTACCCAGGTTGTAACTTTCTCGGTAGCTTCGATGCTCTGAGCAAGCATCTTTCCTGCTTCCTCGCCCATACTTCCCTGAGGGCAGCTAAAGCTACATTCAATAAGATCCGCCCCGGCTTTTTTAAGCCTGAGGACAAGAGACTGCCAATCTTCTTTCTTTGCTCCCATTATTGAAGCGGCTATTATTTTGTTTGGAAACTCTTTCTTAAGATACCTAACTCTTTCTTCTATATCGTTTATGTGGTATTTAGATATAAGATCAATATTACCAAGCCCTACAACTTTTTCGCTCATCGAACCAAAGGAAGACATCATCGGATTTTTGAGGTTTACTACATTTTCTTCAATAGAAGTAGTTTTAAGTATCACTCCAGCCCAGCCTTCTTTAAGCCCATTATAAGCCATCTCCATTTCATCTGTCGCAGGTGATGCAGAAAGTACAAAAGGAGAATCAAGATGTATGCCAAGGAAATCAATTGAAATATCTTTTTCTTTATACATTTTCCCCTCCATTCGAAAAATTTGAAATGCTCGAAGCAGCCTTTTTGCCATCGGCAACACTTTCAACAATTGTGCTTGCACCTCTTACAATATCTCCTCCTGCAAACACGCCTTTAGTGGAAGCCATAAGGTTATCATCTACTTTTATCAAACCTCTTTCGGTCTTTTCAATTTCCGGGAAATAATCAGCCAGTTTTTGTCCAATCGCTATAACAATTGTGTCAAAGGGAATAAAAAAATCCGAATCTGGTATTTCCTCAAAATTCCTTCGCCCTGAAGCATCTGGCTTAGAAAGCCTGGATCTTCTCACAACAATCCCTTCAACAGAATCTGTTCCTTTTATTTCCACTGGAATTGCGAGAAACTGCATTGTAACACCAACGTTGACTGCTTCGTCAATTTCATCTTTAAAAGCTTTCAATTCTTTCAGACTTCTTCTATAAACAAGCTCCACATCCCTCTCACTATTTTCCTGTTTAAGTACAGTCGCAACTTCTACTGCAACATTTCCCCCACCTATTACTCCTACTCTTCTGCCAACAGGCGTTTTAATAGATGCCCTTGCAAGTTTAAGAAGTTCCGAAGCATTGTATATGCCTTTAAGATTCGTGCCTTTTACATCAAGATCCAGCTCCCCTTGAAGCCCCGTAGCAATAAAAATCGCGTCAAAACCATTACCGATATCTTTTACCGACTGAACTTTCTTGTCTTTTACCTCTGTTACAAAATTATCATTTATAAACCTTACTTCTCTTTTGCCTATTTCCTCAGGGAACCTTACGTTAGAAACTTGCTGCATAGGAATGCCACCAAGCTCCTTTTTCTCAAATATCACAGTTTCAAAACCCAATCTCCCGAGCTCCCTTGCACACGACAATCCTGCAGGCCCACCTCCAACAATTGCAACTCTTCCTTTGTTTCTGACGGGAATAATAAGATTTCTAGAAGGTTCTGTATTATCCGTGACATACCGGTGCAGTTCCCTTATTTTAATGGGTGAATCAATTTTTACACGAGCACAAACAGACTGACAGAAACTTTCCTCAGGACATAATCTTCCGCAGGTTTCGATTAAAGGATGGGCAACTTCAATTATTTCTCTTGCACCCTGAAGATTGTTAGTTTTAATCGAATGAATAAATTCTGGGATTGGGACATTTGCCGGGCATACCTTCTCACATGGAGCATCAAAGCAATAAAGACATCTTTCGGCTTCAAGAAGTGCCTCTACTCTGCCTAATGGCTTACCGGTTTCTTCCATACCTGCCTCCTAAATATATTTCTAATTATTATACACTTATGGCAAGATTCAAAAAATTTAAATTAAATATTACCTACGACAATTACTACTTCACCCTTGATTTCTCTATCTTTAATCGCTTCAAGAATTTCTGAAGCCTTTCCTCGCAAAACTTCTTCATGAATTTTTGAAATCTCCCTTACAAGCGCTATATATCTATCTCCAACACCTTCGATGAACTCATTGAGAAATTCCTTTACTCTGTAAGGAGATTCAAAATATATAACAGGCCCACGAAAATCTTTAAAAGATTGTAATATCTTAATTCTTTTTCCCTTCTTCCTTGGAAGGAAGCCATAAAAGATAAAATGATCCGGGGGAAGGCCTGAAAGCAACAAAGCTGGAAGAAACGAAGTTGCACCAGGTAGAACCTCTAAATGCACGCCTTTGTCTATACTGGTTTTTATAAGTTTAAAGCCTGGATCAGAAATGCCAGGAGTTCCTGCTTCCGAAACGAGTGCAAAATTTTTGCCTCTTAAAAGCCCTTCCACGATTTTTTTGAGTTTATCTTCGCTTGTATAGCTGTGAAAACTTATAAGTGAGGTTTTAATCGAATATTCATTTAAAATGATACGAGTTTTCCTTGTATCTTCTGCAAGTATTGCATCAACGCTTTTCAGGATTTCTAAAACTCTTAGGGTGACATCCTTTAGATTGCCAATTGGCGTAGGGCAGACATAAAGTGTCATTATTATTAGGTACTTTCTTCGGGGATTACAAAAACCTCAATTTCATCGTCAGTTTTTATATCGTTGAAATTCTTGAGCCCAATTCCACACTCATAACCTTTGGCAACTTCTTTTACATCTTCCTTAAAACGCTTTAGCGACGAAATCTCTGTTGTATAAATAACGGTATTATCTCTTATTACTTTTGCCCTTGCATTTCTGACTATTTTACCTTCATTAACAATGCATCCCGCTATTGTTCCAACACCAGAAACTTTGAATGGCTGTTTAACGGTTGCCTTACCAATAACAAGCTCTTTCTTTTCTTTGACTTCCATACCCTTGAGCAGCTTTTCGAGCTCATCGTTGAGTTCGAATATAATATCGTATGTCTTTATCTCTATGCCTCTTTGTTTTGCTTCTTGCTTTGCTTCAGATGTAGGCCTCACATTGAAACCGAGTATGAAACCTCTTGAGGCACTTGCAAGAAGTATATCGCTCTTTACAATACCCCCGACTCCTTCGTGTATTATTTCTAGAGGAACGGGAGATTTTATTTCTGTTATAGCGTGTTTTACGGCTTCAAGCGAGCCCTGTGTGTCAGTTTTTAATATAATAGAGAGCCTTTTTTCCTCTTTTGTTTCCATTTCCTTAAGCAGCTCTTCTATAGTTTTTGGCATAGCGACCTGTGAGGTTTTAACGGTTCTGGCTTCCTCTATTTTCTTCGTCTCTAATTTTGCTTCCTCGGGATTATTGAGCTCATAGAATATTTCTCCTGCATTTGGAATGTCCGAGAGTCCCCCGACTTCCACAGCAGAAACTGCAACTGCCTTATTGAGTCTTTTACCAAAAGTATCTGTTAAAAATCGTATTCTTCCTACAACATTTCCAGCCCTTATAAAACTTCCGACTTTCAATACACCCGTTTGAACAATAACCGTTGCAAGTGGTCCTATACTTTTATCAATTTCTGACTCAATAACTGTACCTGAAACGATTGTATTCGGGTTAGTGCGCAGCTCAAGGAGTTCGGCTTGCAATTTTATTATTTCCAACAAGTCATGAACACCTTTTCCAGTCTTCGCGGAAACGGAGACATAGGTAGTCGAACCACCCCATTCTTCAGGGAGAAGCCCTCTATCTGCAAGCTGTTGCTTAACTTTTTCAGGATCAGCGCCAGGTTTATCCATTTTGTTTATTGCTACAATTATTGGCACTTTTGCGGCTTTTGCATGATTTAGAGATTCTATTGTCTGCTCCTTAACACCTTCGTCTGCTGCAACAACAAGTATTACGATATCAGTTACAATTGAACCCCTCAATCTCATTTCAGTAAATGCTTCATGCCCTGGAGTATCTATAAAAATAATTTCGTCATTATCAACCTTAACGGTAGATGCACCGATTGCCTGAGTTATCTGCCCTTTTTCTTTTTCGGCAACTGAGGTTTTCCTTATCGTATCAAGCAATGTTGTCTTGCCATGGTCAACATGCCCCATAACCGTTACAACAGGCGCCCTTTTTACAAATCTTGAAAGAAATTCTTTACTCTTAAATTCAGGTACATCAAGCCCAAATTCATACGCAATATAATGAACCTCATCTTTTGACAATTTAAGCTCGGTCTTATAAGGCAGCCCAAGTTTCATTATTCTTTCTCTAATTTCTTCAAAAGGTATACCAAATTCGTGAGAGAAAGTTTTAATAGTTATACCGCCTGTAATTCTTAAGGTTTTGCTTTCTTCTTCTTCATGCTTTTGTTTAAGCTCTTTCACATAATCCTGCATCATCACTGCAGTTTCATTATCAATTATTGAAAGAGTGCCCTTTCCACGGATACCAAGTTCCTCCATTATCTCAATCAGTTTCTGAGATTTCACTCCAAGGGATTTAGCAATCTCATAAACTCTTATTTTACTATCCTTCTTCATTCTCAATCACCTTCTTTGGGCTCTACCAGGTGAATAAAAAATCCAGTAAGTTTGGTAGCAAGTGATACGTTTACTCCATTTGCGCCCATCGCAGTTGAATATTCTTCCTTCTTTGCGTAAACGTTCGCCCCTTTGCCATCGGAAAGCATTTCGACTCTCTCTACTTTAGCAGGACTCATGGCATTTTCAATATACATTTCAGGGTTTGCATTATATCTTATTATGTCGATTCTTTCATAATTAATTTCCTTTGAAACATTATTTATTCTAACGCCTCTCTGCCCAATGCAGGCACCGACAGGGTCTACATTTATGTCTTTTGATGCCACTGCAACCTTGGACCTTATACCAGGCTCTCTTGCAATGCTTTTAATTTCAACAATTTTTTGGGTTATCTCAGGAACTTCCATTTCAAGTAGTTTCGCAAGAAACTCAGTGCAGGCTCTTGAAAGAATAATAAGAGGACCACCATCTGTCATTACTGTTTCTTTTATATAAGCTTTTATAAGCCTGTCCCTAAAAAGCCTCTCATTAGGAATCTGTTCTTCAGGAACGATAAATCCTTCTATGTTATAGGGCTCTATATTGACGCCTATGTTCCCTTTGCCTTTCATTCTTGTTACTCTTCCTGTCACCGTCGCTCCAATCCTTTTTGAAAATATATTATACGTAATATCTCGCTTCTTTTCCATTATTTTCTGCTGAAAAACTTGCTTTGCGCTTGTAATCGCCGAAGCAGAAAGCGTTTTTAGAGGAATTTCAATAAGTATATTGTCACCAATTTTCACATCAGATTCAAATTTTAAGGCCTCTTCAGGACCAATTTCAAGTAAGGGGTTATTTACATGTTCAACAACCATTTTCTCAGCATAAAGCTTTACCTCACCTTTAGCGAGGTTTACTTTTACCACAGAGTTTGCTTCCTCAAAAGTTTTTCTATATGCAGCTTTAAAGGCCGCATTTATGACCTCTATTAAATAATCTTTTGAGACACCTTCCTCTTTCTCAATATTTTTTAAAATATCTATATCTATCATTTTCTAACCCTCCCTTTTTTTCTATCTTTAAATTCGCCTTCAAAAAGGGCAACTTTGCGCAAATTAGCAAAAGGCAGCAACTTTAAACCTTCTTCTGTATCAAAAGCAACATTTTCACCTTCATTTCCCTTCAACATCCCCGTTTCAGTTTTTACTACATCATCCAAAACGTATGAAAACTTAACGATTTTGCCAGAAAAAATATCAAGCTCACTCCTATTCTTTAACACCCTATCAAGACCTGGTGAATATAGGTTTATACTGTATCCTTCTTCTAACCCAATCCTCGCAAGGTCGTCCTTAATTAACCTGGTCGCGTTTTCTAAATCATCGACTGTTAGTCCACCATTTCTTCGATAGAGAGTCGCCTCCATTTCCTCTCCCATTATACGCATATCGAGGATAATTAATCCAAGTATTTCTGCACTTTTTTTTACAATCTCTTCAATTTTTTCCATATCTCATCTATCAAAACAAAAAGTGGGTTTTTCTACCCACTCCCTTCCGTAAAATCTCAATTATATTGTAAAGGAAAATTCAATTTTTGCAAATGGAACTTTTTAACTACTTTTGTAGTCTAAATATAATGTACTGTGAAGATCGTATATTACAGAAGATTAAAAAGGGGAGGTACAGGAATGGAAAATTTTTTAAAAAGAAACAAAGTTCTAGTCGTTGTATTAATTATTTGCGTTTCTCTCTTAGCAGGTTATTTTTCTTATTCATTTCTACTCAAAGGCAGTTTATTCTCACAATTTAGTTCAGCAATACCGCAATTAGGAAGTTCTCAACTTTTCCAGGATTTGCGTTTATCATCTCAAAAAAATGAAGGCACCTTTAACCCACTTCCAGAAGAATCGACTAATGAATATACAATATCAACAGAAACTAAAGGAGTAGTTTCCCCGGGCAATACATCTTCAACCCAGTTCGGCCTCAAAATTATGAAGAATGGAAACATGTCAATGCTTGCCGATAGAGGAAAATTTTTTGAAACATGGCAGAAAATTATAGCGTCAGCTCAATCAATCTCAGGAACCGTGGCAAACTCAAGCTATCTTAAGCAAGGAGATTATTATTCTGGCTTCATTACAATCATAGTTCCAACAAATTCGTTTGATGGTTTTAACGAAACAATTTCCAAACTTGGAAAAGTAATAAGTCTTAATGTTTCAACGCAAGATGTAACAGGCGAGTACGTGGACCTATCCTCAAAACTAAAAGTGCTTGAAGAGCAAAGAAATTTACTTCTTTCATGGCTAAAAGATGCAAAAACCATAGACGAAATGCTGAAATTGAGAAGCGAAATTCAAAGTATTGAAACGGATATAGAAACCATCAAGGGGAGGCTTAACTATATTGCCTTTCATACAGATTTTTCAGAAATTACAATAAACCTCAGCGAAAAAGAAGAAAGCTTTAAACCCGCAGGATTTTTCGAACCTCTGATTGAGGCACTGAAAAAACTATACGAAGCATTAATATTTTCGTTTTTCGGTCTACTCATTATAGTTGCATTCATTCTACCCTGGGGGCTTGCAGGATTTGGGATTTATAAATTTATTTCAAGAAGAAAAAGCCATAAATAATTATCGTGAAAATTTTTCTTTTGTTTTTTTGGATTAATTTATATAATTTTGATATGGGCGTTAAACCTGATAGGTGGATTAGAGAGCAAGCAAAAAAGGGAATGATTGAGCCATTTGAGGAGTCCCAGGTTTCCAATGGAGTAATTTCATATGGGGTTTCTTCCTATGGGTACGATATGCGCATTACAGATGAATTCAAGATTTTCACGAATATCTATTCCACTGTGGTTGATCCAAAGAATTTCTCAGAAAAAAGCTTTGTGGATTTCAAGGGGAAGGAGTGCATTATCCCCCCAAACTCCTTTGCCCTTGCAAAGAGCCTTGAATACTTTAGAATACCGAGAGATATACTTTGTATTGTCCTTGGCAAAAGCACCTATGCAAGAATGGGCATAATAGTAAATGTAACACCTCTTGAAGCGTGCTATGGTCCTGATACTGAAATATTAACTTTAAATGGTTGGAAAAATATTACAGAAATAAAAGATGAGGAAAAAGTTGCAACTTTGAACACAAAAAGTGAACTGGAATATCAGCAAATAACAGCAAAGCAGAAAATTCCATTTCGAGGAGACCTAATATCTGTAAAAGGACGAAATTTGGACCTCTTGGTAACTCCTGAACACTTTTTATATGTAAAATCCCGATATAGAAAGAACTTTGAATTTTTAAAAGTAAAAGATATATATGGAAAGTATAATTTTGAAATGAAACGGGATGCTATATGGAAAGGAGAAGAGCCCAAGTTCTTTGAATTGCTTGCTGTAGAAGATGATTCTTATAAAAGATTAAATATTACTGCAGAGAGAATATTTGAAATGTTTAAGAATTCTAAAGAACTCTCTACAAAAGAAATATATAATAAGCTAATTGAATCTGGAGATGAGATTGCCTATGAAAATTTAGATTATTTGCTATCTTTGCTTGCATCAAAGTCTAGTCTTTCTGTTGAAAAAAGAAGAATAGGTAAAACTACTAATAAATTCTATAATTTGAATAAAAAAATTGCTCTTGGAGAATTTACAAAGAAGCAGATTCCTATTGAGGATTGGGTCTGGTTTATTGGCTTCTGGTTGGCAGAAGGTTCTGCTTATTCACAATTAAAGAAAGGTAATTATGAAATTAAAATAGCTCAATTTAGAAAGAAAAATAAGGAAATAATCAAGGAGCATTTATCAAGACTTCCTTTTAATTTTAGAGAAATAAGTACTGGTTTTGAAGCAACGAATAAACAGTTATCACTTTATTTACAACAGTTTGGACACAGTAAAGAAAAATATATACCGGATTCGATAAAGAAACTTTCTCCCAGGCTATCAGGAATCTTTTTAGATGCTTATATTTTAGGTGATGGGAATAAAGAAACCAATGTGATAACTACTGCTTCAAAGAGAATGGCTGATGATCTCCAGGAAGTTATATTAAAATCAGGACATGCTTCTATTATTAGATATATCAAAAGTAATAGGTTTCACTTTTTAGAAGGCAGAAAAATATTTGATGGAAATACATATAAAATAAGGGTTTCTAAAAGACAGCTTACCCCTAAAATATATAATAAGTCTTTTTCAAAAGTTCCCTATAATGGTTTTGTATATGATGTAACTGTCCCAAATCATACTCTATATGTAAGAAGAAATGGGAAGGCTTGCTGGTCTAGTAATTGTTGGGAAGGTTTTGTCACGATAGAAATCTCTAACACTACCCCTCTGCCAGTAAAAATTTACGCAAACGAAGGCATTGCTCAGGTTGTATTCTTAAGTACAGATAAAGAATGCGAAGTTTCTTATAAAGACAGAAAAGGTAAATACCAAAATCAAACCGGGATATGGCTTCCGAAAATAAAGTAGATCAAAAATTTCTTCGTTTTCTTACATTTCTCTTCGATGTGCCTATAATAGCCCTGCTTACTGTTTTAATTATTTTCAAAAGAATAAGGGACGCCAGAGCAATTATGATATTCCTAACTTTCTTCAGCATTATTCAAACTTCTGAATGGTTTTACTTTATTAAAACCGGAGACTATCCAAAATATAGAAAATTCTCGTTTTTGGTAAACATGATTAGTTACACAAGCGGCTCTCTTTTGCTAATACTCACAAAATCGAACAAAATATATATAGCAATTGGGCTATCCTATTTTTTAAGCGGGGCTTTCCTTGCTGTGATTAATAAACTAGGATATAAAATATCAGGACACGCACCTGGGATTGCAGGTCCTGGGACTGCGATTGGAATAATTTATGGAGCTATTGGTTTCCTTTTCTTATTGCTACTAATTCCTGCAGGTTATGCAAAAATCAGGATAAAAGACCACACTTTTATGGAATTTGCTTCAGGTACTGTTGCCACAATTTTAATAACATATCTGTCATTCTATATTATGGGGATAATATGATAAAAATTATTACAGATTCAACAGCCGATGAAATTATTTCAATGCACATTTCTTCAACGCTTTCCGGAACTGTAAATCCCGCAAACGTTGCCAAAGAAATCCTTAAAACAGATAAAGTCACGGTGATTAATTCAAAATAAGAAGATCAAAAAACACTTTGAAAAAGGAACTCATAGAAATCATATCATAAAAAATTTGATAATGAAAAAGGGCGGAGTAGAGAAAACTAATACAATATACTGAGCAAACGCAGAAGAAAGCGAAGAGTTTAGAAAACATGTGGAACAGGAACTTGAAATAGCTGTTAAAACTTCAAGGATCGGTCCTGTGCCTGGATCGCATTTAGGGCCCAGGGTAGTTGGGTAGTTGGCATAACATTTATAATCCACTGGAAAAAAGTGTGGATTTAATCTTCTGTAACCTGCAATCTTCGTGAGCAGGTTCCAAAAAAGTAACAAAGGAGGCGTAAGATGGAAAAAGTAAATCCACTTGAAAAAAGTGTGGATTACAAAAAAGTAAAAATCGTAACAGATTCAACTTGTTATCTACCGCAAGATGTAATCGAAAAGTATGGTATTATGGTGGCTCCTTTAACCGTAAGGTTTGGGGAAACAACATTTAAAGAGCACGTAGATATTGATGACGTAGAATTGTACAAAAGGCTAAGAAAAGGAGAACTTCCAGATACAACACAACCCTCGCCAGAAGACTTTTCAAGCATTTATAAACCGCTTATTGATAAAGGATATTCTATAATTTCAATCCATATTTCATCTGGTATAAGTGGAACAGTAAATTCGGCAAATGCTGCAAAAGAAATGCTTGGGAGTAACGATATCTACATTTTCGATTCCAAATTTACCTCAATGGGGCTGGGGTATCAAATTATGGAAATTGCCAGAATGCTTTACGATGAAAAGAAAAACCTTAAAGAAGTCCTCGATGAAATACCAAACCTAAAAAACCACATGAACATATTTTTCCTCGTAGGAGACCTCTTTTATCTTGCAAGGTTAGGGAGAATTGGTAAAGCAAGGGCTGTGGTGGGAAGCATAATAAAGGTAAAACCTATTCTATACTTCGACGATGGCTTTGTAAATGCTCTCGAGCAGCCAAGGACGATGAAAAAAGGAAAAGAAAGAATGATTGAGCTTGTAAAGGAGATAATAAACAAAAAAGGGCTGAAGTATATGACAATAACCTGGGGAGACAATAAAGAAGAGGCCGAAGAGTACAAAGAACAATGTGAAAAAGAGTTCGGAATAAAAATACCTCTTACAAGGTTAGGTCCTATTATAGGAACTCATGTAGGACCTGATGTTCTCTCCATTCATTTCTATACAGAAAAATAAAATACCTCTAAGGAGGTTTAAAATGAATTTAAACGGAAAGTATATTGACGGAAGCCTTCTTGTATCGATTGGAGTTGCTTACATTCTGAACAATACATACTTAGTTACGTCCTTTTTCTGGTGTTTTGTTGGAATTTTTCTTTTCATGCTTGGAATTTACAGTGTAACTACTGCCATCGTAAAGAAAGAGAAAACTGACGTAACTTCACACTTCTCAATTTTATTTATAGGGATTTCTATTCTACTTTTTGTTTTTTCAATCATTGGATTCACAACCATAATGCTGTTTTCAGCGATTCTTGCATCATTTGGCTTAGCGTATATTTTATCTGGATGTTTCTTTAAATCCCCTACAAGGAATATAATTGCAGGCTTTAT
>MNXV01000007.1 GCA_001871575.1 Caldisericum sp. CG2_30_36_11
GATTCGTTTAAAGATACCAGTATGGTTTTCTCTTTTGTGAAGTCTAAAATTCTTTTAAAAAGGTGGAACTTTTTTGGAGTTTGAGAGTCTTATATATGAAGAGAGAAAATTTTGGCTAAAGTGCAAAATGGATTTCACTAAAACCGAAAATCTCTTAAAAATGTATTGACACGAGAGAGTAAAATCTGCTGAGAAGACGCAGATTACAAAGGATTAAAAATATATGTAGAAGCGGGAGCGAAATCTCCCTCGAGAAGGTAGGTGGTGGTATTATGAAAGAGGGCAAGGCTCTGTAGTAAGGAGGAAAACAGAAAGATTTGCAAGAAAAGAGAGTAGATAAAACTAAATTTTGAGAAAAGCAAAATAAAAATAAAAATAAAATTTTAGCTAGGAGGTTAAAATGAAGAAGATTTTATTAGTAAGTTTGGCTACCTTATTTTTATTAACAACATTTGCATGGACTCCAAAAGGATATTCTAAGAATGCTCTATACATTAAAGATTCTTCAATAAATACGGCTGTAGTCACAGATGAACTTGCTGATATATTAAAGGCCTGGATCAATAAGAATGAAGCACAGTACTATAAGGACATTTCCGTTGCAATGACTCCTGTTAAGGTAGAAATTAAAGAGGGTAAGGTAGAGGAAACATTCAAGGTAAAAATAAGTGAAATGTTAAAAGCAACAACCCCGGAAGAGTTGCCAGCAATAAGAGGAATGGAAAGATTCAAAGATTTGAAAAACGGAGAATTATCCCCTAACAGCATCAGTGCTGTAAATAAAGAAATAAATAGTTGGATTGCTGAACTAAAGGGTTACATTGGCAAAACTGAAACTCTTAATATTGATTTTAAAGTTGTAGCAGACCTTTCAGAGAACGGAAATATTCTACCAGAAACAGTAAACTTCTTTGCAGATAATTCAATGGGTGATTTTTATAGGATATACAGTTTGGTTCTAACTGCAGATGAAATGGAAATGAAAGGTTTCAAGCATGTAGAAGAAATTGCAAATAAGGCTAAGGATGCTGCTTTTCCTCAAACTTCTCAATATTGTTACAGAGTAGATGAATACCGGAGAAAAGATACAAATTATGATTATCCTGGCTATCCTCACTACTATGAGTATGCAGCTGACTATGCAGATCACTATGCTCTAGAGTATAACACGAACCAGTATATGACTTGTACAAATGATTGCGCAAATTTTGTTTCACAGGCAATGTATGCTGGGGGAGTTCCAATGAGTACCACTTATGATGTAGAGAATTGGTGGTACGATGGCCTTCCTCCAGGTTATGCTCCCTGGATATGGACAACACCAGTTCCTGAAAATGGTAATACTGGTTTAAGGAACTATATGTATTACAATGGTTATTGGGAAGACTCGGATTGGTACTGGGCTAGTGCAGGAAGTGTAATAATGTGGAAAGACACAAGTGATTACCCAGGACATGTTGCAATGGTTGTGGAAAATGATACTATAAACCGTACATTAAGTCAGTATAATACTGATAGACAACACCATCTTTATAGTGGGGAAGGGTGGGAAAATTCATATTACAATGATAATGACATGAATTTCTATACAGTTCATCATTATGTTACATATTGTTATGCTTCACAACCTGGAATACCAAAGTAAATGAAAAAATTATGCTAAGAAAAAAGTTAATAGCATCAATATTTGTTATACTTATTTTATCAGTTTATGCTGGATGCAGGAGGACAGAAGGAATCTTGCCACAAAATAATCCTCAGAGCGAAATACCAAATCAGGAAGTTGAAATTGGGAATAGTAAAGAAGGCGAATTTGTGCCCTGGGAGACTTCTCACTGGGAAAAAATTAAGGATGGCTCTATTACCGCTTTTGCAATAGAGCCAAAAGATACCAACATCATATATACAGCTGTTTATCCAGAAGAAATAATGGACCAATTCGGTCTAGTTCGCCGGACAGAAAATGCTTCTACTATCTGGAAGTCCGAAGATAGAGGGAAGCATTGGAGCATCCTCCTATCTATAAAAAATGAAGCTAATGCACCTGAGACAATTGATGCGATTTGTATTGACCCAGAATGTTCTAAAAATATTTGGATATCAGAACATGGTGCTGGAGTGTTATTTTCTTCTGATGGTGGTATCACCTGGGAAAAAGACCTTCAAAAAAGTGAAAACGACATTTTAAAGATGTATAATGATAGCTTTAATAATAAGGATCTACCAGTTGTTTATATGTATCGAATTCCTGAAGTTAATAGTGATATTGGTGCTCTGTTCTCATCGCTTGATTCTGGAAAAACATGGAAACGAACTACTTTGCCTCCGTTAACTGGTATAGTATCAAATCTATCAAAACCTTTAGCTGTTGATAAAAAAAATCCAAATATCGTATACGCCTTTGGCAATAATGGCCTTTTTAAAGCAGTGGAGGGAAGAGGAAACTATGAATACTATCCTGTTGAAGACAGTGTAAATACTTCTTACATATATATTGACCATCAAAATCCAAACCTCCTGTACATTGTCTCTTACAGTTACCAAACTTATAATTCTTTTACTACCTTCAAGTCATCCGATTGCGGTAAAACATGGGAAAAGATGGGTGACTTCTATTTTAATCCTCTTTATCCTGATCTCCTTATAAAGGGTGTGACGACAAAAGAAACCCCTCCTATTTTGTTTTTGAAGAAACTTTATGTATCGTTGGACAACGGGAAAAACTGGAAATTAACAGATCTTGACCTTAACGAAAGCAATCTTTATAACATCTCAGTGGGAGTAAAAGGTATAATTTATGCAGAGACTTATAAGGGGCTTTTTAAATCCGAGGATAAAGGGTTGCATTGGTTTCAAATTCCAAACTTCAAGGAAAACTATTGGAGTGCAATATCTGCGCATAGTTGCTTTAATAGTAGAATTCTTGTTGACTCTAACAATCCAAATATAATTTATTGGGCAAGTGGACTTTCGAAATCTACCGACGGCGGAAAAACATGGCAAGAGATAAATATTCAATATTCCAAACACGTTCATGGTTCTACAATTATGATTGACCCGCATAACCATAATATTGTTTATCTTGGAGTAACAGGAATAAACGACGTTGAACCACTTTCTTATGAAGAGTTTACCACACAGGGCATCTATAAAAGTATTGATAGTGGAAAAACATGGGAAAAGATAGGCTTAACTGGATATAGTGTAAGTGCTATAGCAGTGAGCCCTGTAATAGGCATCATATATGCAGGAACATACCATGATGGCTTATTTATGTCTAAGGATTCTGGAAAAACATGGGAAAAAATCCCTCTTGATGGTGATTTCCATATTTCTGTTTCCTCTCTTGCAACTGATTCTAAAAATGGCATTGTTTATATAGGTGTTTTTGGAGGAGGTATCTTTAAGATAGAAGATAAAAATTAAGCAGATATATTTGCTATGTGCTAAGTGATTCTCATACAACTTAATAGGCGGGAGTAAAGGGATCTCCCGCTTTGTGTGTTTTAAATGTTCTTACGCAAACGTTATAGGTCAACAGAATTTATTAAAAAAAGCTGCAATTCAATTTAATAGGAGAGCGCTGTTTTTTATAACCCGCTAATAAATCCACTGAAAAAGAGCGTGGATTACAAAGGATTAAAGAGTGCAGGTTACAGAAGAATAAACATGGAAAAAGTGAAGTTATAACAAGATATACTCCAAAAACTTGCAATTTTTTTCAGAAAGACTAAAATTTTTCAGAGTGATAAACCTGCTGAAAAGAGCACAGGTTACAGAGGAGGATTCGCAGGAAAGGAGTAGCGAATACAAAAGAATAAAAAAATTGCTCAATTTGGGATATAATTAATTTTGATTTAGCAATTCTTGCTTTTGGCAAGGAAAGGATCGAAGGAGAAAAAAAATGATTATAAAAGAAGGCAATAGCACTCTTGCAATCAGGATACAAAAAGGGGAAGATCTTATAGAGTCATTAAAAATTGCTTGTAAGAATTACGGAATTGAATCAGCAGTAATATCAAGCGGCATAGGGATGTTTGAAAAAACTGAGCTTGCGAACTTTGATGGAGAGCAATATATTTCAAAAATATTTGATAAAATTGCAGAGGTTATCTCTTTGCAAGGAAATATCTCTAGTAATGAAAATGATGGTGAAGCAGTTATACATCTTCATGGCTCAATAGGAAGCGAGGATTATCAGGTTTTTGGTGGCCATATAATGAACGCAACTGTTTTTAATTGCGAGATTTTTATTGAGAAACTTCATAATATTACTTTACTGAGAAAGAAAGAGCCAGGTGGCTTAAATGGTCTTTTCCCCACATAAAAGGATAGACAAAAAATGGAAAAGGGATACGAACATAAAGGCATAGAAGATTCTATATATAGTTTTTGGGAAGAAAATAATTTTTTTTACTCAGAGTCTGATTATTCTAAAAAGAAGTTCGTGATAATGATGCCACCTGCGAATGTCACTGGGAGACTCCATATTGGTCATGCTTTAACTTATACACTCCAGGATATTTTTGTACGTTTTCATAGAATGTTAGGAGAAGAAACCCTGTGGCTTCCAGGTATGGACCATGCAGGTATTGCTACTCAGAATGTTGTGGAAAGAGAGCTTCTTTCAAAAGGCATAAAAAGAGAAGATATAGGTCGTGAAAAGTTCGTAGAAGAAGTTTGGAAATGGAAAGAGCAGTACGGGAATACAATTTTAAATCAGCTAAAAAAATTAGGAGTGTCGCCGGATTGGAAAAGATTACGCTTCACTTTAGATAGCAGTTATGCAGATGCTGTATTGGAAGCTTTTGTCAAATACTATAAAGATGGATTACTTTATCGTGGTGAAAGGACAATAAATTGGTGCCCTCGCTGCCATACAGCTATTTCAGATATAGAAGTCGAGTATGTGACGACAAAAAATAAACTTTATTATATAAAGTATCCCCTAAAGGAAAACATTGGTGAATTTATAATAGTTGCAACTACAAGACCTGAAACTATGCTTGGCGACACCGCTGTTGCTGTTAATCCTGACGATGTTCGTTACAAGGATTTTATAGGAAAGGTTGCTATTCTTCCAATAGTTGGAAGAGAGATTCCGATAATTACTGATAGTGTTGTCGATGTACATTTTGGCACAGGGGCAGTTAAAGTTACACCGGCACATTCTGCTGTTGATTTTGAGATTGCCGAAAGACATGACCTTGATGTTATTAGCGTTATAAATGATAGGTCCCAAATGATTAATGTCCCTCAAAAATATACTGGACTTACTACAGAACAGTGCAGGGAAGAATTGGTAAAGGATTTGAAAGAAGCCAGGTTAATTCTAAAAGAAGAAGATTATGAAAACTCTGTTGGGCATTGCCAGAGATGTGGTACGATTGTTGAATCTATAATTTCAAAACAGTGGTTTTTAAAAATGGAACCTTTGGCTAAAATGGGTATTGCTTCAGTTGAAAACGGTGATATCAAAATTACTCCAGAGAAATGGGTAAAAGTTTACTTTGACTGGCTTAAAAATATAAGGGACTGGTGTGTTAGCAGGCAATTATGGTGGGGACACAGGATTCCGGCATATTATTGCGATGACTGTGGTGAAACAGTAGTTTCAAAAGAGCCTCCAGATAAATGTCCAAAATGTGGAAGTAAGAATATAAGGCAAGATGAGGATGTTCTTGATACCTGGTTTTCTTCTGCATTATGGCCATTTGCTACTCTTGGTTGGCCCCAAAAGACTAAAGAATTGGAATACTATTACCCAACAAGTCTTCTTATCACCGGGTATGATATTATCTTTTTTTGGGTGGCAAGAATGATCATGAGTGGTCTTTATTTTATGGGTGTTAAGCCTTTTGAAACGGTTATGTTACATGGTTTAGTAAGAGATGAAAACGGATGTAAGATGAGTAAGTCTCTTAAAAATATTGTTGACCCGCTAAGCCTGATAGATGAATATGGAGCAGATGCCTTGCGCTTCACTCTTTCATATCTTTCTACTGTAGGGGGGCAGGATGTTAATCTTTCTAAAGAGAAACTCAGGGCTTCAAGAAATTTTGTTAATAAAGTATGGAATGCTTCAAGATTTGTAATAATGAACCTGCAAGACTTTAAACCCTCTCAATTCGACGAAAAAGAGCTTTTGCTTGAGATCGAAGATAAGTGGATTTTAAGCCGACTGAATAAAACGATAATTAGAGAAATTGGACTTCTAAATGAATATGATCCAGGACAGACTTCGAGGGAGCTTTATGATTTTGTATGGAGTGAATTTTGTGACTGGTATATTGAGTTTGCAAAAGTCCGTTTGTATGGAAGTGATCAGAATAAAAGAAAAACAGTTCAATATATCCTTTGGGATTCTTTAACAAAAATTCTTAAACTTCTTCACCCCTTTATTCCATTTGTGACTGAGAAAATTTATGCAAATTTTCCCGATAGTGAAGGCGTGCTAATCAATGCTGAATTCCCTAAATATAATGAAAGTTTGATAAGTGAACCGATAGAAAAGGAAGCTGATTTTATTTTTTCAATTATAAGATCTCTGAGGAGTCTTAAGGCTGAATTTAATATTTCGATAATTCAAGAGGTTGATTGCTTTTATTTTACATCGGATAATTCTGAAAAAGAACTTATCGAGAGAGAAAGCTCCAAAATTTGTAAGATTGCAGGTCTATCTTCTTTGATGTACCCTGAAAAGAGACCTGAAAGAAGTGTAAAGGCTATTGTTTCGGGTGTAACTTTGTATTTAAAGTTACCCTTTGAAATTGAAGTGTCAAAAGAAATCGAAAAATTCACAAATAAACTTGTTGATTTAGATAGAGACATTTCGAAAATTTTGATGAGACTGAATAACCGGAATTATCTTAAAAAAGCTTCGGAAGAGGTAATTAAAAAAGACAGAGAAGAACTTAAAGATTTAGAAAAGCTTAAAAATACTATTTTAAGCCATCTCGAAGACCTCAAAAAGGATGGATAATTATTCCGATGCAATTGATTTTGTTTACAGTTTAGGTGAGAACATTTCTATCTCATCAACTTTTGGTTTAGAAAAAATAACTAATTTTCTTGCAACCATCGGAAACCCAGAGGATTCCGTGAGGTCAGTTCACATAACAGGAACAAAAGGCAAGGGTTCTACGGCAATATTTTTGAATTCAATATTGAAAAATGCTCTCAAATCTGCGGGCTTGTATATTTCGCCTTCTATCAGCAATGTTTCGGAGAGGATTTCTATTAATGGTTGTTTAATTTCCCCTGTTGATTTTTTACACTATGCTAATAAATTAAAAAGTCTTTATAAGAATATTCCGCATGATTCAATTCCTTCTATTTTTGAAACCTTTACTATCATTGCTTTTATGTATTTCAGGGATAAAGGGGTTGATATCTCAATTGTTGAAGTTGGTTTAGGAGGGCGTCTTGATGCTACGAATGTAATAAAGAACCCTCTTGTTTCAGTAATTACTGAAATTAGTTTCGACCACCAGAAAATACTCGGGAACACTTTATCTAAGATAGCCTTTGAGAAAGCTGGAATAATAAAAAAAGGATCACCCGTTGTTGTAGGAGTAGAAGACGAAGAAGCACTCGAAAAAATTCATGAAGTTGCAAAAACGTTAAATTCTCGACTTCTTGTTTTAGGTAAAGATTTTGAAGTAAAAAATGTTAAGGTTTATAAGGATTTTTCTATATTTGATTTTATTTCTCAAGCTTCTTTAAAAACATTCAAAGAAATTAAAGTAAAAATAATTGGTCCTCACCAGATTAGAAATGCAGCAGTAGCAATTCAGGCCTCAATTATATTGAAAGAGGCAGGCATTAAAATTCCCCGGAATAATATATACGATGGTGTTTCAAAAGCTTTTTGGCCTGGTAGATTTGAAATTATAAGTTATGACCCTCTGGTTATTCTCGATGGAGCACACAACGATGCTTCTGCAGCAGCTCTTGGAAGCACGCTAAAACTTTTTAATAGAAAGAATGTTTTTCTTTTTTCCATGCTCGGCGATAAAAATTTGGATAAGGTTTTATCGTCACTTTCAGAAAATGCTGAAAGATTCTATGTTACAGAAGTACCTTTTTCGTTCTCAAGGAGACTAAACGCATATTACGTTGCAGATGAACTTAAAAAATACATTAGCTATGGAAAAATA
Source organism: Caldisericum sp. CG2_30_36_11 (assembly GCA_001871575.1). Lineage (GTDB taxonomy): Bacteria > Caldisericota > Caldisericia > Caldisericales > Caldisericaceae > CG2-30-36-11. Next base: position 8,160 of record MNXV01000007.1, read on the forward strand.
GAAGTTGTGAAAGATCCGAGAAAAGCATTTTATTTAGCTAAGGAAAGCCTGTCTAAAAATGAACTCCTTTGTATAACTGGCTCTCTTTATCTTGTTGGTTTTGTGCGAGAATTGAATAAAATTTTTACTTTTTCGCAAGATATGCTATAATTTTTTTGTTATGAATAGCATTATACTAAATTTGGAAAATCTTTTTCCATGGATCACCCCACTTGATTTATTTGTATTTTTACTTGCGTTTATAATTGTTTTATTAGCTTTTGCTCTTTATGTTTACAGGGATAGCAAATTAAGGGGGGGCAATAGTACTTCCTGGTTCATATGGACCTTGATTCTAGGGGGCCTTATTCCTTTCATATTTTATATTATGGTTCGTTCACCCATGACAAAAGACGACATCAAAGAAATCGAAGAGAAAAAGGAGGTGATAGAACTTCAGAAAAAATACTACGAATTAATGATATCAAAAGAAATTTTAAAATGTCCTGTTTGTGGAGAAGAAGTTAAAAGTGATTATCTTTTCTGCCAGCATTGCTTTACCCAGCTTAAAAAACGATGCGAAAATTGTGGTCATTTAGTAGACAAAGATTCAAAAATATGCCCTTACTGCGGTCATATTTTTGATGAGAAAGGAGAAAATAAATGAAGTTATTCACGTATTCCCCTGGTGGTACGGAAATTGAAGAAGAAAAATGGACAAAGGATAAACCTTTTGTTAAGTTACCACCTCCCTCTATTGCAGTAATTCCTCTTTCACAGCATACAGGTGCCCCTAATGTCCCTGCTGTCAAAATTGGTGATCATGTAAAAATTGGAATGGTAATAGGCTCAACGAGTGCTCCCGTATCTGCACCAGTCCATGCCTCAGTGTCTGGAGATGTTATTGCAATAGAAGATAGACTTTGTCCTGCAGGAAATAAGATTCAAAGTATTATCATTAAGAACGATTTTAAAGAAGAAGAAGCTGAGTTCGAGCACGTGGACTCTATCGAAAATTTTACCCCAGAAGAGCTCATAAAGAAAATAAGAGATGCAGGAATTGTTGGGTTAGGTGGAGCTGCGTTTCCTACTTCCATTAAACTTTCTCCGCCAAAAAATAAAGTAATTGAAACGGTTATAGGAAATGGTGCTGAATGTGAAGCTTATCTTACCACTGATTATCGAGTAATGATTGAATCCCCAGACGAAATTATAAACGGTATTTTAATAGAGCTAAAAATATTAAATGCAAAAAGAGGAATCATAGCAGTCGAGGACAATAAAATAGATGCTGCCGACTTGCTAGCTAAAAAAATAGCAGAAAGAAATTTAGAGGATAAGATCGAGGTTGTTTTGCTTAAAACTAAGTATCCTCAAGGTGGCGAAAAACAACTTATAAAAGCTGTTTTAGGAAGAGAGGTTCCGTCTGGAGGATTGCCACTCGATGTTGGGACAGTAGTACAAAATGTAGGAACCCTGAAGGCAATAAGCGAAGCAATTTTCTACGGAAAGCCGCTTATAGAAAGAGGTATCACAATATCTGGTACTGCAATTAAGAACCCTGGGAATTATATAGTAAGAATAGGTACACAGGTTAGTGAGATTATTGATAAAGTCGGTGGATTGAACAAAAAACTTAGAAAACTTGTCTTCGGCGGTCCAATGACTGGTGTTGCCCAATCTTCTTTAGAAGTACCTGTCTTGAAAGGCACCTCGGGAATCTTGTTTTTTGGTGAAGAATCTTTAGAAATGGCGCCAGAAGAAGAATCACCATGTATTAGATGTGCAAGTTGTGTTGATTCCTGCCCAATTGGTCTTCTTCCGGTTTTTTTAGATCATGCTTATAGAAGAAATGATATGAAACTAGCAGAATCTCTCTATGCGGTAGACTGTATTGAATGCGGTGCGTGCTCATTTGTTTGTCCTGCAAAAAGACACCTTACAGAAAATATAAAAAAAGCGAAACAATCAATTCTTAAGCAGAGGAAAATTGAAGCTGCAAAACAAGCTGCATTTGAAAAGCTTAAACAAAAAAGATTACAGGAAGCTAAGGAAAAGGAGGCAAAGAAATGACTGAAGATATGGTAGATCTCGTTGTAACTTCAGCGCCTCACGTAAGAAAAAAAATAAAGACTTCTCAAATAATGAGAGATGTTCTAATTGCTTTGGTACCTGCAACAGTCGGCGGCTTATACTTTTTTGGCACAGGGCATACTTTAGGAGTCATTATTGTTGCAGTACTTTCTACTATTCTGGCAGAATATTTGGGAAACCTTATATTTAGAAAGAAAAGCACTTTATGGGATTTTTCCTCTGGTGTTACAGGACTTCTGCTTGCGCTTGTCCTTCCTCCAGGCTCACCTTATTGGATGGTGGTCGTAGGTGCATTTTCTGCAATTTTTATTGGCAAGATTATTTTTGGTGGTATCGGTTCTAACCCGTTTAATCCAGCTCTTGTTGGGAGAGCAGTTTTGATGGTCTCGTGGCCTACTTTTATGACGATGTGGTTAAAACCTTTTTATTGGAAAATTGGCAGTCAATCTCTTGATGCTATTACCTCTGCAACTCCGCTTAATATTGTAAAATTGCAAAGCTACTCTGCTTTGATCCAGCAGTTTGGTTCTAAAATAGCACTATATAAGGTGCTCTTTATAGGAAATGTTGGTGGTTGTATCGGAGAGACCTCAGCTTTATTGCTTTTGATAGGTGGCATTTACCTTTTAGTAAAGAAAGTTATAGATTGGAGAATTCCATTTACTTATATAATTTCTGTATTTGTTTTCTCTTTTATTTTTGGCAGAGACCCTTTGTTTTCGATTCTTGCAGGAGGTCTTTTCCTTGGAGCATTTTTTATGGCGACTGATTATAGTTCCTCACCTGTAATGCCAAAAGGAAAGATTATTTTTGGAATTTTCGTTGGTTTTCTTACTGTAATAATAAGGCAATTTAGTCCATACCCTGAGGGGGTAATGTTCTCGATCCTTCTTGGTAATGCCTTTGTCCCTTATTTTGACAAACTACGACCTCATGTTTATGGCGTTTTTGCAAAAAGGGGAGGCAAAGCATGAAATCACTGGTAAAATTTACAATAACACTTGGAGCCTTAGGTGTTATTGTTGGCCTTTTGCTTGTAATGGTGTATAGAATAACTCTTCCAGTTATAAATTCACAGGATCTTAAAGCTTTAAATGAAGGTCTTGCAGGTGTTTTCCCTGGAGATAATACTTTTGAAAAACTAAATGAAACACTTAAGTCTTCAGATCAAACAATAACTATTGGTGACTGTTATGAAGTTAAAAATGGCGGGAATATAGTAGGACTTGTTGTGACCGTAAGCTCGCCAGGTAGTCAGGCTCCAATTAAAATGCTTGTTGGAGTAAAGAAAGATGGAACTATAAGTGGAGTAAAAATTCTTTCTATGTCTGAAACACCTGGTCTTGGAGCCAATGCAGATAATCCTACTTATTTTGTTAATAGGGATAAGAAAATAACATTTCTTGATCAATTTACTGGTAAAAATGCTTTGAAAGATCCGCTTGTTCCAAAACAGGATATCATTGCATTAACTGGAGCGACTATTACATCAAATGCTGTTTCTAAAGGAGTGAAAATTGCAGGTGAAGTTGGCTACAATTATTTGAAGGGGGTGGCACCGTGAAAAAGTACTTAAAGATTATTTGGGATGGCATTAGCCCTGCAAATCCTGTTCTCATAATAGCAATTGGACTTTGCTCTGTAATTGCTGTTTCTAACTCTGTAAAAAGTGCTCTACTCATGACCTTTTCTTTTGGTCTGGTTTTGATACCATCAGAAATAATCATTTCTACAATTCGCAAACTTATCCCGGATGAAATAAGAGTTCCAATGTTTGTGGTTGTAATTGCTGCATTTACAACTATGTCAGTACTTCTTTCGAGGGCGTATTTTACCACGATATACGATGTAATTAAACTTTATATTTTACTTATAGTTGTTAACTGCATTATTATTGGAAGAGCGGAGGCTTTTGCTTACGTTCATCCAGTAGTTGAGTCTCTTTTTGATGGAATTGGAATGACAATAGGCTATGGATGGGTGCTTACTGCAATTGCAGTGGTTAGAGAATTGCTCGGCAAAGGTACATTGGCAGGAATTCAAGTTTTACCTCAGAGCTTCCAACCTGCATTGATTATGATTCTTCCTCCTGCTGGTTTTTTGATGATCGGGATACTTGTTGGAGCTCTTGAAACATATCTAAGAAAGAAGGGAGATAAAAAATGAGCTTCTCACATTATCTTGTCGATTTAGCAAAGATTTTTGTTTCATCTTCAATTATTAATAATATTATCTTGATCCAATTTCTTGGATTGTGCTCTTATATAGGTCTTACAGATAATATGAGTTCTTCTATTGGTATGAGCTTCGCAGTTATTTTTGTTACCGTTTCGTCTTCGATATTAACCTGGGTTATTGACCACTGGATTTTGATTCCGTCTCACTTGCAGCCAGTTCTTCAAATTACTTCTTTTATTCTTGTTATCGGCTCTTTTGTAGGACTTGTGCAAATATACCTGAAAAAGGCTTCTCCTAATTTGTATAAAGCAATGGGTATTTACCTTCCTCTTATTGCAACAAACTGTATAATTCTTGGTGTTACCTTTATTAATTCAATGAATAATTACGATTTCATTCAATCAATCGTCGAGGCAATAGGAATTTCTCTTGGTTATACATTAGCGATGATAATGCTTGCTGGCATTAGAGAAAGATTGCGCAATTCTGATGTTCCCCAGTTTTTTAAGGGCAAGGCAATTGCGTTTATGGTATCTGGCATTTTAGCACTTGCATTTTTAGGCTTTCAAGGTATGATTAAATAAGAGAGGTTTTCAAATGAAAGATATTATTATATCTGTTGCAACACTTGGTGGATTTGGAGCACTTTTTGGAGTATTGCTTGGGGTTTTTAATGAGAGGTTTAAAGTAGAGGAAAATCCTTTATCAAAAGCAATATACGATGCCCTTCCTCATGGAGAGTGTGGCGCCTGTGGTTTTCCGGGTTGCTTTCCCTGTGCAGAGGCTATTGCTGAGAACAGAGCAGTCCTTGATGCCTGTACTGTTGGAGGCCAGGAAACAGCAAAAAAAGTTAAGGAAGTATTAGAAAATTTTAAGAAAGAAAATAATAAGCAATTTTCGAATTTTTGATTTTTTTATAAATTTATAATAATATTTAAAGGGGGCAAGATGGTTAGGATAAAGTTGTTGTTTTTACTAATTTTTGTATTAGTTTTCACATGGATTTCTGTTCCTGTTGTAATGTCCTATAGTGAAATTTCAGTAGAAATTTCCAATAACCTATCTTTCCCTTTAGAAAAATCAGTTCAATTCTCAGTTGAACTCCCCGGATTTAAGGTATCTAATAATATTTCAGTAAATGATGGACCCGCTAAGCTTCCTGTTGAAATCGTTAAAGTGGAAAATAATATAGTTACTTTGAAATCTTTATTGGAATTCAAGGCTTCTGAGAAAAAACGGCTAATGGTACGATACGGAGACGATATAAGTAAGGAATACACTAAGATTTTTAAACCAGATTTTATAGGAAATTATTTTATTGGATTTGGAAGCGACAATCTTTATATAGTTTCAATGGCTACTCAAAATTCCGTGAAAATTAGCGATTCTAAAGGAAAAGTTCTTCTTGATAAAACTCTTGGTTTAAACGAAACTGCTGGTCTAATTCTTGGAAAGGACCAAACTTTCGAAATCAGGAGTGATAAGCCTGTTTTTGCTGAACTAAGTTCCCTCAAGCTAGATTATGTCAGCAATAGCTCTGATGATACTACCTCGGTTTATGGTAGTTATTTTACTATATTTATACCTAAAGAAATTTTTGTTTCTGCTTACAAAAATACTCATATCAAGATACAAAACCTTAAAGGTGAAGTTGTTTTTGATGGAGATTTACCCGAAAGAGGGGTTTATAGCAATTTATCTTTAAAACCTGATTTTTATACAATTGAAACAGATGTTCCCGTAAGTATACAATTTGGTTATTCAGACGATAACATTTACACAATTTTTTATGGGAATTTAAACTCTTTTAAGGGAGTCTCTTTTGGAGACATTATTTATTCATCACTTTATCCTGATACTACTGTGACGTTTAAAACAAAAGATAAGATCTATGACTCTGAAAATTTAAAAACCCCGGGTGATTATTCATTGAAGGAAGTGGTAAAAGAATTTAGTGAGGAAACTACTGAATATGAATTTGTTTACATAAAATTCTCCGCCCCGGTATTTATTTATTCAAATTCTAGCTCGGGCAATACAGGAGGAGAGCAAATACCCTCCATTGATGGCTCAGGGAAGACTTTTGTGTTTAGAACGGGAAAGATTTATAATTTTGAGAGTATAAACCATAAAAGAAAAGTTGTGGTTGTTGCAGAAAACGATAATACTAATGTTAGTTTTAATGGAAAAAATTTAATTTTAAATTCTTTAGAAAGTTATAGTGAAAATCTTGCAAATAGTTTTTCTCTTGTTAAAATAGAAAGTGATAAACCTATTGCTGTGTTTGAAACAGGAATTGATAGTGACCTTGAATGTTTATCGGTTCTTCTTCCAATTCTTGATGAATACTCTATCTCACCAGTCACGATAGTAAAGAGCAGCGGCAATGAATCAGTTCAAACTGAATTGCCCGCCCTTATGAAAAAGATTAAGGAATTTTTCGGAAAAATGGGACAAGGAATAATTTCTTTAAAATTTTATGATGGATTAAAGAATTTTTGGCAGAAAATTCTTTCATTATTGATGCCTGTTTCTCAAAGCTTAAAACCCTATCTTTCTAATTATTTTCCATCATTAACAGTAGAGATGCTCTCAGTTATAATCTTTTACATTATTTTGTTTATTGTAATTATCATACTTCTTTTTGCTTTTAAACCGAGAAAGAGAAAAACTGTGCCAAAAGTTACAATTGAAGAAATAAGCGGGAGACCTGTCTCTTTCAATATAGATACTTTAGAGGAAAAAGAGGCTATCTTGGTAGAGGAAGAAAAGCCAAGAATAATGAAACTATCCGAAACAGAAAAACAAGCTCCCGTGAAGACTGATAAAGGAGTAAGCGCTCTTAAAGAACAGGAGAAGCAAAAACCCGAAGAAATAACAATTACCGAGAAACAATTTGGCAGAAAATTTGCACGATTTAGATCTAAAGAAGTAAAAAAAATTTCACTTCCAGAAGGGCTTACAAAAACTCCTGGACAGGTAGAGGAAATACCACAAAAAATTGAAGAAAAAGCTGAAAAGCCTTTAAAAGAAAAAAGAATTGAAAAAGAAAAACCAGTTACAGAGGAATTAAAGCCGATTGAATCGGTTGAACAAAAAGCAGAACAGGTTCCTGCTATTAGCGAAGAGGAAAAGAAGAAAGCTGAAGAAATGGAAAAGGAAAAAGTAGAAGAACCCTTGTCTTCTATAGAGATTCTTTTAGGGAAGCTTAAAAAAGAAGAGAAACCTGAAGAAAAGTTAGAACAAGCACCTGAGAAACCAGTCTCTGCACCTCAAGAAATTAAACCTGTTCTGAAAAAAACTTTTGAACACACTTTTGTAGCAGATGCAGAATCGCTTAACAGGATTTTTGAAGCCATTGCTAATGATGAAAATACAAAAAAGCTTGTAATAAGCAAGGTTTTTATATCTGCTACTGAACGAGAAAAAATAAATTTCGATATTAACGATAAGTATAGATTAGGTTTAATAGCACTCACGCCTATAGAATTAAGGATTGCTGAGGATATCGGCAAGAGGATTAATGCTAAGGCTGGTACAGGAGAAGCAATTCTAATTGCACGTAAGATTAGAGCACTCGATGTTGTAGTTTCTGATAGACCTGCGCTTACAAATTACCAAGGTATATTAATTAATAAAATAGAAGACATTGTATAATCTTAGTAGACTTGTTTTCTAAAAAATGAGTTGAGTATCAGTGTTGATATTATATTTATACCTAACCTGAGCGATTCTCCAAACTTTCCTCTATTTCTTTAAAATTGCAAAGATTGCAGGTTACAAAAGAGTAAATCGTCGCTTTTGCGATTCTATTTTTCTTGGATAAAACATAGATTTGATATATACTTCTCACGTAAAAGATTATCAAAGACATAGCTATCAAAGAAATTGACATTTTTGTTCTGTTTTCCTATCATTCTCTACCTCCAACAGTTTGTTTATTCCTATCATAATTTTATCATAAATGCCAGAAAAATTAATACAAATGCTTCTTTTATTGGGATTTTTTGAAAGATTTTACTTGATCAAAACAACCGAAAGAGAGGTTTTTCAGAGACCTCTGTACATATATTTGACTTTCGCTTGCGTTTTGTTATAATTTCAAAAGTGAAATTATTTACACGGATGTTGAAATTCTTTACGTTTAAGGAGGTAAAATGGCTGAATCGAAATATCCACAAGTAGACTGCGAGATTAGACGTTGGGGTACAAGTCCCGAGTCTCTCATTCAGGTGCTTCACGGAAGCCAGGAACGTATTGGCTATTTACCGAAAGAGGCATTGCAATATATCGCAGAAAATTTGAACGTTCCTCTTTCTAAGGTTTATGGAGTTGTCACTTTTTACAACTATTCTATGGCTTGAATATATTATACAAGGAGGTAAAAAATGAAAGGAAAGTCACTAACAGACGCTTTGCATGACATTCAGAGTGGAAACAAAGAAAACTATATTCCGGAAAAAGATACGTTAACTATTTCCGAAAAGAGCAAGGTTTCACTATCAAAGGTTTACGGATTTGCAACTTTTTATTCAATGTTTTCAGTAAAGCCTCGAGGTAAACATATTATAAGGGTATGCAAAAGCCTTTCCTGTCATATGGGAAAGGCAGAAGAGGTAATTGAAAAACTCGAAGAAGTACTTGGCGTTGAAATTGGAGAAACAACAGAGGATGGTGAATTTACCCTTGAAGAAAGTAGCTGTCTTGGAATGTGCTCTGTCTCCCCTGCAATGATGATTGATAAAATTCCATTTGGCAACCTCACTGTGGATCAGATCCCAGAAATTATAAAGAAAGTGAAGAGTGAAGGAAGTCAAGAGAAGATTTACACAGAGCAGATCCTTCCGGCCCAAGGGAGAGTAGTATTGAAGAGTGTTGGAGTAATTAATCCTGAAAGTATTGATGAATACATTGCTTCTCGTGGATATCTTGCTCTTAAAAAGGCAATTGAAAATGGACCTCAATGGGTTATTAACGAATTGAAAAAATCAGAGCTCAGGGGAAGAGGGGGGGCAGGATTTCCGACAGGTAGAAAGTGGGAATTCACTGCTAAGGCTCCAGGACCTCAAAAATATTTGATTTGCAATGCCGATGAAGGTGAGCCTGGCACATTCAAAGATAGGGTAATAATGGAAGGGGACCCTCACTCTATTATTGAAGGAATGATTATTGCAGCGTTTGCAACGGGTTGCAATAACGGTTACATCTATATAAGAGGCGAATATGACCTATCCATAAGAAGAATTGAAAAGGCAATTGGGGATGCAAGAAGCCACGGTTTCCTTGGTAGAAATATTCTTGGAAGTGGTTTTCCATTTGATATTGAGATTCATAAGGGAGCGGGTTCCTATGTCGTTGGAGAAGAAACAACTCTTATGGAATCAATTGAAGGGCATAGAGGAGAGCCAAGGAAAAAGCCACCATATCCTCCAACCTTTGGGTTATTGGGCAAGCCTACAGTTATCAATAATGTTGAAACACTTGCTAATGTACCGCCAATCATCACGAACGGGGCAGATTGGTATAGGACAATTGGAGTCCCGGAGTCTTATGGAACAAAACTTTTCAGCTTATCGGGTGATGTGAACTGGAAGGGTGTCATTGAGGCTCCTTTCGGTACACGACTTTCGTATATTGTAAACGAGCTTGGTGGTGGGGTAAGGAATGGCAAAAAACTTAGAGGTGTTATCTTTGGAGGGGTATCTGGGACTCTTCTCACTCCTGACCAATTTGATATCCCTGTTGATTTTAATTCACTCGTAACTATAGAGGCTGGCCCTGGCTCAGGTTCAATAATTGTTATGGATGAGACAAGGTCTATAGTTAATATTGCTAAAAATATTGCTTATTTCTTCAAGTATGAAAGTTGTGGAAAGTGTACACCTTGCAGAATTGGCACCGAGCAACTTATGAATATAATTGATAGGATTTTAGAAGGCTCTGGTAAAGAAAGTGACCTTGAAGTTATTGAAAGATTAGGGCAGGATATGAGGTTAACATCTTTTTGTCCTCTCGGACAAACTGCCCCAAATATTATTGTTCAATCAATCCAAAAGTTCAGGAGCAAGTGGCTTGAACACATGAAATATAACTCTCCCCAAAAACTGGACAGGGGAATAAGGTGCATGTTAGGTTGCCAGAAACAAGGAGGAGGAAAGAGATGGCAAGCAACATGCGGAAGAATCACGATACAGCTTTTAAGGCCAGGGTGGCCCTGGAGGCCCTGAAGGAGGAGAAGACTATGGCCCAGATCTCCAGCGAGTATGGGGCGCATCCGAATCAAATCCGTCAATGGAGACAGAAACTTCTTGATGAACTGCCCGGTGTGTTTTCCGATCGTCGGCAAAAAAAGGATAAAGAAACCGAAGAAGCGACGTCTGAGCTTTACCGTCAAATTGGTCAGCTCAAGGTGGAGCTGGACTGGCTTAAAAAAAAATCCCAGCAGCTTCTGTTGAGGAGAAGCGGGCGATGATCGAGCCAGGACATAAAAAGATAACCATAGGACGTCAATGTGATTTGATAGGGATTCCCAGGGCTTCATATTATTATGAATCGAATCGTGATGACAGCTACAACGATCTTATTATGAAACTTATCGACGAGCAGTTTACGAAGACGCCCTTTTACGGAGTTCCCAGGAAACGGCATCTTTGCGGATCAAGGGTCATGAAGTAAATCATAAGCGAATCCGCAGGCTGATGCGCAAGATGGGACTGGAGGCGATTTATCCAAAGAAGAAGTTGAGCAAGGCCCATCAGGAACATAAGAAGTATCCGTATCTGCTGAGGGATGTGGTTATTGATCATCCTGATCAGGCCTGGTGCGTTGATATAACCTACATTCGTATGCGCAGCATGGTTTTGTCTATCTTGTTGCGATCATGGATTGGCACAGCCGCTATGTCCTGGCTTGGGATATCTCCACCACCATGGATGTAGCCTTTTGCACCAGGACGCTGGAGAAGGCACTGAAGATTTCTAAGCCGGAGATATTCAACTCCGATCAGGGATCTCAGTTTACCAGCGACGATTTCACGGGAATTCTTAAAAGAGAAGGCATCAGCATCAGTATGGATGGCCGGGGCCGGGTGTCTGACAACATCTTCGTGGAGCGCCTCTGGAGAACAGTCAAATATGAAGAGGTTTACCTTCACCAGTACATGACTGTCTCCGAAGCTCGTAGAAGTCTCAATAAATACTTTCTTTTCTACAACATGGAGAGGATTCATGAATCCCTGGGTTATAAAACCCCTTATGAAATCTATTTCAAAGAACCTTTAAACCAGCAAACAAAACAGGCGGCTTGACTATGCACCAAATACAACCCAATTTTTTGTCTTGACAATGGGGAGACCTTTAAAAGATAAGAAACTTGAAGGAGGAGGTAGCTATGAGCGATAAACTTATAAATGTGAAAATTGATGGCAAAGACTATCAGTTCCCTTCAGGCATTAAAATCCTAGATGCTTGCAAGCGAGTTGGTATTGAAATTCCAACGCTCTGTTACCTTGAGGGAGTTTCCGAGGAAGGCTCCTGCGGAATGTGTGTTGTTGAGGTAAAAGGCTCGAAAACCTTACAGAGAACCTGTATTACAGAAATTGCTGAAGGTATGGAGATTACAACGAACTCGCCTATTGTTTATGATGCACGTAAGATGAATCTTGAGCTTGCACTTGCTCATCATCCGCTTGATTGTATGACCTGTGATGCAGATGGTGATTGTGAGTTGCAAGATCTTGCGTATCAATTCGGAATCAAGAAGAGTGAGTTCCTTGATGAGAAAGAGGCGTTTGAGTATCTAAAAGAAACTCCGTGGGATTCAAATCCTTTCATTCAGTTTGATCCGCAGAAGTGTATTCTCTGTAGAAGATGTGTTAATGCTTGTGAAAACCAGGCGATTGTTGAAGCGATTGGAATTGCTCTGAGAGGCTATAAATCGACTGTATCAACCCCCTTTAATTTGCCTCTTGAAGAGACTGATTGCCAGTTCTGCGCTGCTTGTGTTCAGGCTTGTCCTGTTGGAGCACTTGTTGAGAAACCAAGAGTGGGGAAAGGGAAAATCTTCCAGCTTGAGGAAACTGATACCGTTTGTGCATACTGTGGAACTGGTTGTGAGGTTACCCTTTACAGGGATAAGAAGAATGACCTTGTAATGACAAGAGGGATTGAAGATTCGATTGTTAATAAGGGAAGCCTTTGTGTAAAGGGACGTTATGGTTATGAATATGTAAATAGTAAAGACAGGCTTACGAAACCTCTTATCAAGGAAAACGGTAAATTTAGGGAAACTACTTGGGAGGAAGCTCTCGAATACACTGTAAAGAGACTCAAGGAGATAAAAGAGAAATATGGGCCAGATGCAATTGGAGTGCTTGGTTCCTCAAGATGCACAAACGAGGATAATTATATCGTTCAAAAGTTTGCCCGCGCTGTTATTGGAACAAACAATGTTGATAACTGCGCACGATTGTGCCATGCCTCAACAATTGCAGGTCTTGGGAAGGCGCTTGGTGCGGCAGCTGCAACTAATCCAATTGAGGATATAAAGAATGCCGATGTAATGTTTGTAATTGGTTCTAATATGACTGAGACGCATCCTGTAATTTCGCAGTTTGTTAAGGAAAATCAGAAGAAAAGGGGTGCAAAACTTATTGTTTGTGACCCAAGGAAAACTGATCTTGCAAAAGTTTCTGATATTTATATTCAGCACTATCCTGGCACAGATGTCGCACTTCTCAATGGTATTATGAAAATAATAATTGATAAAGGCCTTGTTAATAAAGAGTTCGTAGAGGCTCATACGGAAGGATACGAGGATTTTGTGAAGGTAATTTCAAAATACAACCTTAATACAGTCTCAAAAATAACAGGAGTGGATAGAGTACTCATTGAGAAAACTGCCGAGTGGTATGCCAAAGCTCCCAATGCAACAATATTCTATACAATGGGCATTACGCAGCATTCGGTTGGAACAGATAATGTGCTTAGTATTGCAAACCTTGCTCTTGTAACAGGACACATCGGAAGTGAGGGAAATGGTATCGATCCTTTGAGAGGTCAGGCAAATGTTCAGGGAGCCTGTGATATGGGAGCTCTTCCTGATGTATATACAGGTTATCAGAAAGTGATTGATCCTGTTGCAAGGGAGAAATTCGAGAAGGCATGGAGAGTAAAGCTTCCCGAGAAACCAGGCCTTGCTGTCTCCGAGTTTGGTGACGCTGCACTCTCCGGTGAACTAAAGGCGATTTTTGCAATGGGTGAAAACCCGCTTATGACAGAGCCTGATATTAACCATGTAAGAGAAGGTTTTGAGAAACTTGAATTCTTAGCTGTTCAGGAGATATTCCTTTCTGAAACTGCAGAACTTGCAGATGTTGTTTTCCCGGCAGCTGCGGCATATGAGAAGGAAGGAACATTCACAAATACTGAAAGAAGAGTTCAACTTCTTAGACCTGCCCGAGAAAAACCCGTTGGGACAAAATTTGACTGGGAGATTATTTCTCACGTTGCAACGAAATTGGGTTATCATATGAAATATAAGAATGCTGCAGAAATTATGGATGAGATAGCAACCCTTACACCATCTTATGCAGGTATTCATCACTATCGTCTTGAAAAAGGTGGGATCCAGTGGCCCTGTCCTAAGGATGATCATGCAGGGACAAAAATTCTCCACTATGATGGAACCTTCAAAAGACCAAATGGAAAGGCACTTATCAGCCCTGTTGAGTACATCGAGGCAAAGGAGCTTCCGGATAAGGAATATCCTATAATACTTACTACTGGAAGAATCCTTTTCCACTATCACTCAGGAAATGAAACAAGAAGAGTTAAAGTACTTGATGCATTTGTTCCAAGAAACTATGTTGAGATAAACAAGGAAGATGCAGAGAAGCTCAATATAAATCATAAAGATATGGTGAGGGTTTCGACAAGGAGAGGAAGCATTGAACTTGAGGCACGAATTTCTGAAAAGCCAAAGAAAGGAGTAGTGTTTATTAGCTTTCATTTCCGTGAGGCAAGTGCAAATGTTCTAACAAATGCAGCCCTTGACCCTATTGCAAAGATTCCTGAATATAAAGTTGCAGCATGTAAAATTGAAAAAATTTAAATAAAAGGAGGAAAGAAATGAATGAACTAAACTTGTTTCCACCACCTCAAATTGCCGAGAAGATGCGAGATGTTGGTATTGGGAAGTGCAAAATTCCTATGAAGAAGTTTTTTGTTCTTGCAATTCTTGCAGGTGCTTTTATTGCATTTGGTGCACAACTTTCGATCCTTGTTGGAAGTGATGTAACATTGGGGTTTGGCTTTACCAAGTTTATTGCAGCAAGCGTATTCACAGTTGGACTTATGCTTGTTGTTGTAGCAGGGGCTGAACTTTTTACGGGAGACAACCTTATCGTAATTTCAGCACTTGAAAAGAAAGTAAAGTGGGGGGAGCTTTTGAAAGCCTGGATCGCTGTTTATATTGGTAATTTTATCGGCTCGATCCTTATCGCACTTTTCCTTTTCTGGGGAGGCCTCTGGGGATTAAATGGTAATGCTGTTGGTGCCTCTGCCTTAAAGATTGCAAGTTCAAAAGTTAGTCTTACATTTGTTCAAGGGCTTTTCAGGGGTATTCTCTGTAACTGGCTTGTTTGCCTTGCAGTGTGGATGGCAACTTCATCAAAAGATGTTATTGGAAAACTATTTGCAATTTATTTTCCCATTATGGCTTTTGTCGCTTCAGGTTTTGAACACTCTGTTGCAAATATGTTCTTTATTCCATACGGCATTTTACTTAAAACAGTACCAAAGGTAGTTGAGGCAACAGGCAAAACACTTCAGGATTTTGCTGGACTGAACTGGGGAACACTTTTCACAAGGAACCTTATTTCAGTAACAATTGGGAACATCGTAGGTGGTGCATTTTTTGTAGGAACAATTTACTGGTATGTTTATTTAAAGGAAGGTTCACTTAAGAAGTGAGTGTGGTAATACTTGCTGGAGGAAAAGGAAGAAGGTTCGGAAGCAAAAAGCAATTTTTTACGATAGATGGGGAAAGTCTTGTTGAGAGATGTGTAAGGAGGTTTTCCCCTCTTTTCAGTGATGTTGTTGTTGCAACAGATAATGCTTCAGAGTTAATTCCCCTAAAAGAAAAGTACAGAGTAAAAATTGTGGAAGACGAAATGAAGAATTTAGGAGCCATAGTTGGAATATACACAGGATTAAAGAATATTGTTGAAGAAAAAGCCTTCGTTTGTGGTGTGGACATGCCATTTATTAATTTTAATTTGGTGAAGTATTTGATGTCCAAAGATGGAAAAATTGTTGTTCCATTTGTAAGGGGATTTCCTGAAGCGCTTCACTCAGTTTACTCAAAGGATATTATACCACAAATTCAGGAGCTTCTTAACGAAGGAATCTATAAAATTAGCGAACTATTCAATTTTGTTGAAACAGTTTATATTGACGAGCGCGAGGTCAGGCAAGTTGATAAAAACCTTACGTCTTTTTTTAACCTGAACACCAAAAAAGACCTTGAAATTTTGGAGGGAGTGATTGGAAAAAACATTTAAAGTGCAAATTAAGAAAGTTTTTCCCGACCATTTTGAAGACACAGAGGACATGGTTGTAAATGAGTCCCCCTTATTTATTTTTTTAAATAATACAAAAGTAGGAACTGTTTTTCGAATGCCCGGAGAAGATACCGCACTTTCCTATGGCTTTCTTTTTTCAAATTTTTTGATCAAACCCTCTGAAATAAAAACTTTTAATTTGAAAGAAAACGAAACTTATTTTACGACAGATAGAATTTTTAAAAATATTGAGCCAATTGTAATTTATTCTTCTTGTTTTGATGAAAAAGGAAGCAATGCTATAAATCCAATTGAGTCCAGCCTTACAATTGGGAGAGAAGAGGTCGATAAAGCAAAAGAAGCCTTTAAAGATGTAAATACTGTTTTTAGTGAAACGGGAAGCACTCACTATGCAGCCCTTTTTGAGGGTAGCCATCTTCTATACTTCTATGAAGATGTTGGAAGGCACAACGCAGTTATGAAGGTCATAGGTAAGATGATTTTAGATTCAAAGATTGGAGACGATAAGTTTCTTCTTTTATCTGGAAGAGTATCATCTGAAATTGTAAGAATCGCCGTTATATCTCGCATTCCAATGATTATTTCAAAGGGCGCGCCGACATCTCTCTCCATCGCTTTGGCTAAAGAATATAAAATTTCAATTATTGGCTTTTTAAGAGGAGAAAGGTTTAATATATACACTTTTCCAGAAAGAATTAAACTTTAAGGATTATTGCTTGTTTTTGAAGAAAATACAGTCGTTAATGTTGCTTCCTTCTTTGCTACATCTTCTGAAAATGCTCTAGTTATCTTTACACTATCAAGAAGGTTTTCTCCTGACAGCACTTTCCCTTTTATTAATTCTGCTAACTTTTTGGCAGTCATACCTCCTCCTCTCGTTATATAGTTCACAAAATTTAAACTTCTTGAATAATTTCTTTTTATATTTTAAAAGTTTTTGAAAATTAAAAACTCTCTCAATTAGGATTATTGTAATATTTTAAAAATAACTTCTTCAATTATTGATGTTCTTTTCAATTTAAAAGGATTGAAAGCAACATTTGCACCTGCTTATACACTAAGTATTTTTAATTCTCTGTATTTATATATAATTTACGACCTCTCTGCAAGAACGCTCCTTATTTTAAATGAGAAGATGAAAGCAGGTAAAATTCTTGACAGTTAGTAGATCTATTGTATAATAGAGTTATGAACAAGAGTGAACTAATCAAATCTTCTCTCAAGGAAACAAAAGAGCGGAGAAAGACTCAAACGCCTACGGTGTATCAATTGAAGCTTCAGAACCTCAACCAAAGAGATGTTGAATTGTTGGACAGACTGTTCCTTGAAGCAAAATGGCTCACTAACTATGTTGTATCTGATATACAAAACAGATTAACTCCTGATACATGGAAGTTAAAAGAAGTTGAAGTGAAAGTAAAAGACAACTTTGAGAAAAGAGAAATAACTCATCTTGGCTCGCAGATAAAGCAGTCTATAGTTGAAAGAATAAAGGATAACTTGGAAGGGCTGAGCGAATCAAAGAAAAAAGGCTACAAAGTCGGCAAGTTGCATTTTAAGTCAGAGGTAAACTCTCTTGTTTTGAAGCAGTATGGCAACACATATACAATTGACTTCAAAACTAACAAAGTTCACATACAAGGCATAAAAAAGGAATTCAGAGTGTTAGGATTGCATCAGATACCAGACAACGCAGAGGTAACAAAAGGAGAGCTCATCAAAAAGCCTTCAGGATATTATCTCTATGTGACAACATTTCTTAACGCAGAGCCTGACAAAATAAAAACAAGAAAAGGCAAAGTTAAAGAGAGATATGTTGAACGCTTTGATAAGCCTATTGGTATAGACTTCGGGATAAAAGACCAGTTAACTCTTTCTAATAGCATGAAGATAAACTATGAAGTAAAAGAAAGCAAGAGGCTTAAGAGACTTCAAAAACAACTTGCAAGAAAAAAAGGATATAGGAAAGGTGAAGTAAAAAGCAAGAACTTCTTTAAAAGTCTAAATAAGAGTAAAAGAGAATATGGAAAACTCTCTAACATAAAGAAGGATATTGAGAATAGAGTATTTGCTTTTATTAAATCTTATGAGAAAGTATACATGCAGGATGAGAATATCAAAGGTTGGAAGAGTGGATTATTTGGACGTAATATCCAGCATACAAGTATAGGAGGAATAACCTCAAGGTTAAAGAATAACCTTGAAACTCTTCTGCTTCTAGATAGATTTCTTCCTACCACTCAAACCTGCTCTAACTGCGGACACAAGCAAAAGATATCTCTATCTGATAGAGTATTTAAATGCGAATTATGTGGTTTTGAGATTGATAGAGATTGGAATTCTGCAAGAGATATGGTACTATTCGGAGAGAAAACTCCATTAAAAAACCTACCAGAGGACTTCTGGGAAGCAACGCCTGTGGAGAGGGAAGCCACTGCACGGATATTGGAGAGTAACCCATATATCCGTGTAAGCTATATTTCTGTGAAGCAGGAAGCTCTCAGTTTAAACTGAGAGAGGAAGTCACACGATGGAATTTATTCATATTCCGGTTTTAATTGATGAAGCACTCGAATACCTTTGTATTAAAAAGGGTGAAATAATATTTGATTGCACAGTTGGCGAAGGGGGGCACGGCATAGAGTTTTTAAAAAGAATAGGGTCAGAGGGTTACTTAGTTGGTATAGATCTTGATTCAAGTGTGCTCAAAAAAGCCGAAGAGAGGTTGTCTACTGTCAGTACTAACTTTAAATTATTTCGCGGTAATTTTAAGGATATATCCAATATTATTATTGAAATTGGTCTTGGCAAGGTAGACAAAGTTTTTGCTGATTTAGGAATGTCTTCTTTTCAATTAAGCGAGGGAGATTTCGGATTTAGTTTCAAAGAGGATGGCCCTCTTGATATGAGAATGGATAAGTATGTCAAACTTACAGCAGAAGACGTTATTAATAAGTTTTCTGAAAAAGAAATTGCTTCCATCCTATGGGAGTATGGTGAAGAGCGTTTTTCAAAGTTAATTGCAAAGAAAATTGTGGAAATTAGGAAGGTAAGAAAAATTAATACTACTTTTGAACTTGCAGACATTATTGTAAGAATATATCCCGTGCACCACAGGAAAATACATCCGGCAACCAAAACTTTCCAGGCTCTGCGAATTTATGTGAACGATGAATTAAATAATTTAAAATTAATGTTGGATAAAGCACCTGAAATTCTTAAGATTGGTGGAAGGATTGCGGTTATTTCTTACCATTCTCTTGAGGACAGAATTATTAAAAATGCATTTAAGAGTGACCAAAGGCTTAGAGTCATTAATAAAAAAGTAGTGAAACCAGGACCCGTGGAATTAAAAGCAAATAGAAGGGCAAGGAGTGCAAAGATGAGAGTTGCGGAGCTGGTATGATAAAAAAGAATTATATTTTAATTGCAGTTATATTTATAATTATTTTGTTATATGGGTTGTTTTATGTTGCAAACCTGAGACTTGAAGATAGTATTAGCAACCTTAGAAGTGAATATAATTTAGTTAAAATAGACAACGAAGTGCTTAGCAATCGCTTATTGTATTATAAGTCGCCTGCCTGTGTCGAAATTATTGCTAAGAGCAAATATAAAATGATAGTTCCAGAAGATTTTTATATTATTGCCATTAAAAATGAAGAATAAAGAAGAGATTTTCATAAAAAGAGTTACTGTTATTTTTCTCATATTTATACTTTTATTTGTTTCTATTTTCTTAAGGCTCGTATTCTTACAAGTTGTTAAAAGAGAAAGTTTGATTTCGGAATTAAATCCCCAGTTTGATTTCGGCTATAAAGTAGTTGAGGGAAAGAGAGGCGAAATACTTGATTGCAACAATGTTCCCCTTGCTCTTGATCAGGTCACATTTCAACTTGATGTAAACCCAATAAAATTGAATAGCAGAGACAAAGAAAAAATAGTTAAAAATCTTGCAAAAATTGTTGGTATTTCTCAAAAAGAAGTTGATAGCATTCTTAAAGCTACTCAATATGAAATGGTAAGCGCATCTTTAAGCTTAGAGCAAAAGAAAGAGATTGATGAACTTGAAATAAGCGATGGCGTAACCCTCACTCAAACATATAAAAGAAATTATCCTCTTTCTAATTTATTAGCACCCGTGGTTGGGTTTGTGGGTGTTGACAATACTGGACTTTCTGGAATTGAATATGGCTTTAACTCTAATCTTCTGGGAAACAAAGGCAGGGTTTTTTATAATATTAATACGGAAAAACCGATGACACCAGGAGAGCCGTCCTACAAAGTTGATCCCATAAATGGTAATTCAGTAGTTCTAACTCTTGACTCTAATATTCAGTTTACAGTAGAAAAACTTTTGGAAAATACTGTAAGGAGCAAAGGTGCGAAAGGCGGTCTTGTAATAGTTATAAAACCGAAAACAGGCGAAATACTTGCACTTGTAAACTATACAAATCCTGATGTAAATGAAACGAATTCGATAAACCCGTATTTTGATAGAGCTGTTCAATGGAACTACGAACCAGGCTCTGTAATTAAACCCATTATTGCTGCTGCAGCACTTGAAGAAGGTAGTCTTCAGGTAGACGATGAGTTTTATTGTCCCGGTCACCTTGAGGTGGGGGACAGAGTCCTATCCTGTTGGCAAAAACATGGAGAAGAGAAAGGCCTTAACGAAATTATGAAAGATTCTTGTGATGTTAGTTTTATGAAAATTGGTTTGAAGCTCGGTAAGGATAATCTTCTTAAATTTTTTAATAGTTTTGGTTTTGGTAGACCTACTGGAGTTGAGTTACCAGGTGAGGAATCCGGGATCCTTCCAGATAGCAGTAAAGTTGGCGATGTTGAACTTGCAACGATGTCTTTTGGGCAGGGTATCGCTGTTACCCCGTTGCAACTTATTTCGGCTTTATCCGCTATTGCAAACGGTGGCATTCAGATGAAGCCAAATATAATCAAAGAAATTATAAATTCCGAAGGTGAAATTGTTTATCAATCGGAGCCGATAGTCAAACAAATCGTGATCTCACAAGAAGTAGCAAGTAAAGTAATGGATGCGATGAAGGCAGTTGTTTCTAAAGATGGCGTCCCACAGGCAATGATAGATGGGTATTCAGTTGCTGGCAAAACTGGCACTGCCCAAAAATTACTTCCTCAAGGTACTTATTCAAGCAGTAAACTTGTTTACAGCTTCTTTGGTGTAATTCCTTCAGATAATCCAGAGGTATCAGTGCTTGTAGTTGTGGATGAAACTTCTACCCCAACTTATTCCTTAAATATAACGGCTCCTTTATTTAAACAGATAGGGCTTTTTTTAATAAAATACTTAAGGATTGAACCATGAATGCTTCTCAAATAAAGATATTTTATCCTGAGTTGAATATTTCAGGTGATACTAATGTAGAGGTTTCAGGTATTGAAATAGATTCAAGAAAAGTTAAAGCAGGCAATATATTCGTTGCAATCAAGGGAGAAAATTTTGACTCCCATACTAAGATTGATGAAGCGCTGAATAATGGTGCAATTGGTGTTGTTACTGAAAGGGATGTGTCAATACCTGGAGGTAATTTAAAAATATTAACCGACGATAGCAGATGGGTTTATGCTCTGCTTTCGTCATTATTTTTTGATTTTCCTTCAAATAAATTTAAACTCGTCGGTATCACAGGCACGAGTGGCAAAACAACAACTGGATTTTTACTTTATAGATTTTTTAATGCAATTGGTATAAAAGCAGGCTTTATTGGTACGATCGGGATAGGTCATGCTGATTTATTCAATAGAAGTGAGACCTTTCCGTTGACGACGCCGGATGCTTTTCCATTAAACAGAGTTTTATCTGAAATGGCAAGGGAGGATATTAAATATGTATTTATAGAGGTCTCTTCGCATGCAATTAAACTTAAGCGTATTGCTGGGTTAAAATTCTATAAAAAAATCCTTACAACTATCGGGGAAGATCATCTTGATCTTCATAATACTTTTGAAGATTATTTGAATACAAAAATCTCTTTTTTCAGAAATGGAGAAAGCGCTATATTAAATGCAGACTCTCTTTATATTGAAAGATTTAAAAACATTGCAAAGAAACATACTCTTTATGGGATAGAAAGACCCGCTGACGTTCGCGGGGTAATTATATCAGAGGAGTTGGAAAATGTTAATTTTGTTATTAAATACAAAGGAAACGAGGACATTATAAATCTACATATGAGTGGAACGTTTAATGTTTATAACTTCCTTGCAACGTCTACTTTTATATTTGAAGAAGGTTATGAAATTGGTTATATTGAGCAATTTGCAAAAAATATTCCAGTAGTCCCCGGGAGAGCAAACCTATTGCAAAGAGGTGGAAAAAAGGTTTTTGTTGATTTTGCGCATAATCCATTGGAAATTGAAAATGTTTTAAAATATTTAAGAAGATTTACCGACGGAAAACTTATTACAGTTTTGGGAGCAGTCGGCTTTTCTACCGAGAAAAAGAAAACCGAGATGGGCAAGGCCGCCTCTATTTACAGCGATTTTGTTAT
Source organism: Caldisericum sp. CG2_30_36_11 (assembly GCA_001871575.1). Lineage (GTDB taxonomy): Bacteria > Caldisericota > Caldisericia > Caldisericales > Caldisericaceae > CG2-30-36-11. The sequence goes on from MNXV01000007.1 coordinate 30,522, forward strand.
CGTAACAACCGATGATCCTCGAGGTGATGATCCAGTAGAAATTGCGAAAGGTATTTTAAAAGGCGTTAAAGGTAATGGTAAGATTGTTTTGGATAGGAGAAACGCTATAAAAGAAGGAATTTCTATGTTGAACAAAGGCGATACTATAGCTATACTTGGCAGGGGGGACGAAGTCGAGGCTCATTATAAAGATAAAACTGTTTATTTTAAAGATTTAGATGCTGCCAAAGAGGAATTAAGTGAAATTTAATTTAAACGACTTAGTTTTAAAAATTCCAGGCCGTTTGAAAGGAAAACTTCCTGTAGAATTTAATTCTTTCAAAGTAGATAGCAGAGAAATTATAAAAGGGGATATTTTCATTGCCATTAGAGGGAGTAATTTTGATGGGCATGATTTTGCAAAAGATGCAATTAAAAATGGTGCCGTAGGCATAGTTGTAGAAAAAGAAGTAAGAGTACCGTCACATTTATTTCAGTATCTCGTGCCCGTAACGAGTGATTTTCTTATTGCTCTTGGAGAATATGCTCGCAAAATTAATGATGCTAAATTTATTGGGATTACAGGTAGTTCAGGGAAAACAACTACAAAAGAAATGGCCTCTTTAATATTACAAGAGAAGTATAATATTTTTAAAACTCCTGGCAACCTTAATACCGATTTATCCCTCCCTATTTTTATGGTAGATGCTTTAAAAGAAAAAGCAGATTTTGTAATAGTGGAGATGGGAATACAAAAAGAAGGGGATATGGATAAACTCGTAAGAATAGTTGAACCCCAGATTTCTGTTATTCTTAACATTGGAGAATCTCACGTTGAATTTCTTAAAGATAGAAATGGAGTAGCTAAAGAGAAGTTTAAAATTATGAGCAAATCTGAGCTTTCGATTTTAAATTTAGATGATGATTTGATAAGTAAATTGAGCAAAAATTATAATATAAAGAAATTCTTTTTTAGTGCAAAAGAAAGAGCTAACTTAACTGGTAAAATAATCAGCTTTAGTGAAAATAATATGGAAGTGGAAGTTTCTTATCTTGGTAAAAAATATAAAAAAATATTTTCATTTTCAGGCTTCACGTTTTTTTATGATATGCTGGGAGCTCTTTCAATTGGCGTTAATTTAGGATTAGAGCTCGATGAATCACTTGATCTTGTGTCGAATTTTTCTCCTATAAAGGGCAGGGGCGAAATCGTAATGCTTCCCAAAAACATAAGGATTATCGACGAAACTTACAATTCAAATCCTTTCTCCTTAAAGCAATCTATAAAGAAAATGGAAAGGCATAAAGATTTCCTTATTGTCATTGTAGGTGATATGCTAGAACTTGGGGAAAATTCACCAAAAATTCATGAAGAGGCTGGACGAACTATTTCTTCTGTGAAACCTGATGTTTTGATTGCATTTGGAAAATATGCAGAATTTTTAAAAAAAGGAGCTGCAGTTAGTGGATTGAAAAATATTTTTGATTTTAGTGATAAAACGGATGTTATAAATTTTTTAAAAACAATTGCAATACCTGAAAATTCTATTATATTTATCAAAGGTTCACGAGGAATGAAAATGGAAGAGTTTGTAGAAAACATTAAAGAAAGATTTGAAAATGGAAAAGGTTAAGTATATTATTTTTTTAATTGCCTTCATTTTATCAGTATTCTTGGTTAAATTTTTAATTCCTCACTTAAGAAACATAGGCATAGTACAGTTTGAAAGAGACGAAGGACCAGGCTCTCACAAAGTTAAGGAAGGAACGCCTCGTGGGGGCGGTCTGGTTTTTTTAATAGCACCTCTTTTTCTTTTACTTTTTTACAGAGATCGTGAGTTTTTATTTCTTTACCTTGCTCTTGCTTTAAATGGACTGATTGGATTAGTAGATGATTTATTGACCGCAACAAAGAAACATTCTACTGGTTTAACGATAAAGTGGAAGATGATTTTGATTACAGGTATTGCTTTATTTTTATACTTTTTTGCGAGAAGCTTTTTATCTTCACAATTAAGCATTGGGAATATTTCTTTTCAAATAGGTAATGTACTTTATTTAATACTTTTTCTTGCAATTTTTGTTGCTACTCCTAACGCTTTTAACCTTACCGATGGAGTTGACGGGCTGCTTGGTATTATTTCTATACCAGTACTTGTAACGATTGCTATTTTTAGCAATGGCCTCACAAGGGATTTTTCATTCATTATGATTTCGTCGGTAATAGCATTTTTATGGTTTAATAGCCCTAAGGCTTCTATATTTATGGGTGATGCTGGAGCAAGTGCTTTGGGTGGCGCAATTGCTGCTATGAGCGTTCTTGGTAAATTCGAACTTTTGCTACCTTTAATTGCTATTATCCCTGTTTTAGAGTCTCTTTCTGTTTTTATACAGGTAGGATATTTTAAGTTAAGCAAAGGCAAGAGAGTATTCAAAATGGCACCAATTCACCATCATTTTGAACTTTCAAATTGGAGTGAATCACAGATTGATTTTAGATTTTTTATAGTAACTGTGCTGTTTTGTATTTTAGCGTTATATCTCACGAGGTGAAATGTGAAGATTATTGTTGTGGGTGGAAGAAAAAGTGGTGTTTATGCGGCCCTACTTGCTAAAAGGAATGGAAATGAAGTTTTTCTGACCGAAAATTCAAAAACTCCAGAAGTAATAGAAATGCTACCATTACTCGATAAAAATAATATACCTTATGAAATTGGTGGCCACTCCTTTAAAAATCTTGATAGGTTTGAACGTGCTATACTTTCACCTGGCGTTACTTTGAATTCACCTATTGTAAGGGAAATGAGAACACGGAGTATAGATATTGTTGGAGAAACAGAGTTTGCCTACAGTCAGTCACCTTCTACAAAAATAATTGCAATAACGGGGACAAATGGAAAAAGCACTACAACAGCTTTAGTAGGCCATATCTTAAAAAATGCAGGTTTTCATGTAGTAACCGGAGGGAATTTGGGGACTCCCTATTCGCAACTGCTTGTCGAAAATCCAAATCCTGAGTATGCAGTCCTTGAAACAAGCTGTTTTCAGTTAGAAACTATTAAGTATTTTCATCCACACATTGCAGCTTTTTTAAATTTTACTGAAGACCACCTTGATAGATATGCAAATGTGGAAGAGTACTTGTTTAATAAAAAGCGAGTTTTTGAAAACCAAACGCAATCGGACTTCGCAATTTTAAATTTTGATGACTCTGTCGTTAGGAAAATTGCAAGAACTGTAATATCAAAGGTATTTTATTTTAGCATTTTAAGTTCTTTAGAAAAAGGGGCTTTTTTGAAAAGCGGTGAAATTTTATTTTCTGACAGCAAAGTTGAGAAAATTATAGACAAGAACAAAATTCCACTTTTAGGACTTCACAATGTTCAAAATGTTCTTGTTGCAGTTATAGTTGGCAAGATATTGAATCTTGAGAACGAGAAAATAGAAGAGGGAGTTGTGAGTTTCGAAGGTTTACCTCACAGGCTCGAACCGGTAAGAAAAATCAACGGTGTACTTTATGTGAATGACTCTAAATCAACTACTCCTGATTCTACCATTAAAGCACTTGAAGCATTTGAAGAAAAAATTGTTCTCATAGCAGGTGGTAGCAGTAAAAATAATGATTTTGGTGAACTCGTAAAATTATTTCCTAATAAACTAAGAAAATTAATTCTTATAGGAAAAACTGCGAATGAAATAGCTGAGGCATCTACTAATGCTGGGTTTACCAATTTTGTTTTCTCTAGGAAACTTGAGGATGTGGTTAAAACGGCAAAGCTCGAAGCTCAACCCGGAGACATAATCCTCCTTTCTCCGGCATGTGCAAGTTTTGATATGTTTAGAGACTTTGAAGATAGAGGAGATCAGTTTAAGGGAATAGTTAAAAATCTATGAACAGAGATAAAAGACGATTTATAATTCTTCTTATTGCTCTTGTCTACTCCCTTGTACTTTTTGGTCTTCTTATGAACTTTAGTATTGGCCCTGCTGAATATGAATCAGCTCCGTTCAGCTTGTTTTTTAAGCAGCTTTTTAATGTAGGAGTTGGAACAGTGGCACTTATTTTCTTTTCTTTTTTTAACCATAAGCATTTAATGAAAGTCTCAAAAATTTTACTAATTTTGCTCATTTTCTCTCTTATTATTGTTGACGGATCTCTATCCAGAAGATGGATTTATCTTGGTAATATTCCACTTGCACTTCAGCCATCTCAATATGCACCAATTATATTAACTATTTTTATTGCGAGAATTTTTTCTTATCCCATTAATGATAAGTCCTCAAAGAAATTGTATCTTATAATATTTGGAATTATAATCTTTTTAACCGTTTTAATAAGCCTTGAGCCAGACTTTGGCAGCGGAATAATAGCTTTTGGTTCTTCAATGTTTCTTTTGTTTTTAACAGGTATATCAATATCTGAATTTTTATCTTTCTTATCATTTTCCTTGTTAGGAGGAGCTTTGTTTCTTACCATAAACAACGAATGGATGAATAGAATTCGAGCTTTCTTTCATCCGTATTTATATTCTACAAGCGATGCACTTCAATCCTTACAAGCCTTTAGAGCACTTGCACGAGGAGGAATTGCCGGGGTAGGTTTTATGAGGAGTGTATTGAAGTTCCCAGGGCACCTTCCGGAAAGATCTTCTGATTTTATTTTTGCAATAATTGGAGAGGAAACGGGCCTTATCGGCTGCTCAGTTTTAATAGCCATTTTCTTGATTATTTCTTATATTGGTTTAAGAATTGCAAGAGGATCTCAATCTACATTTTCAAGACTTGTTGCTGCTGGTATAGTGATTGATATTTTGTTGTGGGCTATTCTTAATATGCTTGTTAATGTTGGATTGATGCCTGTTACTGGTATTCCTCTTTCTTTTGTAAGCTTCGGCGGTAATAATATGCTTGCGAATTTTATAGGGGTAGGTATTTTAATAAACATTATTAGAAAAGAGGTAGCTTGGTGAAAATTATTATTGCAGCAGGTGGAACTGGTGGCCATGTTTACCCTGCAATTTCGATAGGTGAAGTTTTTAGATCAAATGGAGATGAGGTCATTTTTGTTGGAAGGGCCGGAAGTTTTGAAGAAACTAAGTTTAAGGAATATGGCTTCAAGGTTATAAATATAAAATCTTCAATGTTTCAATTCAATAATTTCTTTAAATTCTTTTTTGATAACCTTAAGGGGTTTTTACAATCTCTTTCACTAATCTCTAAGGAGAGACCGGATGTTGTAGTCGGAGGCGGTAGCTATATTTCTTTTCCTGTAATTGTCTCCTCGCTCTTTCGGGGCGTACCTTATTTTCTTTATGAGCAAAATATTATTCCAGGAAGAGCAAACCAGATTTTAAAATGGAGAAGCAAAAAAGTTTTTATTGGATTTCCAGATATTTATGGATATTTCAAAAATAAGGGTATTTTTTCTGGAAATCCAATAAGATTTAATATAGACAACGTTGACAA
>MNXV01000005.1:0-483 GCA_001871575.1 Caldisericum sp. CG2_30_36_11
ATCATCCTTTTATCTTTAAAAAACTTTTTGTACAAGCAAACGAATCAAAGCTTCAATTTCTTAACCTATAAACCCAGCTTTTCGATTTCAAGAATTTTGTTCTTGATATCTTCTTTGACATTAAGCCTGTCAAGAACAGTCTTTACAATTTTCCATCTTAACACCTTTTCCCTTTTCTCGATAGAGCGGATCGCTTATCTTCTTCATTATAAAATCATATGCTGCAATATGATGAAGCTCTCCTATGGCACCATCAAAGTCGCTTATGTGTATATCATATAACGCTTTTGCAAATATTAGATTCGGGTCGTTTTTGTTGATCTATTCGCCTTTTGCAATTAAATCCTTTGTCCTTGAGGTATCATTGTCAAGATACATATAGGCCGTTGCAAGCTATCCTTTGATATAAGCTGTCGTCGAGTATAAATCATCTCCGATCTTAAGGTAAGTTTTTCCTGAATCAAGACTGTCAAGGAGAAAGGA
>MNXV01000005.1:491-10020 GCA_001871575.1 Caldisericum sp. CG2_30_36_11
TTGCTGAATTCCAAAAACTTCAAAAGAGACGCAAAATTTAAAAAAATAACCCCCTCGGGTAAGAAGCTCAAGGGGCATGATTACCTTATGCGATTATCTTATAGCCAGTAATATATTGTTACGGTTTTAGCTGATTGATCCCACTGAACTGAAGCATTGAGATTTTCAGCAACAAATCTTAGAGGTATGTAAGTCCTGTCATTTATAATTTGAGATGCAACATCAAGGGTTACTTTGTTTCCGTCTACAAGGGCAGTGGTTTTTCCTATCCAGAGTATTATTGAATGTCCGTTTAGGGTTATGGTTACTTTTCTTTCCTTGGCTTCCCAGTCTGTTTTACCACCAAGCGATTCAATGAGTGTTCTTATGGGAAGAAGAGTCCTTCCATCTTTTATTATAGGTTTGTTTCCCTGGGCATCTATCTTCTTTGATATACCGTTTATGGTGATGTATGGACTTCCTATTTTAAGGGTAATCATTGTAGAGGTTGAAGTAATTGGGGTGTAGTTTACAGAGTAGGTCTTTGTGGTAAAGTTACCTATTTTGTCAGTTGCTTTAACTTGAATGGTGTTAACACCAGGAGTAAGGGTAAGCGTTACAGAGAAAGAACCTAAGGAAGGAACCATATATTCAGTGCCGTTAATTAACACTGATTTTACGCCTGAGCCTTCATCAAAGATAAGGCCTGTAATTGTAATTGAAGAGGTGCTGGAGGTTTCTGGGACTGTGAGGTTAACCACAGGAGGTTTGGAATCTTTGAAGATCTTGAAGGACTTGGTTGTGTAGTTGCCATAGGTATCATAAACTTTTACTTCTACAAGGTTTTCTCCTTCTGATAGGTATATGGTTGGGTCAAGATTATTCTTGTCAATCTGTACTACTCCGTTAACTTTAACAACCATCCTTGCAATACCTGATTCATCTGAAGCTTCAACAGTGAAAGTAAATATATCAGATGAGGTATTAATCTGAGCACCTGGAAGGTTAAGGTCAATACCTCCTACTTTGGGAAGAGTTAAGGATGGTGGAGTGATATCGGGGATTTTCATAAATTCGGCTGAGATTGTATGGTTGGAAGAGATGTTGGAGAATGTATATGTGGTCCTTTTAGGGTTTGTGAAATTAATTGAATGGCCATCAACAAGAACCATAAAGATCACAAACTTTGGATCTGAGTTTATAGTAAATGTCTTTGAATCACCATAGTTAACTATAACAATTCCTGATGGTGAAATGCTTCCACCTGAGCCTACTGTAGTAGTGATAGTGTAAGTATTTATTTCAAAGAATGCTTCGATTGTATGATTTGTTGTAACATTGGTGAAGGTATATGAAGATACCGCACCAATTGACATGCCATCGATAAGGACTTCTCTGATATGGTAGCCTTGGTTTGGTGTAATAACAAAGGCCTGTGTCCCATCATAGCAAACTATGACTGCCCCGTAAGGCGTAATCGAACCACCATAACCTGCAGTTATAGTAACTGTATAAGTATTAATTACAAATGTTGCCATGATTGTATGGTTCTCTTTTACTGAAGGTATTATATAAGTATTACCAGAAACTAAGCTTGTTACATCAGTACAGTTATCTATAAGTGATGCAAGACAGTATCCTGAGTCAGGGATAATTGTGACAGAGACAGGGTCCCCATAGTTTACAACCTGGTTTACAGGTGTTACTGAACCATGTTCATCTGCTGAAGCTGTGATAATATAAGTATTAATTACAAATGTTGCAGTGATTGATTTGTCGGAATCCATTGTGATTGTAAGAGGATTATCTGTCTCATGACCTGATGGAACATCACCGCTCCAGCTTACAAAGTGATAGCCTGTATCTGGGGTTGCAGTGAGGGTAACGGTTGTTCCATGATCGTAGGTTTGTTGATCTGGATCCTTTGTTACAGAACCATTGCCTACAACTGTAACATCAAGAGTATATGTGTTGATTGCAAATGTTGCCTCAATCGTATGGTCGGTAGTTACATTATGGAAGATATAAGTTGACACTGCACCAACTGAAACTCCATCAACTTTTACATCTGCAATGTGGTAGCCAATTTCAGGTGTAATAGTAAACGCTTGGTCTGCACCATAGTTTACCGCTATATCCCCAGATGGGGTAATTGTTCCACCTGTATTTGATAATGCATTTATAATAGGTAAAACCGATGGGCCGATATTTGAGGATAAAGAAACACCGGTTGCATCTGCACTATTTGCATCTTTTGCTTCAAAGAAGTATGTATAATCTCCAGAAGATAAAATTGTAGAGTAATTATAAATTTTACCATTGGAAAAAGTTATATCTGCTGGGTCTGCTTCAATCATAGAAAAAGGACTTCCTGAAATTTCTGAGCTATCTTTTAGAATGTGAGCCCTAGGATAGCCTGATTGAGGAGCATCATTATCAGCATCTGTATATTTAATTCTGTACATAAAATCAGTCAAATTGTTTCCTACCTCAGGGTTCAGGCCATCAGATATATAATTTGTTTCGCCTGTCCAATCGAGTGCAGGAGAATTGTTTACTGTTGCATAAATATTTATGCCAGAGGTCACAGCACCGGCAGTAACTGAAATGTTATTTATGCTTGCCAATATGGTGCTATCTGATGAATCCAGCATTTCTATTAAATAATCAGAACCTGCAGGAGTTGCTACTTTAAAATAGCCCACATCTAAAGGATTGTAGCCTTCATTAACTGAATTATCTTCAGTTAAATATGTTCCAACTATATTGTTTGATCCATCTTTTACAATAATTACCTTATTTGCTGCAGGGCTTCCGTTTACATAAGCGTGTCCTTCAATCCAACCTCCTTGAGTGGTCATATTAAGCGAGGTTACCCCCACCGCTAAAGTCTCTACATAATAGTTATCTGTAAAGGGGGAAACTCTCATTCTAACTCTGTAAAGAAGAGTTCCGGACGGTAGTGCCGTACTCTTGAGTTTCGCAACAAGCCAGCCAGACCAATCACCGCTTGAGTCTGTTGTAATCTTAAGAAGACTGGTATAAGCAGTATAGTAATCTGCCCAGCTGTTTGTGGTTTCGTTTTTCCAGGAAATAGCATAGGTCATATCAGATGGGTAAGGTCCAATTACACTTTTTAAAGCATACAGGGTATTGGGAATGAAGCCTTTTAGTTGAAAATAAACTGCAAACGGTGTCCCGTTACCTGGAGTTGTTGTCCCTGTTGTGCAATCAGCTGGTAAGTATTTTGGATAATAAACCACAGCAAATGTAGCTGCTTTAGTTTGGTGATTTACAGGAATAAGAAGAATCGTGATCATTAAAAGAATAATCAAAAGAGACAAAACTTTTCGCATTATTAAATCCTATAAATCCTCCTCTTTATTTATTTTCGTCAAAGCAATATGATGAAATTTTAATATATTTTTAAAAAAATAAAAATTTACACTACAAATGGATAAAAGTTTTTTAAACAAAAGAAAGAGATCGAGGTCTCTCGCTATCGCGCTTGCCAAAGGCAAGGAAAAGAGTGCGAGATGACAAAAGGGGGAAGGGGACTCCACACCTATAAAAGAGGCAGACTCTGAGTGACAGAGGGAGTTTATACTACATAAAGTCTTGAGGTATGAGAGTCCTTTACAACATGAATTTCATATTCGAAGCTTTCTTTTATATCACCAATATGGGTTACTACAAGAATTTTTTTGAACCTGTCTTTTATGGCACTGATTTCTTTAATAATTCTCTCTTTTCCGCTTTCGTCCTGAGAGCCAAGCCCCTCATCTATAACAAGCATCTCAAGAGTAGCTCCCGAAAGAGACGAAAGAAACAAAGATATGCCAATTCTTATGGCAAGGTTAATCCTGAATTGTTCTCCACCGCTAAAAAGTTCATACCTTCGTCTCTGCCCTCTATCATAAACTTCGATATCAAAAGTATTCTTATCGCCACTTTTACCACTTTTAAGGGTTGTGAACTTAATCTGCATATTTCCATTCGTCATTCGAAGAAGCAAATCGTTCGAAAGCATTTCTATCTCTGGAAGCACGCTTCTTATCACGGCAACCGGGATCCCTTCCTTTCCAAACATATCATCGCAGACATTCAAAACACCCTTTTCTCCTTTACATTCCTTTATCTTTTTCTCGCTTTCAGAAACTGTCTCTTTGAGCTCTATCAATTTTTTGTACTGTTCTTCAAGCCTGACTTTTTCGTCAAGAAGAGTCTCCAGACATTTATTAGTCGTCTCTAAATCTTTCTTAATGTTATCAAGGTTGTCATCTATACCTTTAAATTTTTCAAGTTCATGATCTATACTTAACAACTTTTCGCTTCTATCAAATTTAAGTTTCTGCAATTCAACTTTTTCCTCCGCAAGGCGAGCAAGATTCTTAAGGACATCTTCCCTTTTAATAGAAGCTCCGTTTAGTTCAATGAACTCGTTTTCATATTTTGACAGCACACTTTTTCTAACTTTCAATTTTTCGAGTAATTCGGCATTAAATTGCACATCAGAAATTGCCTTTTCTAATGCTGATATCTTAAGGTAGTCGTCTTTCATAAATTCCTCTCCCGACAATAAAGATTCTGTATCAGATATCTCTTTGTGAATATCTTCCTTTTTCTGCCGATAATCTGTAAGGCTTTTATTGAGATTAATGACATTTGTTCTATGTATAGAGATGTTTAAATTTTGTTCGTTTATTTTTTTGTTGAAGATCTCAATTTCTTTTTTCAATTTATCGGTTTCCGTGGTTATTTTTTCAAGCTTATCCTCAACATCAATGAGCTTTTCTAAATTAGCAGTAACATTTTTAAACTCATCAAGTTCTCCTTCAAAGAGGACTCCTTTTTCAATCATATCTTTAAATTTCAACAATTCGCCTTCAAGCGTTGCCTTCTGGCTTTCGAATTCATTTATAATGGACTTTCTCTTTGAAATCTCAGAATGTGTTTCTTCTAACTTCTTAAATGCAAATTCAACTTCTTCTCTTTTTATAACTTTTAATGATGCAATTTCTTCTTTAACCTTGCTGAGAATTTCCTTCTTTAAGGTAACTTTCCCACAATTTTTTTCAAGCTCGGCTTTATAATTATTTTTTATCTCCTCTCTGTGCTCCCAAGATAAAGGTGAACCACATAATGGGCATTTATCTTCACTCTCCTGGCTTATCAGGTCGAGTTTCTCGTTCAATTCATTGATTGCCTGTTCGAGATTTTTTATATCAATATCGAGAAAATTTCCTTTATCGGTAAGTTTCTTTGACTGTCCTTCATATATTTCAAGCAAGCTCTTCAGGGTATTGTAATTATCTTCTTTTTCCCTCAGGAGGGGCTCGAGTGCTTTATAATTTATGTCATCGATCTTCTTTTTTATTGCTTTGAGACTTTCTTCTTTTTCTTGGATCTCTCGATTTATACTTTTTATTCTTTCATCTTTTGTGCGCTTGATTTCATTCAATCTTAATTCAAGTTTCTCTTTTTCTTTAATCTGTTTTAGAATTTCTTCACTTTTTATATTTACTTCGTCAAGGTTTTCAGCAAGCCTTTTATTTTCCTCCGTGAGCTTTTCAAGGTTCTCTAAACACACTTTTTCAAGTATTTCTTCATTTTTGATCTTTGATGTCACGTCTTTAATGCTCGCTTCAAATTCTTTTAAAGACTTCTTCAGTGAATTAACTCTTTCTTTTTTTACCGAAATGGTTTTTTCTACGCTTGAAATAATCTTGTTCTTCTCATTAACGAGCTGTTGAAACTTAGCACTCTTTTCAAGCATTTCTTCATATGATTTTTTAACTGTAGCAAGCTCTACGTAAGATTCTCTTATTTCTTTCTCTCTAGATAGAATTTCATTAATTCGCTCAAGAGTTTCCCTGAAACCTGCTTCAAATTTAAGTTTTTGCTTAAAATCATCTTCACATTTTCGGATTTCCTCTTCGATATGTTTCCTGTCATTCTGTAATTTGTCTCGATCTCTCAGGTTTTTCCTTATAGATTCGATCTCTTTGTTAAACTTATCTATCTTCAAACGAATTTCTTTAATTTTTTCTTCTTTTTCTTTAAGCAAAACCTCAATTTCTGGCATTTTTTTAATCTCTTCTTTGCCGTCTAACACTCTCTTTGAAAGTTCTTTTATTTCAAACTCGGCTTCTCTTAATTTTTCCTTTACTCTCTCGCGTGCCTTTTCATAGATATTCAGGTTGAGCATCTCTCTGAGTATTTCAATCCTCTCAGTAGGATTTTTGGCAGTGAAATAGTCCGAACGCCCCTGCATGACAAAAGATGAGGTAATAAAAGTTTCGTAGTTCATATGAATAATGTCTTCTATTTTTTTGTTAGTTTCTCTTATCGTGCTTTCGGATATATTTACAAAATCTCCATCTTTCTCAAGTTGCAAAAGTATGTTTGAGCTTCTTTTTATTTTGTCATAAGTCCTCATAATCCTGAAACGGCTGCCATCCTGCACAAATTGCAATGAGATGCTGAGAAATGAATCTCCGTTTGACACAAGATCGCCTAACCCCTTTTTATTCCCTTCGACTCCTCTTGCCATGCTAAAAAGGGCAAAGGTCACTGCATCAAGAATAGACGATTTGCCGTTGCCGTTTTCGCCTGAGATAAGCGCCACGTGAAACTTCGTAAAGTCAAGAACCTGTTTCTCTCTATAACTCAAGAAACTTTTCAGGGTAAGAATTTCTGGAAGCATGCTAATGAATGTTTAAAGAAGATTTTAATATGGGTATTGCCTCTTCTGGAGAATCAGCAAAGTGGATTTCAACATTTTTGCGTGTATCAAGGTACTTGCCTTCATAGAGGATGTTTTGGATGGAGTCTGCAAATTCGCCCGTGCCCCTGATGATTACTATAGGTTTGCAATTCATATACGCAGCGGAGAGTTCCTTTAAGGTGCCGTTTTTCCCGCCAATCATAACAATTGCGTCAACCGTTTGGATCATCAGTTCAGAGCGCATTCCCATACCAAGCCCTGTAGTTATTGGCACATCAACATATTCATTTGCATCATCGGTGCTTTGGGAAGGCAATATTCCTACAGTAACGCCACCCGCTTCTTTTGCTCCCTTACTTGCGTGTTCCATCACGCCGTCCCTTCCTCCACAAATCAGCAGCCACCCTTCCACGGCTACAAGATACCCCATCTTATAGGAAATTTCTTTTAGCTTTTGAGGAAGAGGCTCCCAGGGCCTTTCAGATTGGCCTATGATACCTATTCTAATAATTTTCCTCAATTTCTTCCTCTCTATCTTGATTAAGTTCGTATCTCAAGCAACACATAAGTTTTCCGCAAGCACCTGTTATCTTAGAGGCATTCAATGAGAGGTTTTGCATTCTTGCAAAACAAAGCTCAACAGTTTCGATATCTCTAAGAGAGCCGTTACAACAAAGAGGGTATCCACATGGGCCAAATCCGCCAAAAAACTTCATTGCATCCCTTGCACCGACCTGCCACAGCTGAATTTTTGATTGAAATGTTGACACAAGCTCTTTTACCAGGTCCCTGAAATCAACCCTTGCATCTGCTGTAAAATAGAATGTATATTTTTTTTCGCTTTCAACCCAAATTGTTTCTATAAGATGCATTGGCAGTTGAAGCTTGTTTATTTTTTCTTTGCAAATTTTAAACGCTTCATTCTCTTTCTCTTCGAGTTTATTTACATTTGCAAAGTCCTTATCATTTGCAATTCTTAAAATTTTACCACCGTGCCCTTCCGCTCTTAAGGTATCCCATCCCTTGACATCCATTTTTACAATTGGATTTATAATTTTTGCCAGCTTTAATTCGCCGTTAAAATCAACCATTACTCTGTCAAAAGGTTTCAAGGGAAAGTCAGGCTTAGCAACAAAATACTGTTTCATATCTTTCCTGTAGAAAATAGAAACAAGCGTAACTTTATCTTCAGTTAAATTCACTTAACCACCTCTCTAATCTTAAAAACTACATTGAACATTATATACATTGGGTTGGTATTTGTCAAAAGTGATTTCTTCCCAACGTTTAAAATATCAAAAATTCTTTCAAGTTTCTCCCTCGGAAACGTAAAAAATCTATCAGCAAAATAGCCAAGAAAATCTATATTTACGATGTGTTCGGTATCTTTTGTGCAGTTTACGAGGAGAATATCCTGGATAATGTCCGAGATACTTTCAAGCAAAAAATCAACACTTCCCCTTTCAAAGCTGTCCCTGTAAAAAGACTTCCATTGAGCAATAACCAATGCAACTGGCCTTTCGTCCTTCAAAAATTCCAGGAATCCTTGAATGAAATACTTCCTATCGTGAAGCACCTTTTCTTTAAGGTAAAATTGTGCTCTTTCAAGGCTACCTTTCGAAATATGCGAAAGCAGTTCAGCAGTATCTCCATCGATACCTCTTGATACAAGGATTTCCTTGACTATACCAATACTTAAAGGTTTAAATTTAAGTTCCACGGCTCTTGAGCGAACGGTATCAGGTATCATGCCTGCATTTTCCGCAATCAGGATATTTACAGTTCTGTCGGGAGGCTCTTCAAAGTATTTCAACATACTGTTAAAAGCTTCCTGAGTACCTGTATCTGCATTATCAATTATGTTTACCTTGTATTTGCCGTTTATGGGGATAAAAGAAAAATCTGAAATTGAGCGTATATCGTTTATACCAAGCGAACCCTCTTTTATTCCAATAACATTCACATTTGGATGAACATTTTGATCTATTGCAACACAGTTTTTGCATTTGTCGCAACTGTCAAACTCTTCCTCAAGGCAGTTAAGCGCTTTTGCAAAAGTTTTTGCAGTAAGTAACCTACCGGTTCCCCTCATTCCGGAAAATATAAAGGTCGGGGGCAAAGAATCCTTCTCGAGAACTTTTTTTAAATAACGAATAGCAATTTCCTGCCCTTTTATATCATTAAATGACACTAAGCTTCACTTATCCTCTTTTTTATATACTGATAGAAATCCTCATTCAATACCCTTTCATAGGAAATCTTAAACTTTGGATAGGGATGGCCATTAACAAAGTTGTAATGAGATTCAAGGGTTGTTATACCTGCATCTTTGTCGATTTCAAGGAAATATCTCTGCGATGAATCTGGTATTTTATCTTCCATGTCCTCTGGAATTGAAACAAGGTAGATAAATTTTAAAGCATCGTCTTCAGTTAGATTAAAATCTTTGAATGACCTTTCTATCATTGTTGCAAGTGCATCGTCCTGCTCATAGAATTTCAAAGAGAACTTATCAAGTGTATCAATTGCATCTGCCAGATACACACCAAGCCCCACGCTCATGTTATAGAGGAGTGCACCAACTACAACAGCCGCATCATCTGAAACACCAAGCCCCTTTTTGTGCCTTATATACTGGAATCTTATATCTGAATGCCTCAGGAAATCGACATTGTAAGGCTCAAGGATAAGCTCTTCCTTTCGATACTCGTCAAGCTTATCTTCATGGTCTCCATGTGCAAGCATCTCGCCATTAAGCCCCATCCTCTCCATTACTCTCAGGTCAACAGGATATGGTTTTCCGCCGCCAAGGTTTGCATGATA
>MNXV01000005.1:10073-10659 GCA_001871575.1 Caldisericum sp. CG2_30_36_11
ATAGCCCTCTGAGGATATCTTTCCCGTCCACTTCCCAATCAAAGAAGATAGAACACCTCATAAGCGGTTCACCATTTCTATTAACGATGTGATTAAGGTTTTCCCCGTCAATCACCCTTTCTACAAATTCATATATTTCATCAATAAGCATCTGGCGCTTGGAACGCACGATGAATGTGTCCCTCCCAAGAACCTCAACAATATCGTTAATTGTAGTATCAACAAACTTCTGCCCGTTGAAGGCGCCATCCCCATTGTGGGAATGCCCCTCAATTGTCTGCATAAAGAGAAGATCTTCAACTGCAGGGTCAGTGAGAAGCTCCTCATTCTTCTGCAGTTTTCTGAAGTCCTTCCAGATCAATTCCTTTGGCGCAATTTTCACTTATATCACCTCTTAATTTAAATTATATACACAATTAACAAAAATCTCATTTCCTACCTGCACATCAATGAAAAAACTCTTACTATACACAAGGGTAAAATCTCTTACAAGAATAGCGAAACAGAAACATATGCTTGATAATTACAAAAACTAATTTTAGGTATCAACTTTATCACAATATCTCACGAGGTTCAGAATGAAAAA
>MNXV01000083.1 GCA_001871575.1 Caldisericum sp. CG2_30_36_11
CATACCCTTTATTTCTATGCACAGGACAGATTCCAGAACAAAGAAGTTACCCAGAGTAAACAGTTCAAGGTTGATACAGCTCCACCAGCAATTACTGTTACTTACCCTCAGCAGAATGCAATCCTCAATACAAAGAACTTCACAATCACAGGGACAACGGAAGCAGGTGCAACATTAACAATTAATAATAACTCGGTTAGCGTTGGTGCAAACGGAGCCTTCTCTTATGATGCGATAATTTCGGGACTTCAAACTTTTACCATCGTTGCAAGAGATAGTGCAGGAAATACCGCTCAATTTTTACTGAGTCTTTCTCTTGATACAACACCACCTATACTTAATGTTTCTGAGCCAAAGGCATTTGAAGAGATTCATGCCCAATTTGTGACTGTAAAAGGCAAGACAGAAAAGGATGCAAAGGTTACAATCAACGGAACAGAAGTTGCCGTAAACCCAGCAGACTACTCTTTTTCTTACTCACTGCAGCTTGCAACTCCTGGTTTGAATTCAATTCAAGTCATTGCTGTGGACCTTGCAGGAAATCAAACTACTGCCGGGATACCTGTAAACTTCATTCCTAAGACAAAAATTGTTCTTCAGGTCGGTAATAGTGTTGCTCTTGTGAATGATAAAACAGTTAAGCTTGATGCATCGCCTAAGATAGTCAAAGACAGGACTCTTGTACCGCTTAGATTTATTGCGGAAGCTTTTGGAGCAGACGTTCAATGGAACTCTGTATTCAAGCTTGTAATTATTAAACTTCAGGATAAAGAAATTATTTTGCAGATTGGTACTTCTTATGCTTCCGTAGGTGATAAGAAATATATACTTGATACTGCTCCTATCATTGATAAAGGTTATACAATGGTTCCTATCAGGTTTATCGCAGAAGCTCTTAACTCTTCTGTTGAGTGGGACAGCACAACCAAAACTGTCACGATAGTTTATCCTAAATAATACATTTCGAGGGGGAAAAGATCCCCCTCGAAATCCTCCTCTTCAATTTGTCACCCTGAGGCTGAATGTATTTTATGAGGCCGTGAGGATCTCAGTTTTTTTGGGCAAGACAAAGGAGGAGATCGTCACGGGCATAAAAGTAGTGTGCCCTCACGATGACAAAGGAGAGAGATTGCTTCGGTCGTTGCTCTCTGCTTATATAAGGAACAGAGTGTGCAATGAGAAAAAAAAGAAGTTTATCGTAATGGTTCGGCCCCTACTAGTTATTGCGAGCCTTTGGTGAATCAATCGCTTTTCATAAGAGTTGTAAAAAATTAAGAATTAGTAAATGGTAAAGAAAAATTATTAAGCAGGGAGGAATAAATGAAAAAAGAAAATTTAATCGTTGGATTGTTGGTAGTAAGTATTTTGGTTTCAGCAGTTTCACTTTATGGTGTATTTGGCAGGGTGCCGAAAGTTTTCAAAGGTGAAGTGGTCAACGTAACAGGCGTTGCAAAGGTAGACGTCAAACCTGATACTGCATACGTCACATTGGGCGTTAGCACGACAGAAGTTACTGTTCAATCTGCACTTGATAAGAACAGTGCCTCGGTGGTCAAGGTAATCGACGCAATAAAGAAGCTTGGTGTAAAAGATGAGGATATCCAAACTTCCAATTTTTGGGTAAACCCTCGATATGACTATAATAAACAACCAGCAGTACAAACAGGTTACACTGCTGCAAATGATGTTACAGTCAAAACAACTCCTGAAAAGGTTTCCCAGGTGATACTTGCCGGGGCAACGAACGGCGCAAACAACTTCTACAATTTTATTCTCAAAGTTAGCAACGAAGAAGATATAAAAATTACCCTTATGGCACAAGCAATTGATGATGCAAAGAAAAAGGCCGAAGCCATAGCAAAAGGTGCGAACAAAACACTCGGCGACTTCAAGGTGATTTCTTACGATTACGTCCCACTTGCACAAAATTCATCGATGTTGCAAAGCAGAGCAGCGTATGGAATGGGAGGAGGAGAAGGGTACGCCCCACCAGTTAGCACGGGTTTAAATGAAATTTCTGTAAACGTATATGTAACATTCGAGCTTGAATAAGTAAGTAACAATCTTGTATTTGCGCCCAAGCCCTCACTTTCAACTGAGGGCTTCTACTTCTTAAAATACTAAAAGGAGAAAATCCTGAAATACCCTGAATCAATCCTGAAATAAATTCAGGACTAAAGGTTTTTCAGGGCAGGACAAGTTCTAAATTAAAATTTCTTTGAAATAACGGTCATTGTATACATAAAAATAATTTTGTTAACAAGATATCAAATTGCTGTGGATAAAGGGTGTTAATATAGAAATCATCAATACTTGTGATTTCTTTAATTTGAAAATAATGCATAGTCTTGAGAAATGAGTTTTAAACTTATCCACAGTGAATTGTGGATAGTGTGCATAACTAATTATTCTTTTTCTTTGAAAAGTCCACTGTCTTGTAGAATGCTTTTTGTTTCGGGTTTTAAAGATTTAAACAAGGTATCTGTAAGAGAGTAAAAAATTTTTCCTTCGATAATTTCTTTTTTGACATAACCTTTTCTGATCAGTATATTCAAACTTCTTGTGTTGTTTACTCCTCTCAACCTGTCTATCCTTTCTTTCGGTGCTCTTTCTTTAAGTAGAATAGCTACAACCTCAAGCACCTCCCGGGATAAGGCAGCTTTCCTTTTCTTTAAAAATTTTGAAAAATATCTTCTGTATTTTTCGGTGGGGATTATAGTAAACCCTTTTTTGTTAATTGCGATATTTATTCCGGAATCTTTAAGGTTTTCTTCAAGAGCATTTAGAAGCTCTTGAACAGTATTGGAATCCATATTTAAACATCTACATATTTCTTCCAATTTAAGTGGTTTTTGTGAGACAAATAATATTGATTCAATTGCTGCTAAGTAATCTTCTTTCTTCATTTAGTTCAATATAAATTTCCTTGAATGTTTTTTTCTGAACAATTTTTGCAAATTTATTCTTGGCAAGTATCAGAATTGCAAGAAAAGTGATTACTACCTCTATTCTTGAATTACTTGATAGAAATATTTCTTGAAATATGATACGCTTTTTTTTGTTCAAAATTTTCTTAACATTTTCGATAGCTTCTTTTATTGAAAAGTCGTTCTTTTTAATCTGCCTTTCTTCAAGATATTGTTCTCTTTCCAGGATTTCCTTGACTATTTTTGATAATTTCAATACGGGTATTTCGTCGTCTTCTTCTACTTCTTTGTATCCTTTGTGTTCATAAACCTTAGACGAAACGCCTTTTTCTATTATTGACAGTATCTTTGTTATTTCTTCGTCATCGCTAAGCTCTCTTACTCGTTTTTGAATTTTCTCTAATGAAAAGATATACAGAAGAAGTTCTGATTTTAATTTTATGAGAATGCTTAATTCAAGAATCTTTTCCGCAACTTCAACGTTAGTTTTATTTTTGAGGTCCTCTGTTTCCTGCTTTATAATACTCAGCAGATTAACGGCAAGAAGATTTTTTCTGTCTTTTTCTCCATTTGAAATAATTATCTCAACTAGATTTTCCATCGATTTTCATTAAACTCATTGCTTCTTCAAGTGTTTTTGTTGCAATGCTTCTCGCTTTTTTGCTACCTTCTGTAAAAGTTTCTTCAACACCGTGGATATTATTATTTAACTCCATTCTTTTTGCTCTTATGTCTTTTAAGGAGTAGTTTAGTTTTGCTGCAAGCCTTTTTTTGCAAGCGACGCATCCAAGTGCACCACTTTTGCAGTCTTTTTTGATTTCTTCAGATTCTTCTTTGTTAAAAACCTTTTGATATGTGAAAACCGTGCAAATGTCAGGATGCCCAATGTCATGAAGTCTTACTTTTTGGGGATCTGTCACAGCGGACATTATTTTCTTTGTGGTCTGTTCTTGTGAATCTGCAATCTTTATGTCGTTGTCAAGACTTTTTGACATTTTTCTTCCGTCTACCCCTGGTAAATATGGAAATTCCGTTAGCATCGCTTGAGGCTCTACAAAAAGTTCCCCATAAAGACCGTTAAATCTTCGAACAATTTCTCTTGATATTTCAAGGTGAGGTAGTTGATCCTTTCCTACTGGTACATAATGTGCTTTGTAGATAATAATGTCAGTTGTCATAAGAATTGGATAGCCAAGCAAGCCATATGAGGCGTTTTCTTTTAAATTTAAATCTCTTATCATTTCTTTTACTGTTGGGTTTCTTTCAACCCATGGAATCGGCACGATCATTGATAGAAGAAGGTGCAGATAGGTGTGTTCTGGAACTTCAGATTGCACAAATAGGGTGCATTTTTGTGGGTCAAGCCCTACTGAAAGCATATCAAGCATTACTTCAACCCTGTTTCCTTTTAGCATTTCTGTGTGTTCGTAATTTGTCGTGAGAGCATGCAAGTCCGCGATAAAGAAGAAAGATTGATACTCTTCTTGTAGTTTAAGGTAGTTTTGAAGAGCTCCAACAAGATGTCCTATATGAAGTTGGCCTGTTGCTCTAATTCCGCTAACAACTCTTTTCATGATTCCTCCTTAAAGTAAGAATTTCAAGATAGGATTAATAATTGATAGAAACAAGTTTCCAAAGTTAAAAAATGGGATCGATATTAAAATAATGAGAAAAATAATCCCATACCAGTTCATTGATTCATCAAAAAGGAATCTCTGAGGTCTTTTGCTTATTGCAAAGAGAACTTTAGAACCGTCAAGAGGAGGTATCGGAATGAGGTTGAATATGCCAAGGTAAACACTGTATATTATTATGTATTCAACGAGTACTATAAAATAAGAAAATCCCGCCTGCATTACTGAAGAGTTGTACATCAGTTTGTACAACGGGGAAAGAGCTAATGCAGTGAGAAAGTTAATTCCAGGACCCGCTAAAGAAACAACTACCATGCCCTTCCTGAGGTTTCTTAATGCAAAGAAATCTACGGGTACTGCTTTTCCCCATCCAAACCTGAATAAAATGAGGGCAATCATACCAAATGGATCAATATGGCGCAATGGATTAAGGGAAAGTCTTCCTTCTCTTTTTGCTGTTTCATCGCCCATTTTATAAGCTGCATAAGCATGTCCGAATTCGTGCAATGTCAAAATAATAATTACTGCTGGTAAAACAAAAAGTCCTAGGTTTATAAAATAATCTTTAGTAAACATTTTCAATCTCCTTTTCCTGAACCTATTATATATATTTACTTCGGTTTTTAAAGTTTAAAAAATTAGAATTTAGTGCCAGGCACTGCTCTCTAATTGTTTTAAAAATAGAGGGAGCTTCTGCTCCCTCTATAAAATATGTTTGGTTATTTATTATCCAACAATCTCCTTTATTCGGGAGAGTCTCTTTTCTCTATCTCTTACAAATTTTTCAATGCTCTCGAGCACGTGTTTTGGATCAAGATGAGCCTCTTCAATGACCTCATCCAGGGTCCCTCCAGTCCTCCACCTATTGTCCCAGTCGGAGGAAAGCGAATATTCCCTTACAATAGGGTTTGCAATCCAATTGTTCATCAGTTTAATAGATTCATTTGTTATTATCATCGTATCGTGGAAAAGCTTCCATGGGAGTACTTTGTTTTTGTATTCTTCTCCCTCTCTTCTGTATAATTCATAGCTTGGTGCCGAGACAATTCTCACATTAAGCTTAGCGTTTCTTAATTCTTCGACAACTTTAACTACGCTCAGGGTAGAACTTGTACCTTGAACAATTACTGTGCCCATTTGTGGCAGATCTTTCTCAAAATCTTTTAGAATATAAGCTCCGCGGGATGCCTCAAGATAAGAACCCAATCCCATAGAGACTCTGTCAGGAATATTAATTGCAGGCCTTGTAAGCACGAGTGCAATAATTGGTGTATTGAGCTGTAATGCCTTGCCGAGCAGGACTGGCACCTCATTATATTCCCATGGTATAAGATCAATTAATTGCCCTGTAGGAAACAAATCTCTAACTCCAGGAGAGAAAATACCGAAATGCGTCCTTGAATCGTCCGCGGTTTCAGGTCCTGAGTGTCCCATTACCCAGATAACTTTGCCAACTTTTAGCTCGCAGTCCTGAGAAAGCTGAGAGAAAAGTCTCATCATTCCGTATTTTAGATAAGCAAATGAGCCATATGTGGAGCATGTTGTAAAAAATCCATTGAATTCTTTGAATGGGTCTTTTGCAAAGTTTACTGTTGCTGTACCAACAGAAATTCCTGAATTTACAAATTCTGTAATCTCCTGTGGAAGTAGCACGCCGTCAGGGTTTGTTTCTCTATTGTACCACCCATAGCCCTTGAAATCTTCAAAAGGTTTGGCAAATCCTGAAATTTGTGTTGAATCAGCAAGGTCTGCTGACATAGCAATAAACAAAGGCCTGTTGTATTTTTTCGCTGTATAAGCATTCACCCATGCTCCCCACTTGCTGAAAGCCTCTCTATTTGCAGCATGAGTTCCTGGTTTTGCATAAAGTCCTGGTGGGTAGTTTTTAAAATCACTTATTACAGGGTCGTTTACAGGATTTGCATCGCTTAATTTAAATCCTTCGATTTCTTCCGGTACAGATTCGGCAATTTCTATAAGACGATTTGCAACATATTCAACAAGCTCCAGATCAGTGAGTATTACGCCCATAACAATGTCAATATTTGCCTTAAATTGTTTATAAATCTCAGATTCTTCTTCTGGAGCCCCTTCTCCAAAGCCTGCAAATTTTACTCCATATTTATTCTGGAACTCTTTCTTTGTTTCCCAGAATAACTCTGAATTCATCTTATGCGGTGAGCCATGTGAGGCATTGTCATATTTCAAATAGCCTCTTCCTTTTCTTGTTTTAAACCATGCTACATTAGGGATATTTTTTTGAATTTTTGTCTGGTTAAATAGCTCCGAAACTGTCTCGTAGACTTCTTTAAAGTCGCTTCCTCTTTCGGTTCCTATCACTCTCCATCCATGAGAGGAAAACCATTCATTTGGTCCACCATAAATAGTGCTTGTTAGCGGATGGTCGTCAATTCCAAAATTATTCCAATCAATGAGGAAAAAAAGATTATCAAGCCCGAGTTCCCAGGCAGAGTTGAATGTTTCGTGTGCACCACCCGGGGTAAGCCCTGCGTCTCCTTCAATTGCGATTACTTTTACCCCGTTAGCCACTGCTCTTTTAAGAGCAATTGCTTCTCCAACTGATGCAGTTACTCCATGCCCTGATGGTCCCGTATTAAACTTCAAAAACAAGGTTTTTCCAGTAAATTCAGCATGTCCTGAAAGTCCTTTGTTCCTTCTAAAACCTAAAAGATCTTCTGGAAGTAGTGCAAATTCTCTTCTTAGTCTGAATCTTTCGTCTCCTGTTTCTTTATATTTTTTGTCAACTATTCCGTTAAGTACTGCAAGTGTTGAGTACACGAGTGGAATCGTATGACCAGCAGAAAGGATAAATCGATCACCAAATCTTTTCTCTGGGAATCTCAAATCGTATCTCATAACTCCTGAAAGCATAAGTGTAAGAAGCATGTGCATTTTTGATCTTGATCCGCCTGGATGCCCGCTTTGCCTGTAATTTAGCATTAGATCAATTAGTTGATCAATGGCATCGCCGAGTTTCTCCCAATACTTTAATTCCTTTTCCATATCTTCTCCTTTCTATAATTATTTGAATATTTCTCTATACTCCGGAATTGTATCTTTCATGAAATTTATCATTCCCTCAAATGTTTTTGGGTGTTTGACCATGTCCTTTATTACAGAAAATGGAATTGTGGCAATATGTACACCAACTTCTGCAAGTTCTCTAACCTGTCTTGCATTTCTTACACTTGCTGCAATGATTTCCGTATCGAAATTGAAATTGTCGAGGATTTCTTTTATGCTTGCGACGAGATCCACTCCACTTACTATTCCATCGTCATTTAAAACCTTCTCGTCAATAACTAAGCCTTCCTCAGGATAATAATCCTCTTTCTCAAAAGTCATTCCGATTTTTTTTCTTAGAAAATCATCAATTCTTCCTGCGAAAGGACTTACATACTTTGCACCCGCTTTTGCTGCAAGGAGTGCTTGATTCGATGACATAATGAGAGTGCAGTTAACAGGTATATTTTTTTCTTTTAGCTTTTTTATCACTTTTAATCCGTCGAAATGTTTTGTTCCGTTTTCTTCAATTTCAGGATTTACAGGTATTTTAATAATAACGTTATTTGAGATGTTGTTGAATTTTGCAAAAAGAGTTTCCGCCTCGCCAAGCATATCATCTTCTGTGTTTCCAATTACTTCAAGACTTACCCAGCGTCCCTTTCCAGCAACTTTTAGGAGTTTTTCAATATATTCTTCCATCGTAAAACTTATACCCTGGTTTTTGAAATATTCCACAGCCTTTTTTATAAGGCTTGGATTTGTTGTAACTCCATCGACAATACCCCACGAAATTGCCTCTTTGATTTCATCAATATTTGCAGAATCAATAAAAATTTTCATTATTCTTCCTCTTCATCAATGTAGTATTTCTTAGGAAGAATTGCAAGACTGATTGCAAGGCCAACAATACCGGTGAAAAGACCAATGAAAAACCATCCAAAGCCATTTCTTCCCTTTTTTGAGGCCACAATAGCGGTAAAAATTGCTAAAATAAGTAAAATAGCAATAATTGATCCGCAAATAATAATCATAAGGCCTGTTGCATAGCTTGCTATATCAGCTGGAGTTTCTCTAAGGTTCGAGTAATCCCAAAAGTAATTCCAAAACTTTCCGTTTATCATTCCGTTCATTTTTTCCTCCTCTTATTAAAATTTAACTATCATATTTTAACATTTTGCAAAACTTATCCAAAAAAGTTGTTTTAAATTCTTCTATGAAGAGAGAAAATAATGAAGAAATTGTTAATTATTGGTTTATTTGAACCTAATCTTATAATTTGCTTTCAAACTTTTAATCCTTATAATTTTTAAAAAGGCAGGGCTTATGAAAAAAGTTCTTATAGCAGGAAGTGGAAGAGAAAATTCGAAGGATTTTTACTTAAAACTTTCACACAATTTTGATTTTATTATAGGTGTTGATAGAGGGGTGGAGGTTCTAATAAAAGCAGGGATTAAACCAGATATTGCAATAGGAGATTTTGATTCTGTGAGTGATTTATTATATGTCGAAAGTTTAGAGATAAAGGTTTTAAAATTCCCTGTTGAAAAGGACAAATCTGATACAGAACTTGCAATTGATTTCGCTATGGAAAAAGGCTTTGACGAGTTTGTCATGACAGGCATGCTCGGGAGAAGGACAGATCATCTCCTCTTCAACATTTCTCTTCTTGTAAGTTTGTATAAACAGGGAAAAGAGTGTGCAATCATTGAAGAACATGAGGAGATTCGTCTACTTGATTCTGAGAAAAAAGTTTTCCAGGTGAGAGTTGGCGATATTATATCTCTTTTCCCGATTGATAAAATTGTTTATGGAGTTTCGACGGAAGGTTTGAAGTATGAACTTCAAAACAAAGACCTTTTTTATGGCTCAACTCTCCCTTTGAGTAATGTTGCCTTGAAAAACGAAATTTCAATTTCGATTAAGAAAGGTACGGCGCTTGTAATTATAGAGTATGCAAAGAAAATGCGAGATTTTGGATGGACCTTTTTGAATACTAAAGTATAATGTCAAACACTTATTGAAGGCTTGATGAATTGCATATTTGTTTCAACCAAAAAATACGCACATTATTGATGGGATATGAGTAATTTGGCTAAAAAGATTCAATTTAGGTAAGGAGGTATTAATGGCCTGGATTAAAGTAATCGATGAAAAAGATGCTACTGGGAAACTTAAAGAAGTTTATGAAAAGATCGGAGGTGAGAGAGGAAAGATCGCGAACATTTATAAGATCAACAGTTTGAACCCTCAGTCAATGGAAGATCATCTGAACTTTTATATGAACCTTGTTTATGGGCATTTAGATCTAACGAGAGAACAGCGAGAACTCATTGCAGTGACTGTATCAGTAACAAATGGTTGCCAATATTGTATTAATCACCATGCAGAAGCGCTGAATGCATACTGGAAGAACAGAGAAAAGTTAAATAAATTTATTGATAATTTTAATTTCGTAGAACTCCCAGAAAAAGATAGAACAATGATTGAATATGCTATTAAACTTACAAAAGCTCCTAAAAGCATCAGCTATAAAGATATCGAAAAGCTTCAAGAACAAAATTTTTCGGATGCCGATATACTTAATATCAACCTCGTCACCGCCTATTTTAACTTTGTAAACCGCGTTGCACTTGGTCTTGGTGTAGAATTTAGCTCAGACGAAATAACTGGATACAAATATTAAAAAAGGAAGAAATGTTTTTTTTGAAAAATTTTTACTGAGTTTCAAAGCGGATTGTAAATATACTTTTTATGAAGATAGGTTTATTCCTTTGTTGAGTAATTTAACTAAGAAACTCGAAATCTTAATATTGTTCAAAAACTTATTTTTAATTGAATTATTTAAGAATAGGTTTTTATTTTATTCGCAGGTTCAATAATTTGGATTAAGTTTTGGAGTACTTCGAAATCCTTTTGTAACTTTCTTTAAACCTTTCTTTTACGTATCCCTCGTCTATCGTTAAAATCTTCTTATTTTCCATTATTACTTTACCATCAATAATAACTGTATCAACATCCTCGGGATACATTGAATAAGCAATAAGGGAATGCGGGTCTGTTAGTGGCATAAGGTTTGCTTTGGCCATATCGATGAGTATTAAATCTGCCTTGAAACCTTCCTTTATAAGTCCAACATCGTTAAATCCAAGGTTTATGGCACCATTTACGGTTGCAAGTTTTAGAGTTTCATATGCGTTAAGCTCTGATGGGTTCAAACTTACTCCTTTTGCCAGTAGAGATGCAAGCCTCATATCTTCAATGAGTGCAAGGTTGTTGTTTGATGCAGCGCCGTCCGTTCCAATTGAAACAGTTATCCCATTGTTGATTAGCTTTGCAATATCTGGAATTCCCGAGGCAAGTTTCAAGTTGCTCTGCGGGTTTACGGTAACTCCAACATTGTTTTTCTTTAGAATTTTAATGTCATTATCATTTACCCAGACGCAATGAGCAGCATTTACCCTTGCTTTAAAAAACCCAATTTCTTCAAGTTTTTTAATTGGAGTCTTCCCATATTTTTTTATATAATCTTCTACTTCTTTTTTTGTTTCATGGAGATGTATCTGTACCACGGCTCCAAGTTTTTGCGCAACATAAGCTGTGTCTTTTAGCAATCTTAAATTGCAGGTGTAAGGTGCATGAGGAGCAAAGCTAATTAAAATTTTTCCATCCCGGCTATTATTATATTTTTTAAAGAAATTTTTAGCTCGATTTAGAATAAGTTTATCCATATAAGGCTTTGAAGCATATGAAAAACCTATGTTTGCGCGTAATCCTATTTCTTTAATTGCTTTAAAAACTTCTTCCTCATAAAAATAAAAATCTGTTATGGTTGTTGTGCCTGTTCTAATAGATTCAATAAGTGCAAGAAGAGTGCCATAATAAACATCCTCTTTTGTGAGTTTGCCTTCGATAGGGAAAATTGTCTCATTAAGCCATTTATCAAGTGGAAGGTCGTCTGCAATACCCCTCATAAGAGTCATTGCAAGATGAGTGTGAGCATTCACGAAGCCAGGCATAACAATATGATTTGATGCATCTATTTTATATTCGAACTCTTCTTTCCATTCTTTTGAAGGGCCTATGTATTGAATGGTTGAGTCTTTTAAGACTATGTCGCCATTCTCAATAATTTGTTTGTTTTCAAGAGTAAGTATCAAACCATTTTTTATAAGTATCATCTATTTTCTCGGCAAGAATACAGGATTCTGATCTGTAATTATTTCGCTATCTTCGGACAATATTAATTTAATGTCCTTTGGAAGCGAGAGCATCTGTATGTGTGTATCCCCGTCGTAGAATTTAAGCTGTCCTTCTATTCTTTCGCTAATGAGACTATTGATTTGATTTGCAGACAAATTTAGAGGATCATACTTTTTTGAGGCTATAATAAAACCCCAGGTTGTATCAAAACTTGGTATATATGTATAATAACTTCTGACAACAGGGAAAATTTTTTTAAGAGTATTTCTTATGGAAAGATGCATTTTGAAGGTGGTAATTCTCAGGATTGATGCTTGAAGTGCAAATACACCTCTATCTTTTAACCTGTCATTAATAATTTCGAAGAATTCTTTCGTAAAAAGTTTGTATGATGGGCCATCTTCAAAAGGTTCGGTTAAATCCGAGATTATTACATCAACCGATCTTGTGGATACTTGTGTTTCCATAAATTTTCTTGCGTTAAGATTAAGGACTTTTGCCTTTGGGCTTTCAAGAGCACCCTGGTGCCATTCTTGGAGATACTTTTTGGCAATTTGAATTGCATCTTTATCGATATCTATCATTAAAGCCTTGACGATGCTTTTGTGTTTGAGTACCTCTCTTAAAGTTGCTCCTTCACCTCCACCCAGGATTATTACGTTTTCAGGTTTTTCTGAAAGAAGCATTGCAGGATGAACGAGCGATTCATGGTAAATATATTCGTCTTTTGATGTCGATTGGATATCTCCATCGATGATAAGCATTTTTCCAAAAATAGGACTCTGTACCAACTGCAAGTGTTGATACGGAGTCCTCAAATCGACGAGAATTTTCTCGATCCCGTGAATATGTTCTTCGGATTTTTCGAAGAAGTCATGGAAGTAGAGATAATTCTTTTCCATTTCTTTCTGAGCTTGTGCTCTCAACCCTGTGGAGGTATTTTCCCTTTATTTTCTCTCCTCTCGAAACCACAGTTGTTTGTATATGGCTTGCCTCTAATGAATCTGCGACAAATTTACATGCAGCTTTTGGATCGATGTCTCCACAGGTATAAAAATCTAAAGCCGCATAACCATACTCTGGCCACGTATGAATGGAGAGGTGAGATTCGGAAATTACCGCCACCCCACTAACTCCCTGAGGAGTAAAGTGGTGAAATGCAACATTTAGTACTGTTGCATTAGCTCTTTCTGCGGCTTCTACGAGAAGCTTCTTAAGGAAGGTTAAGTTGTTTAGCAAGTCGAGGTTACACCCCGAGATATCCATAATTACATGCTTTCCTTCAGTACGCATTTCAGCCACCCCCTTTCCAAAGAATTAGTAAGGTAAAGAATTACCTTATCTTATAATTTATAACAGATTTAATTTTTTTTTCAATACTATTTACTTATAATTCCTTGCATTTTAATTAATTTCTTAGATTTTTTAATTCATAGTTTAGTTAAAAATTTAAATACCTGAAAAAAATCTCAGATGTATGCGATTCATACAACATATTGACAAAAAAGCAGAAATCATTAAACTTAAAAGGTTAAATTCACTTATAGAAGGCTCCCAGTGCCTTATATAGTGGAAGGAGGTCAATATGGAAGCGATAATTAAAACTGGTGGACACCAATATAGAGTTAAAGAAGGTGACTTAATAAAAGTCCAGAAATTACTAAATGAAAAAGGCGAAAAGGTAAAATTTGACACCGTTTTGATGTTAAAAGATGGTGAGAAACTTTTGGTAGGAAATCCAACTGTGCAAAACGCTTATGTGGAAGGCGTAGTAAAAGAGCAAGGAAAGGATAAAAAAATTACTGTTTTCTTTTATAGACACAAGACAAGAAATAGAAAGAAAACAGGTCACAGGCAACCTTATACAATGATTCAAATTGAGCGTATTGTCGGAGAGGTGAGTTAGTATGTCAAGAAAAAGAGCAAAAGTTAATGGAAGAGATGGTAATCCTAAATATCTTGGAGTAAAATTATTTGATGGCGAAAAAGTAAAAGCAGGTAATATAATAATCAGGCAGAAAGGTGAACGAATCAAGGCTGGAAAGAACGTAGGAATAGGCCATGATTATACTCTTTTCGCTTTAAGAGACGGCGTAATTAAGTTCGAGAAAAAGAGAGAAATTACAAGAGTATATGTTTTAGAGGAGGCTTAGCACTACGCCTGAAAGATCTTTTATAGATCAGTCTTATATTATTGTTCGGAGTGGAAAAGGGGGAGATGGAATAATAAGTTTCCGTAGAGAAAAGTTTCTTCCTAAAGGTGGACCGGACGGTGGTAATGGGGGTAGAGGAGGGGACGTCATAATAAAAGCATCGAAAGATGTTTCTACTCTTTATAGTTTTAAATATAGACGGCACTACTTTGCTGGAAATGGTGAAAATGGAAGTTCTCGCCAGAAACATGGCAAAGATGCGAAGGACCTTATAATTCTTGTTCCGTTAGGCACAACGATTTTAGATAAAGAAACTGGAGAAGTTATCAAAGATTTAGAGAACGATGGAGACTTTGTTATTTCAAAAGGTGGAAAAGGCGGTAGAGGAAATAAAAGCTTTGCAACTTCTCAGGAACATGCTCCGAGATATGCAGAAAAAGGGGAAAGCGGCAGAGAAAGAACAGTAGAACTGAAACTAAAAATTCTTTCTGATGTAGGGATTGTTGGTGCTCCAAATGCAGGGAAATCTACTCTTTTAACTGCAATATCAAATGCAAGGCCAAAAATTGC
Organism: Caldisericum sp. CG2_30_36_11; assembly: GCA_001871575.1. Taxonomy (GTDB): domain Bacteria; phylum Caldisericota; class Caldisericia; order Caldisericales; family Caldisericaceae; genus CG2-30-36-11. The sequence goes on from MNXV01000083.1 coordinate 14,512, forward strand.
TGATTATCCTTTTACTACTCTTGCTCCAAAAATTGGAATTGCTAACCTTGGAATCGGCAAAAGACTTATTCTTGCAGATTTACCAGGCCTCATCCGTGGTGCAAGTGAAGGAAAAGGTATGGGAAATAGATTTCTTTCCCACATCGAAAGAACAAAAGTCCTTTTATTTTTAATAGACGGAACTGTAAGGGAAGACATTAAGAGAACATATAAAATGTTAATCAATGAACTTAGAAGTTATAACGAAGAATTAATGAATAAGAAAAGAGTAATTGTTGTAAATAAGATAGATACGTGGAAAAGGAAGAGAACAAAAGAATTTGAAGAATACTTTTTGAACATGGGAGAGCCAGTTTTCTTTATATCAGCAATAAAAAAAGAAGGACTAAGAGAATTGCTCCAAAACCTTTATGAAATTTCATTGGTTTACAAAAAAGTTGATGAAGAAACACCTTACGAAGAGCGAGTGGTTGAAGTAGACGAAAGATTGTTGGATAAGGTTTTGAAAATAGAGAGAGTTGATGCAAATACTTTTAAGGTTTCCCAGAAAGAAATTGAAAGAAGAGCAGAACTTTCAGACTTCAAAAAACCAGGAAGCTTTGAAGAACTAAGGAGATATTTTGAAAGGATAGAGCTTGAGAAGCAACTCAAAGTAGCTGGTATAAAAGAAGGGGATAGAGTAATAATAGGTAATAAGGGCTTTATTTATAAAGAAAATGGGTAAACTTGGCATTTTCGGTGGGGCATTTAATCCCATTCACATTGGTCACTTATTTGTCGCGAAGGAAGCACTCAAAATTTTTCAACTTGATAAAATAATTTTCATTCCAACAGGTAATCCTGTTTTTCAAAAAGAAGAACTGCTTGATAAAAAAGACAGAGCAAAATTAGTAAATTTATCGATAAAAGATGAACCCTGCTTTGAGGAATCCCTCTTTGAAGTTAATAGGGATGTTCCATCGTATTTTATAAACACGCTTGATCAATTTATGAATCCTCATGATGATTTATACACAATACTTGGGGAGGATACTTTTATTTTGTTCCATAAATGGAAGTCTTATAGAGAAATTATATCAAAGACAAATTTCATTATAGCGGAAAGGTTTGAAGACTCTTTTACGATATCCAAAAAATATATACAAACGTACTTTCCGGATTTTAAGGAAAAAATATTTTTTCTTTCACACCCTCTTTACAGAATATCATCAACATTAATAAGAGAAAGAATAAAATCCAATAAATACATTTCTTATCTTGTCCCGAAAGAAATCGAGATGGAAATTTTGAATAAGAGATATTACAAAAATATATAAAAAATCTTAAAATTATCTATTGACAAATTCATTTTTCTGTATAATTAAATTAGGTTTAAATTTTAAAGGAGGAGAAATGGCTGATAAAAAGGTTAAAAAAGCAACAACTAAAAAAGCTGTCAGTGTGAGTAAAACGACCACAAAGAAAACAGTAGCAAAGAAAACAGTAGCAAAGAAAAAGACAGCAAAGAAGTAAAAATATTGTAAATCGATTTTTATACAATTCTCAGGCCAAACGCTCGAAGAGCGTTTGGCATTGTTGTGAGAAATTTATTCAGGCGATTTAGGCTGCTTTAATTCTTATTAAAGTAGCTATTGTTAATGAATAAAAAGCCATAATAAGTTATACAAATGAAAGTATGATACACAAATACCATTTTTACTTTCACACTAATATATAAACCCGTTAAACAAAGGTTTTAAAACAGATTTAAATTTGACTAAAGGGAAAATCTAAGTATAATATCACTGCAAGCGGGAGTAGCTCAGGGGTAGAGCGCTGGCTTCCCAAGCCAGTTGTCGCGGGTTCGAATCCCGTCTTCCGCTCCAGAGGCGCCGTGGCCAAGTGGTAAGGCAAGGGTCTGCAAAACCCTCATTCGTCGGTTCGAATCCGATCGGTGCCTCCAGTATTATTATGCCGAGGTGGCGGAATAGGCAGACGCACGGGACTTAAAATCCCGCGGTGGTAACACCGTACCGGTTCAATTCCGGTCCCCGGCACCAAATTGGAATGTACCTGATTTATCAAAACTTTTACATTTAAGCCCGACTATTGTTAAACTTGGAAGTGAATATTAATTGAAAACTGCAAAAAGTTAAGAGGAAAAAATAGTCGTCAATACAACAAATATCTTTTTCTGTACCTTAGAGAATAATTCACTGAAAGGATCGTGAATTACAAAAGATTAAATAATGTATAAAAATTTATTTATCAACCGTGAAATACTCACTTCCAATTTGTTTCAATTTTGTATAATCAGGCACTACATAAGATATCTCATCGATATAATCAGGTCTACCTGGAAAATTAACGATGTTCAAATCTTTTGAAGTGTCATCTTTAAGCAAAAGAATTAATTTTGTGATCTGAGAAGGAGTAAGGTTTGTTTCTATTGCATCTCCTATCGTCTTTGCAATTGTAGGGAATTTCCAAATTGTTCGTATATCCTTGGTCTGGTCGATAATGGCTTTTATGAGTTCTTCTTGTCTTTCAACTCTTCCGTGAATAGTACCCTGTTCATCCACTGTAAAATCTCCATAGGCATCATATCTGAATCTTGCATATTCAAGTGCCTCTTCTCCATTTAGATGTTGAACTCCAGGTTTCAGGTTTATTTTCACATCACCTGCCTGTGAATAATAAACCATTTTCTCTTTTACATCTATTGTAACGCCGCCAAGAGCATCTATTACTTTTTCAAACCCGGTAAAATTAACTACAGAATAGTATGGAATCTTCCCCTCTTTTAGTCCTAATATGCTTTCAACTGTTTTAGTGCTGAGCTTGACTCCTCCATCGTTAAAATAGGCTGAATTGAATGCAGAGTTTATTTTGTCGTAGCCATGTCCAGGAATATCTACTCTTGAATCGCGGGGAATTGACATTAAGTTGATTTTCTTTGTTTCAGGGTCAATATTTATAAGCATCATTACATCGGATCTTGAAGGTTCATCTTTTGTCCTCTGGTCTGTTCCGAGTATTAGTATGTTTATCTTTTGCGATAGATCAAGCGGGACTTTCTCATTAACCCCTTGATTTATAAAGCTTAGATTTTTTGCTACCATAAAAACGAAATATCCAACTACAACAATAACAACTACTAAAACCCATATAATTATTTGTTTTAAATTTTTTTTCACCTATTTTCTCCTATATTTTTAAAAAGGCTTTGCAAGAAAAGGACCAAATAAAAGTGAAATTGTCGCAAGCAATTTTATTAAAATATTTATTGAAGGTCCTGCCGTATCTTTTAATGGGTCTCCAACAGTGTCTCCAACAATACTTGCTCTATGGGCTTCAGACCCCTTTCCTCCAAAATTTCCTTGCTCAATAAATTTTTTTGCATTATCCCAGCTTGCACCTGCATTTGCCATGTAGATTGCAAGGAGTACTCCACTAACAAGGGATCCAGCGAGTAATCCTCCGAGAGCCTCTTTTCCGTACTTTGCAAATACAAAAAAGATAACAAATGGAGATAGTACAGTTATAACAGATGGTTTTACCATATTTCTCAAAGCACCTTTAGTGCTTATTGCAATACATTTTTTGTAATCTGGATCTGCTTTTCCAAGCATTAATCCAGGAATTTCTCTGAACTGCCTTCGCACCTCTTCTACCATCAGGCTTGCCGTTCCGCTAACAGCTATTATTGCCATTGAAGAGAAAAGATATGGTAAAGCGCTGCCAATAAGAACACCTGCAATTGTGTAAGGAGAGAGTAAATCAAGTGTGCCAAGATGGACGGAGCTTATGTAAGATGAGAACAATGCAAGTGCTGTAAGGGCAGCTGAGCCAATTGCAAAACCTTTACCCATTGCAGCAGTTGTATTACCGAGCACGTCAAGAACGTCTGTTCTACTTCTTACTTCATCTGAAAGGCCAGCCATCTCAGCAATTCCACCAGCATTGTCTGCGATAGGTCCATAAGCATCTACACTTAAACTTATCCCAAGAGTAGATAGCATACCAATGCCTGCAAGTGCAATGCCATATAATCCAGTACTGATATAAGAAATAACAACACCGCCTGCAATAAAAATTATCGGTAGGAAAGTACTTTGCATACCTACTGCCATGCCCGTAAGAATTGTTGTAGCGGCACCACCTTCGGCTGCTGACCCTGCGATAGTTTTGATTGGCTTACTTGCTGTATAGTATTGTGTAATAAAGCCAATAGCAAGGCCTGTTACAATGCCTGTAATAATTGGCAATGTCCCTTTAAAACTATTTAAGACTGCCTTTGATAAGTAGAAAGAAAATACTACTGTTAGAATATTTGCAATAATTGTGCCAATGTTTAATGCTTTTTGGGGATGGACATTTAATCGAGACGATAAAAATACAAAGAGGATGCCAATGATAGATGAAACTGCTCCATAAGCTACCATTAGATAAACGAACTTTGCTCCATTTAAACCGAAAGCTATTGTGCCGAGAATAACTCCACCTACTATGGAACCTACATATGATTCATAAAGGTCTGCTCCCATACCTGCTATGTCCCCGACATTATCCCCCACATTATCTGCAATAACGGCTGGATTTCTTGGATCGTCCTCTGGTATGCCAGCTTCCACTTTTCCTACAAGATCTGCCCCTACATCGGCAGCTTTTGTATAGATTCCACCGCCTACGCGGGCAAATAGTGCTACAAAGCTTGCACCAATTGAATAACCAGTTATTGCTACAAGAGGGCTAATATGCTGTGAGAAAAACTTTGATACTATAAGGTATACCCCGATTGAACCTAAAACACCAAGACCAGCAACGGTAAGTCCCATAACTGAACCACCTGAGAATGCAACATTTAAGGCTGACCCGATGCTTATTCTTGCAGCCTGGGTTGTTCTACTGTTTGCACGAGTGGCAATGAGCATTCCAAAAAAACCAGATGAAATAGAAAACATTGTGCCAATTATAAAGCAAATTGCAACGATAGGAGAAATGACTATTCCTATTACGATTGCAAAGATACCAGCCCACAACGCCATTGTTTTATATTCTTCTTTAAGAAAGGCAAGTGCACCATCTTGAATTGCTCTTGAAATTTTGATCATTTTTTCGTTACCAGGATCTTTTTTCAAGATTGAAATAGCAAGAATAATCGCCAGAATAACTGATGCTGCTCCAAATGCAATTACAATACCAAAATTTGTCATCTAAGCCTCCTTGCAAGCTTTATCATCTGGAGCCGGCGATCTGATTTGAACAGACGACCAGCTGATTACGAATCAGCTGCTCTACCCCTGAGCTACGCCGGCTTATCTCTCTATAAATAAAAATGGAGCGGAAGACGGGATTCGAACCCGCGACAGCTGCCTTGGCAAGGCAGTGCTCTACCTCTGAGCTACTCCCGCTTACTATTGGCGGGATCGATGGGATTTGAACCCATGGTCTCCGGCGTGACAGGCCAGCGTGTTGAACCACTACACTACGACCCCGCATCTAATAAGGATTATAACAATATTGGTTAAATTTTCAAAATATTTTACCTGAATGGTGGGCGAAACAGGATTCGAACCTGTGACCCCTTCCGTGTGAGGGAAGTGCTCTACCGCTGAGCCATCCGCCCTCCATGGTGCCCTCGAGGAGGGTTGAACTCCTGTCGCCGCCTTGAAAGGGCGATGTCCTAGCCGCTAGACTACGAGGGCGCATGGTGAGCCGTGCAGGATTCGAACCTGCGACACCCGGCTTAAAAGGCCGGTGCTCTACCTCCTGAGCTAACGGCCCACTCAGGTTATTTTAACCTCTTTAATAATACGAATTATCGTCTTTCTGTCAAGAGAATTAACTAATATTTTTTTCATCAATACTTTCATAAAATTTTGTGTAGTCACTTTCAAACCTTAGTTTAACATTACCAGTAGGACCGTTTCTTTGTTTTGCAATGGATAGTTCTATCTCATTTCTGTTGTTTTCATCGGGTCTATAAAGAAACATAACTACATCTGCATCCTGCTCAATACTGCCTGATTCACGAAGATCTGAAAGAATTGGCCTTTTGTCATCCCTTCGGTCAACTGCCCTGCTTAATTGAGAAAGAATAACTATAGGTACTTTAAGCTCTCTGGCTAGGTTTTTAAGTCCTCTTGTAATTTGAGAAATTTCTATAACTCTGTTCTCGACTCTTTGTTCCATTCGAACGAGCTGCAAGTAGTCAATTATAATAAGTTCGATATTTGTTTCCATTTTTAACCTTCTTGATTTAGTTCTTATATCCATAAGGGACCCATCAGGACTATCATCAATATATATAGGTGCCTCGTAAAGTGCACCGTAAGCTTCGGTTAATTTTGTCCAATCCTCGTCCCTTAGGTAGCCAGTTTTTAATCTCTGCATGTCCACCTTGGCAAAAGAGCATAACATTCGCTCAACAAGTTGCTCTTTTGCCATTTCGAGGCTGAAAAAAGCAATGCTTTTTTGTTCTTTGATTGCAATATTTTCAGAGATATTTACTGCAAGAGAAGTTTTGCCAATGCTTGGTCTGGCTGCTATTACAATGAGGTCTGACCTCTGGAAACCTCCAGTTATTTTATCCAGTGAAGGAAAGCCTGATGGCAGCCCTGCAATTCCCAACCTCTGCTTGTATCGTTTTTCTATCTCAGAGAAACTATTACCAAGAAAATCTCTTATTTGAATAAAATAACTTTTTGACTTCTTTTGAGAGATAGAGAAAATTTTTTGCTCTGCAGTGTCAATAAGTGTATCAATTTCAATTGCTTCGTTAAAGCCTAATTCTGATATTTCTGCACCTGTTTGAATTAACTGCCTCATCAAAGACTTAATTTTAACTACTTTAGCATAATATTCTGAATTTGCAGAATTAGGCACAGAGTCTGCAAGGCGAGCAAGATATGAAATGCCCCCCACAAATTCAAGTTTGTTTATATTCTTGAGCTCTTCTGCTACGGATACAATGTCGACAGGTTTTTCGTTAAGCGAAAGTTTAAAAATTGCATGCATTATTAGACGGTGCTCTTCTCTATAAAAATCTTCCGGTCTAATTGCTTCAATAACTTTATATACTGCCTCTTTGTCTATAAGCAAAGAGCCAATTACTGATTGTTCTGCTTCAATGCTATGTGGTGGTACTCTTAAAATGCTCTCGTCAGCCATAAATTATCACTCTTTTTCGACATGTACTTCAATTTGAGCTTGTATTTCTTTGTGTAATTTGACAGTGACAAAATAAACTTCGGCTTTCTTGATTGGAACTTCGAGTTTAATTTTCTTCTTATCTATATCAATGTTAAAAACCTTTTTAATTTTGTCGGCTATATCTGATGAAGTTATCGAACCGAAGAGTTTTTCTCCATCTCCCACTTTTGTTTTAAAAGTGAGAACTTTTGATTCAAGAATTTCTTTTTCTCTTTTTGCTGACTCTTCTTTTTTGTTTTCAACGTTTTTTTCCAGTCCTTTTGCAGATTCAAACGACTTTTCATCAACTAATTTAGCATACCCTTTGGGAACAAGATAATTTAAAGCATAGCCTCTTGAAACTGAGACTATGCTTTTTGCATTTCCGAGCCCTTTTACATTAACAAGTAGGAGGACTTTTGCCTTCATCTTCTTATGTAAGGAAGAAGGGCTATTTCTCTTGCCCTTTTAATAGCTGTTGCCAGTTGCCTCTGATGTTTTGCACAAAGACCGGTATTTCTCCTTGGAAGTATTTTACCTTTATCGCTTATAAATCTTGATAATTTTGCAATATCTTTGTAATCTACTCCTTCTCCTTTTATGCAGAATGTACAGACCTTTTTTCTTGGCTTATAGTAAGCAGATTTCTTTTGGAATTTCTTTGTTCTTTCCATTCTTAGTTCCCTTTAGGAAAAAGGTACATTGGGTTCGTTATTTTCATCGGCAGGTTCTTCTGTCCCCGCTTCTTTAGATGTACCAGTAAGCGTATTCAAGCTCCATGCAATTATTTCTGTTATCCATTTTTTCACACCATCAACTTCATAATTTCTAATCCTCAAGATTCCTTCCACAAAAACAGCGTTTCCCTTTTTGAAGGTTTTCTCGACTTTTTCTGCAAGTCTATTCCAGGCAATGATCGTTACAAAAAATGTATCTTCTTGCCATTGCTCGCTGTCTTTCAGTTTGAAGTTTCTATTTACAGCAATTCTAAATTGAGCAACTTCCTTACCTGTCGGCGTGTATTTTATATCAGGGTCAGCAACAAGCCTGCCAGTGAGAAATATTCTATTTACGTCAGACATTCCCTTCTACCTCCTGTTTGTTTTTTACTTCAGGGGCTACTATAGTGGGTTTCTTTTCCTTTTTAAGAATCATTGACCTTAAAAAGCCCTCGTTTACTTTGAAGAAGTATTTTAGGTCTTTTACAGACTTTTCAGGTAGTTCGAGGTATGTTAGGACGTAGTAACCCTTGTTTTGGTGTTTAATAGGATAAGCGAGGCTTCTTAATCCCCACTTGTTTTCACTTTCGATAATTCCTTTGTTTTTCTCTGTGAAATCTCTAAGTTTTGCAATAAGATTGTCTCTCTCCTCATCTGGAAGAGAAGAGGAAACAACGTAAAGCATTTCATAATAACTCATTTAAGCCTCCTTATGGTCTTAAGCCTTACAGAATCTTTCTGTAAGGAAAGAGTTTCCGCATAATATTATATAGAATGCAATATTTTAATCAAGTTTTTTTATAAGTTATATTTTCTCTTCAGGCAAATTAGTTGACTCGATGATATTTTTAATAATGAGAAATGCCGGTGTCGCAATGATTACACCGAGTGCTCCCAAGAGTACTCCTCCTATGGCAATCATTATTATAATAATAACAGGTGAAATTTTTAGCCTTCCACCTATGAAGTGCGGAATTACGAAATTATTCTGGACGATTTCTATGATCGAAAATAGTATTGCAAAAACTATTAAAGTTTTTAAAGATGTAAATAACGAAATTGTTCCTCCAACAATAAAAACAATCGTAGGACCTACGTATGGCACTATTTCAAGAATCGCATCCAGCGCACCTATTAAAAGAAAAAATTTTATACCAGATACATAAGCTGCAAGTCCCATAAAAAAACCAGTAAATATTGAAATAAGAACAAGTGTACTAAAATATGTCCTTAATGATATGTTAGTTTTTGTGAGAAAATTTTTAACTACTTCTCTAGAACTCGGTTTTACATTTCTTAATAAAACTCTGTAAAGAATTTGTGATTCGTTCATAAAAAAGAATCCAAGCATCATTGAAAGTATTATCGAAGGAATAAGTGTTATTTTGTTTATTGTAAATCCCATCCATTTGCCTAAAGCCAACCTCATATTTTCTTGTAAAATCAGGATTAAGTTTTGAATTATTTGTTCTGAGTTTTGCCCGGTCTGTCCAAAAAAGCCCTTAACCCAGGAGAGAATTGCAGAGATATTTGCGTATATATCTGGCAATTTCAGTGTAATTTCATTAACGCCGGAGATAATCACTGGAATAAAGAAATAGATTATTAAAGAGAAAATAACAATAAAAATTAGCATTGAAATGAGAGATGCTAACCATCGTGGGGTCTTTTTTGAAATATAGTTTGTTACGGGGAGAAGGATATACGCAATTATAGCACCATACAGTATTGTTGGCAAAATCACTCTTACGCGGTAAATCAGGTAAAGAACTAATATCGCTGCTCCAACAGTTAGACTTTTGTAAAATATTAATTTTAGTTCTTTATTCATTCTGCGAGGTTGTAATTGATGAGACTGAATCCCCCTCTCCCCTGAATTTTACAATTCTGACTCCTCTTGAATATTTTGACATTACAGGTATCTCTTTTATATTTATTTTTATCACATTTCCATTTTTTGACATGACGAATAATAAATCTTTATCTTTTACGACTTTAACTGCTTGCAATGTACCTGAAGCTTTGTCAAGTTTTATTGCTTTGACACCTTTTGAGCCTCTTCTAACTTTTCTTATATCTTTCGCGCACAGCCTTTTCCCGTATCCATTGGTAGTTATGAGCAGTAGCCTGTCTTCGTTCTTTACGACCTCTCCTTCAACAACAAAATCGTCTCCTAAAAGTTTTATTCCCCTTACGCCTCTTGCAGTTCTGCCCATTGAACGTATTTGTTCGTTGTTGAATCTAATTGCCTGACCTTTTGCTGTTGTAATAAGTACTTCGTCTTTGTCCTTAGTCGCAACAGAAGAGACAAGCTTATCGTCGTTATCAAGGCCTACTGCTATTTTTCCGCCGCTATAAACATTTTCGAATTGAACTATACTTGTTTTCTTAACTACTCCTTTCTTTGTTACTAAAACAATGTTTTTTACTTTTGAGTCTTTTTCTAAAGCAAGCACCGATGAAACAATTTCATCTTCTGAAAGTTTTAGAATTCTATGAATTGCTATCCCCTTTGCTTCTCTTTCGCTTTCAGGTATCTCATAGGCTTTAAGGGCATAAACTTTTCCTTTGGTTGTAAAGAATAAAATTCTGCTTTTTGTAGTTGTGACTATGATTTCCTTTGCGTAATCTTCCATATTTTTCGCCTGCCCAAGTACTCCCTTTCCGCCCCTCCTCTGGAGCCTGAAGGTGTCAAACGGGATCCTTTTTATGTAGCCATCGTTAGTTATAGAGAGGATAGTTTCTTTATCTTCAATAAGATCTTCAATACCAAATTTTTCTTCTTCGAATTTTAGCTCGCTTTTTCTATTATTGCCGAATTTATCTTTTATTCTTTGAAGGTCTTTTTTTATCTCTTCCCAGAAGGTTTCTTTTCTTGTTAGAATTTCATTGAACCTTTCAATGTTTTTTTTAGTGGAAATAATGTCCTCGTTTATTTTTGTATTTTCAAGATTAGTTAATCTTGCCAATCTCAGGTCAAGTATTGCTTTAGCTTGTGTATCAGTAACTATAAGAAGTTCAACAAGCTTCGAAAGTGCTTCCTGGGAATCCTTTGAGGACTTGATCATAGTAATAACTGCGTCAATTTTTTGAATTGCTTTGCTCAACCCTTCAAGTATTTCGAGATGCTTTTGAGCTTTGTCGAGTTCAAAATGGGTTTGTCTAATAAGTGTTTGTTCTCTAAACAAAAGGAATTCTTTTAGGAGCTGTTTTATCGAGTAAATCTTTGGTGCATTGTCCTTTATTCCAATAAGAATAACCCCGTACTTAATCTCAAATGGAGTATGTATTTTAAGCAGATTTTCAAACACATTCACATTTGTGTCCTCGGAAAGCTTTATTACAATTCTTACGCCATCTCTGTCTGATTCATCCCTTAAATCTTCTATTCCTTTAATTTTTTTGTTCTTTGCAAGGTCTGCAATTTTTTCTACGAAGAAGGCTTTATTAACCTCAAAAGGAATTTCAGTTATAACAAAGTCAACCTTTTTATGCTTTATTTCTTCAACATGCCATTTACTTCTTATGGTTACGCTTCCCCTACCTGTTTCGAAGTAGTCCTTTATTCCGGAGTTTCCGATTATATATCCGCCTGTTGGGAAATCTGGCCCTTTTATAAAATTTAAAAGTTCTGAAGTAGTTACTTCTTGCTCTCCCATTATCTCTTTGTCGATAATATAAATAAGAGTATCGATGACTTCTCTAAGGTTATGAGGAGGAATGCTTGTTGCCATACCAACTGCAATGCCTGAGGAGCCATTGATAAGAAGATTAGGAATTCTTGCAGGAAGAATGACTGGTTCCTTAAGAGTATTGTCGAAATTTGGAGAAAAATCAACTGTGTTTTCATCAAGACCTTCAAGCAGCTCAAGGGAAATGTTTGAAAGGCGTGCCTCAGTGTAACGCATTGCAGCAGGCATATCTCCATCGATTGAACCGAAGTTTCCATGACCATCAACAAGAGGGTATCTCAAAGAGAATGTTTGCGCCATCCTTACTAGTGCATCATATACTGACGTATCCCCATGTGGATGATACTTGCCGAGGGTCTCTCCAACAATTCTTGCGCACTTTTTATAAGGCCTGTCAGGGAAACAGCCAAGTTCATTCATTGCATATAGTATTCTTCTATGAACAGGCTTAAGCCCATCTCTTATATCAGGAAGTGCTCTTCCTATGATAACACTCATCGAGTAGTTAAGATATGATTTTTTGACTTCTTCCTCAATTGGGACGTTAAGTACTTTTTCTCCAAAAAGATCTGCCACGTTTCACCTCATATATCAAGATTTATTACTTCTTTTGCATGTTCTTCTATGAACTTTCTTCTCGGCTCTACCTTTTCTCCCATTAACAGATCAAACAATGCATTTGCTTCCTCGGCTTCTCTCATTGTTACCCTTAGTATTAACCTTTTTGAGGAATCCATTGTTGTTTCCCACAGTTGTTCTGGATCCATTTCACCCAAACCCTTGTATCTTTGGATTTCAGCTTTATTTGGGTCAGTTAACCTTGAAAGTGCCCTTTTTAATTCGTCGTCAGAATACGCATAATAAAGGGATTTTCCGTGATTTATCCTGTAGAGAGGAGGTTGAGCAATATATAAATAACCACCATCAATGAGGCTTTTCATATACCTGAAAAAGAATGTAAGAAGAAGAGTTCTTATATGAGCTCCATCTACATCTGCATCAGTCATTATAATTACTTTGTGATATCTCAGGTTTTCAGCCTTGAAATCCTCTTTTACACCACAGCCGAGAGAAGTTATAAGGTTTTTGATTTCCTGGTTTGAAAGAGCACGATTCAGGTTTACTCTTTCTACATTTAATATTTTGCCTCTCAGTGGCAATATTGCCTGAAACCTTCTATTTCTCCCTTGCTTAGCGCTTCCACCTGCCGACTCGCCTTCAACTATGTAAATTTCAGCTTCTTTTGGGTCATTAGTTGTACAATCGGCGAGCTTGCCAGGAAGTCTTCCTGAAAAATCAAGAGCACCTTTTCTCCTGATTAGTTCTTTTGCTTTTCTTGCTGCGATTCTTGCGTTCTGTGCAAGAAGAGCTTTCTTCAGGATTTCCTTCAGCTCTTCAATATGCCTGTCGAAATAAAGAGTTAAAGCATTTTTAGTAGCATTATATACTTTGTTCTTGATGGGAGCGTTGCCAAGTTTTGTTTTTGTCTGTCCTTCAAATTGGGGTTCAAGTATTCTCAAATTTATAATTGCAGTAAGCCCTTCTCTTACATCGTCGCCTGTCAATGTTTCATCCTCTTTGATAAATTTGAGTTGTTGAACCTCATCGTTAAAGACTTTCGTGAGAGCAAGTTTAAAACCCACTTCATGAGTGCCCCCTTCTGTTGTATGAATGTTGTTGACGAATGACATAATGTCAGAGCCAAAACCACTATTGTACTGCATTGCCAATTCTATGAAAAATCCTTCTTCGTCTTCTAAAAGATAAATCGACTCCGGGGGCATAACTTGTTGATCTTTATTTACTTCTGCTATTAAATCTTTTATTCCGTTTTCTGATTTATATATTTCACTTTCATTGGTGTTTTCGTTCAAGAATTTTATTACCAAGCCCTTGTTTAAATATGAAAATTCTTTTAGCTTTGCTTTAATAATTTGATCTTTAAATTCAAGTGTTTCGAATATTGTTTTGTCGGGTTTAAATGTAATTTCAGTGCCATTTTGTCTTTCTTCTTCAGAGATTCCAACTTGTTTAAGTGGGTATTTCGGGGTTCCTCTTTCGTATTCTTGCTGATAAACCTTTCCGTTTCTCGTTACTTTTACTATTAAATATTCGGAAAGGGCATTTACTACCGAAACACCAACTCCATGTAAGCCACCTGAGACGTGATAAGCTTTTCCTTCAAATTTTCCACCGGCATTGAGCTTGGTAAGCGCCACCTCAACCCCTGAAACTTTTAATTCAGGATGAGTATCTGTTGGAATGCCTCTACCATTGTCTATCACTGTTATGCTTCCGTCTTTTCTCATAATTACTTCTATTTCTGTGCAAAACCCAGCCATTGCTTCATCTATACTGTTATCGACAACTTCAAAGACAAGATGGTGTAAACCACTTTCACTTGTTGAACCAATATACATAGAAGGTCTCTTCCTTACATGTTCGAGACCTTCGAGTACCTTTATACTGCTTGCATTGTATTCGCTATTGATCATAGAGCCTCCATATAGTTAAACACTATATTTTATCAGAAAAAAGAAAAAAGTAAAATTGCAAAATGCAAAGTTAAATCTTGTAGTTTTAATATTTTGCTAGAATTCGTTAAAATATATAAGGAGATGATACGATGAACTGGAATAATTTGACAGAAAGAGCTCAGCGAGCAATATTGGTTGCTCAAGAAGAAGCTCATGTTCTCAATAATGATTATCTGGGCACTGAGCATCTTCTTCTTGGACTTGTTAAGATTGAAGAAGGCATAGCTTATAAAGCTATTACAAGTATGGATATTGATCCTGACGAGATAGTTAAGCGAGTGGAGTCGTTTGTCAAAGAGAATAAGCAAAATACTGGACAAACAAGTAGAGAAGAGGTTATTCTTACTCCCAAAGCAAAAAGAGTACTTGAACTTGCAGAAAGAGAAGCAATAAATCTTGGAGATTCATATATTAGCACTGAACATATTTTGCTTGCCATAATTCATGAAGGTGGCGGTGTAGCTATTAAGATACTTCAAGATTTAGGCATTGACCTTTCCAAATTTGAAGAAATTATTTATTCAATGATTGGAGAGAAAAGCACATCACAGAGCAATAAATCTTTTTCTACTTTCGTCCAGAATAAAACTCCTACACTTGACCAATTTAGCAGGGACCTTACCATCCTTGCATCAAGAGGAGAACTTGACCCCGTCATAGGCAGAGAAGATGAGATAGAAAGAGTTATTGAGATATTAATGAGAAGAAAGAAAAATAATCCTGCAATTATTGGAGATCCAGGTGTTGGTAAAACGTCTATAGTTGAAGGACTTGCCCGGAGGATTGTTGCTGGTGACGTGCCTGACTTACTTAAAGGAAGGAGAATTGTATCTCTTGACCTTGCTTCTATAATTGCTGGCACTAAGTATAGAGGTGAGTTTGAGGAGAGAATGAAAAAAATACTTAAAGAAGTATCAAGGACCCAGAGTAGTGTTATTCTCTTCATTGATGAATTTCATAATATTGTTGGCGCAGGTGCAGCAGAAGGAGCCATTGATGCTTCAAATATTCTTAAACCTTCCCTTACAAACGGAGAAATTCAGGTTATCGGGGCAACTACATTAAAGGAATACAGAAGATATATAGAAAAGGATGGTGCTTTGGGAAGAAGATTTCAACCTGTGTTTGTCAAAGAACCTTCAATTGAAGAAAGCATTGAAATACTAAACGGACTCAGGGAAAGATATGAGAGGTTCCATGGAGTAAAAATTACTGATGAAGCAATTACGGGAGCGGTAAATCTTTCGATTAAGTATATAAACGATCGATTTCTACCTGATAAAGCAATTGATCTCATTGATGAAGCCTCGGCAAGAGTGAAATTACGTCTATCTAAAAGCTCGGAGATAAAGGAAATGGAAAAGAACCTCAAATCAGTAAAAGAAAGGAAATTTCAGGCCATAAGAGAGAAAAAGCTTTTTGAGGCAGATAAGATGAGAGAAGAAGAAAGGAATATACTTAATAAACTTAAATCATCACTTTCTCAATCCAATGATGAAATTCCTGAACTTACCCAGAACCATATAAGGAAGGTTGTTTCATTATGGACAGGCATCCCTGTTGAAAAACTTGTTTCTGACGAGAAGAGAAAGCTTGTTAATATGGAAAGCGAGTTGCATAGGAGAATTGTTGGTCAAGAAGAAGCTGTAAAAACTGTGTCAAGAGCTATTAGAAGAGCTCGCTCAGGTCTCAAAAACCCTAACAAACCGATTGGCAATTTCCTTTTCCTTGGGCCGACCGGGGTAGGTAAAACTGAACTTGCTAAAACTCTTGCAGAATTTCTTTTTGGCAGTGAAAATGCTTTAATAAGATTTGATATGTCTGAGTATATGGAGAAATTTGCAGTTTCAAGACTTATTGGATCGCCTCCAGGATATGTGGGATATGAAGAAGGTGGTCAATTAACGGAAACCGTTAGAAGAAAACCGTACTCGGTAATTTTATTTGACGAAATCGAAAAAGCACACCCTGATATTTTTGATCTTTTGCTGCAAATCATGGATGAAGGAAGATTGACGGATTCGCAAGGGCATACTGTTGATTTTAAAAATACTGTAATAATACTTACTTCGAATTTTGGAACAGGTCTTTTGAAAGATAAAGCCATGGGTTTCGCATTAGGCGAAAAAGAAGCTTCTTTTGAAGACAAGAAAAGGAAACTTCTTGCATCTTTGAAAGAAATATTTAAACCAGAGTTTCTCAATAGACTTGATGATATAATTGTCTTTTCTCCCCTTACACTTAAGGAAATGGAGGAGATAGTTGATATTATAATGAGGAAAATTGAGAGAAACGTATCAGAGAGTAATATAACAATAAAGCTAACGAATCCAGCAAAAGAATATCTTGCAAGAAAGGGGTATGATTCTGATTTTGGTGCTCGTCCACTTAATAGGCTCATCGAGAAAGAGATTGAGGATCCTATAGCTTTGAGGATTCTTGAGGGTGAACTCAAGGAAGGAGATGTAGTTATTGTTGATTATAATCCCGTGAGAGACCTGATAATTTTCGAAAAGGAGAAAGACAAGGTTGGTTCAAAGTGAAAACATAAGAAATTTTTCGATAATTGCCCACATAGACCATGGCAAATCAACACTTGCAGATAGGTTTCTTGAGCATGCTGGTCTTTTAATAAATATACAGGAAGGGCAGGTATTAGATACTCTCTCTCTTGAAAAGGAGAGAGGTATTACTATTCGCTCCCACCCGGTAACACTTTTGATAAAAAATAAAATAGGTGAGACTTTTTGTTTTAATCTCATTGATACTCCCGGTCATGTCGATTTTAGCTATGAAGTATCAAGAAGTTTAAAGGCATGTGAAGGTGCTGTTCTTCTTGTTGATGCTACACAAGGAGTTGAGGCGCAAACGATTGCTAACACTTATCTTGCGTTAGAAAACAACTTGGTGATTATCCCGGTTATAAACAAAATTGACGTTAAGAATGCCGATATTGAAGGTACGGAGAAGGAAATTAGAGAAATTCTTGGTTTTTCGGAAAATGAGATTTTAAAAATAAGTGCAAAACTTGGTACCGGCGTTACGGAACTTATAGAGGAAATAATAAGAAGAGTACAACCTCCTGGAGGCGACCCAGATATGCCACTGAGGGCACTTGTTTTTGATTCTCACTTTGATACTTATAAAGGTGTTGTCGTCTATGTGCGACTGAAAGAAGGTAGAATTAGAGTCGGGGATAAAATAAAATTTATGTCGACTGGCAAAATATTCCAGATTGAAGAAGTTGGTATATTTAGACTTAAAATGGAAAGTGTAGAAGAATTAAAAGCAGGAGAAGTGGGTTATTTTGCAGCTATAATTAGAGATCCGTTAGATGTAAATATTGGAGATACTGTAACAAGCGTTGTAAAGCCGGCTACTATACCTATTCCTGGATTCAGGAGAAATATTCCAATGGTTTTTGCTGGGATTTTCCCCATAAATACAAATGAATTTGAGAATCTTAAAAAGTCCCTTGAAAAGTTACATTTGAACGACCCTGCCTTTAGTTTCGAGATGGAGACATCAGAAGCTCTTGGCTTTGGTTTTAGATGTGGATTTTCGGGCTTGCTACATATGGAAATTATGATTGAAAGGCTTAAGCTCGAATTTGGACAGGATATTATTGCCACAGTCCCAAATGTTGAGTATGAAGTTGAACTCATGGATAGTAAAATTATCAAACTTGATAATCCTGGTAAGTTTCCAGAGGAAACAAAAATAAAGGAGATAAAAGAACCAATTGTAGAAGCTTCAATTATGACTCCTCCAGAGTATATTGGAAATGTACTCGAGCTTATTAAATCAAGAAGGGCAATATACAAAGAAATGCTTTATCCACAGTTACAGAGGGCTATTATAAGATTTGAAGTTCCATTGCAGGAGATAATTATAGATTTTTTTGATAACCTTAAGTCTATTACAAGAGGGTATGGGACGCTTGACTACGAGCTCAAGGGGTTTAAGTCTTCTGATATTGTTAAAGTCGATATCCTTATTAATAAAAAATCTGTAGATGCTCTTTCTTTTATGGCACACAGAGAAAAGGCAGATTATATTTCAAGGAATCTGCTTGGAAGAATGAGAAAAGTTATACCAAGACAGATGTTTGAAGTAAGCCTCCAGGCAGCCATCGGCGGCAAGATTATAGCCAAAGAGAGAGTCGTACCTTTTAGAAAGGATGTGCTTGCAAAGTGCTATGGGGGAGATGTAACAAGAAAACGAAAACTTCTTGAGAAACAAAAAGAAGGCAAGAAAAAAATGAAACAAATAGGAAACGTTGCCATACCCCAGGAAGCATTTTTTTCTATTCTTTCAGTTAAAGGTGAACAGAAAAAATAATACAGGTATATCGGTTTATCTGCATATACCATTCTGTCTAAAAAAATGCAATTATTGCGATTTTATTTCGTTCGATTATTCTTTTGGAGATCTTCAGAAGTATTTATTATATCTGAAGAAAGAAATAGATATTTTATTCTCAAAATTTCCTGCATCCAGGTTTTCTCTTAAATCTCTTTATTTAGGTGGTGGGACGCCTTCTTTGATGAGTGCTGAACTTCTTAGCGATCTTGTAGAACATCTTTCCAAATATTTTGATTTCTCGACTTTGATTGAGTTTACTATCGAGGCAAATCCTGAAACTGTAGAGTTTGACAAGTTTAAAGAGTTCAGACAATTTGGAGTTAACAGGGTTAGTTTGGGCGCACAATCGTTTGATGATGAATTATTAAAATTGCTTGGAAGGGTGCATGACTCTAAAAAAATTTATAAAAGTTTTGAAATACTTAGAAAATCCGGGTTTGATAATATAAATCTTGACCTTATGTTTTCATTACCTGAGGAAACTATCGAAGATGTTATGTTTTCACTGAGCGAGGCCATTAAACTTTCGCCAGAACACATTTCATTTTACTCGCTTACTATAGAACGAGGCACTAAATTTTTTAAAATCAGGGACAGTTTAGGAATACCCCAGGAAAATGAGCAAGCGAAACATTATAAAATGGGCATTAAACTCCTTGAGGGTCATGGTTATAAGCAGTATGAAATCTCAAATTTTTCAAAGGAGGGCTTCCAATCTATTCATAACCTATCATACTGGCTAAGCTTTCCCTACGCTGGTTTTGGAATAGCAGCAGGAAGTTTTATTTCAAGAATAAGGCGTAGAAATGTTCTGAACTTAAAATCCTATTATGAAAAAATTGATTCAGGGATGCTACCAATTGGACTTTTTGAACACTTAACGGAGAGGAGGCAGAAGGGCGAATATATTATGATGTGCTTAAGACTTAAAGGAGGATGCAAAAATAGCCTTTATTATGATAGATTTGGTGTATTTCCTGTTACCGATTTTGGAAACGAAATAAGCAATTTATCTAAAATGAAATTGTTAAAGGCCGATAAAGAAGGTTTCTCTCTCACTTCAAAGGGTTTGTTAATTGCAAATCAGGTAATGGAGTATTTTATTTAGTTTTCTTTCTTAAACTAATTTTTCCCTGGCTTAAAAGGTATTTTAGAATATCTCTTCCATCCTTGAAGTTTATTCCTATTTCTTTTACAATTGTTACAAAGTCTTTTTTATTATCGATTTTTTTGTAAAATTCAATGTTTTTTTCTCCATATATAACTGTATTTACAGCGACCCGACCAGCTTTTTTTAAAGGTATTACTTCGTCTTCGGGCATCAGTTTATCCTCTTTATTCTTAGTTGTATGTATCAATTCTTTCTCTTGTAAGCTCGAAACAAGTGAAAGTGTTTTTAGCTCTCTAAAAGGAGAAATTTTTATCAATTCATATAAATATATAGGTTCCTTTACAAACGACAGGATTTTCCACTCTTCCCCGGACAGTTTTATTTCATTATTATTTTTAGTTTCAGATAGGGTTACTGTTAAATTTTGAGTCGGGAAACGGCTTTTAATTTTTTTCCATTTTAATTTGATTGAATCTATTGTTGAAAGTAATTCGGAAAGTTCACCTGAGAATTTTGACTCCGGGATATTATCGTTTTTTTTGAATTCAAAGAAACCCTGCTCAAGGCTTATTATTTTTTCTATTGTTTCAGCGGGTTCCTTTTCTCCTTCTGCATCAACCGGCTCTCCATTTTTAAAATACACAATCAGTGGTGAGGAATTGTTATTAATTATAAGTTTACCCGTTGCTTTTATGTTTTTAATAAAGCTTATAAGAGTTTTAACATCAACTTCAGTTAAATTCCCGTTTAAATTCATTAAAATCCCCCTTTTTAGAATTATATTCAATTATATTAAATTTTCAATTAATTTTTATTGTAGCAGAAAAGCTATTAAATCTTGAGAAATAGCTTTTCCTAAAATAGCTTAAAAACAGTATAATAAAAATGTGGAAATAAGTGCAGAATACAAAGGAATAAAAATGTGGAAGAAAAATTAAATTTTGTAATAATAACAGGGCTAAGTGGAGCAGGCAAAACTAAAACAATTGGTAT
>MNXV01000012.1 GCA_001871575.1 Caldisericum sp. CG2_30_36_11
TAAAGTTTTGAAATTTACCCCATAGCTGTATATTTAAGGAGAAATGCTGATTAATACTGGATTTGTAAGCTATAATCGCTGAAAAAAGTGCGATTAGAAAAAAGTAAAAAGGGGTATAAAAACTTAGCCTCCTGGAAAAGAAGAAGTAGGAAAAGAGAAGATTGCCACGGGCGCAAAGACAGCGCCCTCTGAATGACAGAACGTAAAAACACCTTTAGGATGACGATTTCTCTCCCTGTCACCCTAAGCACAGTTGCGAAGGGTCTCCGTATCAAAAGAATCTAAAGCTGAAACTGCTACAAAGGAATTGCGCAATGATAGAAAAAGGAATGCCTCTCAATGACAAAAAGAAAGTAAATTTGATATTATTTACACCTCTGCAAAGTATGGATTACTAAAATCAAACAGAGTTGCTTCCTCTTCTTCATGTTTGGAACGGCCATATTTTACCTTTTTCCCTGATACAAGGACATACTTATGAGCTCTCTTCAACATTACTCTCATATTTTTTAATTTCTCTTCATTTAAGGCAGACTGCTTCCTCTCTTCAATAATCCGCCTGGCAGACTTTATACCGATACCCGGAATCCTAACCAGTTCATCATAAGATGCGTTGTTCAATTCCAGAGGGAAAAGTTCTGGGTGCTGCTCTGCCCAGATTTCCTTGGGGTCTTTTTCAAGAGAAAGATTACCATTATCAAAAGGCAGCTCTGCGAATTTAAAGCCGTAGAGTCGCATCAGGAAATCTGCCTGATATAACCTGTGCTCCCTCATCAGAGGACATGCAGCTTTATTCTCAAAAGGAGTATAGGTAACCGGAGAGAAGCCGGAAAAATAAGCTCTTCTTAGTTTGAATTCATCATAAAGCATGACTGTCCTTTTCAACAAATCAAAGTCTGTTTCTTCAAGCACACCTGAAATAAATTGTGTCGTAAAACCACTCTTGATCTTGAGCCCTTTATCATCAAAATTCTTGATTGAGTTAATTGCTCTGAATATTTCCTCCTTAAATCTCTTCTCGGGTGCTATTCTCTTTAAAAGGTTTTCCTCTGGTGATTCAAGGTTTATAGAAACACGATCAGCAATTTTAATTGCTTCCTCAATTTGAGCATCCTCTACGCCAGGCAGGATTTTAAGATGAACATACCCTTTGAACTTATAAGTATTTCTTAAAATCAGAATCGTCTTGATCATTTCATCCATTGTCTTTACAGGGCTTTCATAAATTCCCGAACTCAAAAATATGCCTGATACGTACCTTTTCCCGTAGAAATTCATAAAGATTCTTGCAAGTTCGTCTGATTTGAAGGAAGTTCTCACGGTGTTCCGAGACTTTCTGTTCACGCAGTAAAGACAATTTCTTTCACATTTATTTGTCTGCAAAACTTTAAAAAGGGAGACACATTTTCCGCTGGATGTAACAGTTTTATATATATTGGAGAGAAAGTCCGATTCTCTTATATTTTTGTAAGAATCCTTATTTCTAACACCAAAATCAAGCGCATACTCTGCTTCAGCTTCTCTGAAGATACCAGGGCGGAAAGAAGTTTTTGCGCTCTTATCGTATTTTGCTGATTCCCCCAACACAGAAATTTTAAACTCGGTGCTTTCCTGCTTTATTAAATCCATCTATCTCTCCAATTAAATTATAGTTATTCAGCAAGATTTATCAATTTTCAAAAAAGCAAATTGCCCCGATATTACCTGTTATGAAAACTTCTTTCGTATATATCCTTGCCTACTTACATTATCCCTTCAATAAAATTCTTTAAAGCGTCTCTTAACATTGTAAAAGAGGAGAGCGTTATGTCAACAATCAATGGATTTCCTAAACTTGACAAGGGCCAAAAACCCACATTTTGTCTTTTGCCCATAGTAAAAACCTGAAAGATAACCCTCTACTTTAAATTTTCAGGAATACTCCTTTTCCTTCTCTTCTCCTCTGTAAACTCTTAAAATGCCTGCGGCAATGGCTTCCATTTCGTGCTCGCCAGGAAAAACAAAAACAGGAGCCATAAATGATATATATTCCTTTATGTTATTTACAAGCCGTTCAGAGCAGGCAAGTCCTCCAGTTAGGACGATGCCATCGACCTGACCTTTCAAAACAACAACCTGTTTGCCTATTTCTTTTGAGATTTGATAAATCATTGCCCCATAAATAAGTTTTGCACATTCATCACCTTTGCTCACTCTGTTCTCGACTTCGATAAGTGAATTCGTGCCAAGGTGTGACACAAGGCCACCTTTTCCTGTAAGCATTTTCTGAATCTCTTCTTTTGTGTATTTACCTGAGAAACAGAGGTTCAGGAGAGCTATATTTGGCAAATCACCAGCTCTTTCTGGAGAAAAAGGACCATCACCATTAAGAGCATTGTTTTCATCAATCATCCGTCCTTTCCTGTGGGCGGCAACAGAAATACCGCCTCCAAGATGAGCAACTACAAAATTGCACTCATTATATTTTTTACCAAGCGTTTTTGCTGCTTCTCTTGCTGCTGCTTTCTGATTAAGAGGGTGATCCCGCGCCTCCCTTTCGATTCCCTTAAGGCCTGTAACCTTTGCAATAGGTTCCATCTCATCAACAATAACAGGGTCAACGATGTAAGCGGGGACTTTTGTAATTTTTACGATTTCATAAGCAAGTGGTGCACCAAGGTTCGAGGCGTGAGCCCCGTATCGTAAACTCAAAAGGTCATCCACCAACTTTTTGTTAACTCTATATACACCTGATTCAAGCGGGTGGCTGTTGCCGCCTCTTGCTCCAACCACATCAAAATCGCTAACTTTGAAATCTGATTCTTCAAGCGTTTTGAATAGCGCCTTTTTCCTGAAATCAAGCTGGTCAGAAATCTTTTTAAAAACTGCAAGTTCCTCCACAGGATGGTCAATTTTCTTTGAAAAGATCTCTTTCTCATCTTCAAATATTGAAATCTTAGTCGAGGTTGAACCAGGGTTAATGACAAGAATCCTCATAACGCCTCAAAAATCATTTTGACACAGCTATTGCAAAAACTATCGAGAAAAATTTTGTTTCAATTGAATCTCCTCTTGAAGCTAATACACAGGGAGCATCGGGTCCTATAAGAATACCCCCGCTTATTGTATTACAAAGATGCGTAAAAGCTTTTCCTACAGCATTCCCTGTTTCGATATCCGGAAAGATAATAATATCGGCATCGCCAGCAACAAGGGAATCAACATGTTTAATCTTGGCTGCTTCCTTTGAAACTGCAAGGTCCATTGCAAGAGGTCCATCTACAATACAGTTCTTAATCTGCCCACGTCTGTACATCTGTGCAATTGCCGCAGCATCAATTGTCGCTTGCATCTTAAGGCTTACCGTTTCTACGGCAGTAATGATAGCAACCTTGGGGTTCTCAATACCAAGTTTGTTTGCAAGGTCAACGCAGTAATTTATCTGTTGGACCTTGTTTTCAAGGGAAGGTTTTAATATTACTCCTCCATCAGAAGCCATAAGAAGTTTATGATAAAGCGGAATGTCCATAAGCAACGCATGCGAAAGAAGCTTACCCTCGGGCAGCAAACCCCACTCCTTGTTAAGAATGCCTCTGAGGTAATTTGCAGAACTGCAAGAACCCTTCATTAACACATTTGCTCTGCCCTCTCTTACTGCCTTTACTGATTTTTCAATTGCTTCAAGCTCGTCAGAAACCCAGATCGTGTCAAACATTGAAAGGTCAATGTCGTGTCGCTTTGCTTCGGCTTGCAGCACACTTTTGCGAGCAAAAATAACCGCAGAGAACAAATCCTCTGAGATACCCTTTGCAAGTGCCTCAAGAGTATGCGCATCTTCTCCGAGAGCCACTGAAACTTTCTTTCCTTTGCCTTTTATAAGAGTATAAAGGTCTTCAAGATGTTTTATAGCCATTATCTCCTCCTTGCCAAGATTATTTTAACTAAAATTTTATAAAAAAGAAATTTTGATTTTAAGACACATTCTGATATCATTAATTGGAAGGAAAGGAGATGGTACAATGGAAAATATCGTAATTAAAACTGAAGTTCCAGGACCAAAGAGCAGAGAAATTGCACAGAAAAGAGAAAAGTATGTCGCATCTACTCTAGACTCCCTTGCCCCTTTTTACATCGCAAAGGGCGAAGGAGCCGTCATAGAAGACGTTGATGGCAACAAGTTCCTGGATTTTACAGGCGGATGGGGATGTCTTGTGGTTGGTTACTCACCAAAAACCGTTGTAGATGCAGTAAAAGAACAGGTAGAAAATTACATTCACACTGATTTTACCGCAACTCCGTATGAACCTTATGCAGAACTTGCAAAAATGATCGTTGAAAAAACACCAGGCAACTTTGAAAAGCAGGTCATTTTCTTAAATAGCGGTGCAGAGGCTGTAGAAAATGCAGTGAAAATTGCAAGAGGTGCAACAAGAAGAAAAGGAGTAATTGTTTTCGATAAGGCATTTCATGGAAGAACGTTGCTTACAATGACAATGACTCACAGGGCAATGCCCTACAAATATAATTTTGGCACTGCTTCTGATGTATACAGGTTACCCTCTCCAAACCCTCACAGGAATAAATATACGCCACATGATTTTGAAAGACTGCTTCTTGACACAGCATATCCTGAAGATGTTGCAGCAGTTGTAATTGAGCCAGTACAGGGTGAAGGCGGGTTTAATGTTCCCCCTCAGGAGTTCATTGAAGAGATAAGAAGAGTGACCGAGAAATATGGAATACTCTTTGTTGCTGATGAAGTACAAAGTGGATATGGAAGAACTGGAAAGTTCTTTGCCATCGAGAACTGGGGCGTTGCACCAGACCTTATAACTCTGGGCAAATCAATTGCTGCAGGTTTCCCGCTTTCTGCTGTTGTTGGAAATAAGAAGTATTTCGATGCACTACCTAAGGGCTCTATCGGCAGCACGTTCGGTGGAAATCCCGTAGCATGCGCTGCAGGAATTGAAGTTATAAAAATGATCGATGAGCAAAAACTGCTTGACAGGGCAATCCAGCTGGGGAAAATCATAAGAAAGCGTTTTGACGAGATGCAGAAAAAATATCCAGTGATAAAAGAAATTAGAGGCATTGGCGCAATGTGTGCAATTGAGTTCATTAAAGACAGAGAAAAGTGGGAGCCAGACCCTGATACCTGCGGAAAAGTCATTCAGGAATCACTTAAAAATGGCTTGTTGCTTGCAGGTGCAGGATTGCACAAAAATATAATAAGACTGCTTGTTCCGCTTGTAATTACAGAAGAACAGCTCAATGAAGGACTGGATGTGCTTGATAGAGCTATTGAAACAGTTACAAAAGCATAAAACCTGATTTAAAAACTTTAACTGGGCGCCTTTTTTGGCGCCCTTTTTTGGATTGTAAAAAGTAAAATATCCCCCTTTGTGTATCAAACACCATTATTTTTTGTTGTGCCTTTTTTGGTTCGTAAGAACTTAATTTCCAGTTTTAAAAATATTTCGTAAAATGACTGTAAGATAAAGTTTTTAGATAATGTACGATGAAAACATTTGAGGTAATGAAAAACCTCATGAATGGGACTTTTAACAAGGGATAAAAAGTGAAAAAATATAGTTTTAAATGGAATGTATGCGAAAAAGTACAGAATAAAAATACTAAAAATCTGTCCATAAAAGAGGGGAAAGGTTGATGAGTACTTACTATCCTGAGTCAAAGGTTGAAATCAGCGGATTTGTTGCAAAATATTATGATACAATAATGAATGTGATTACCTTAGGTAAGTATTCCTCTCTAATACAAAAAGCTATTCAGTTAATGCAAATTAACCCAAATGATAAAATTCTTGATTTAGGCGCAGGTACGGGTAGGAACGCATGTTTGATGATGAAATACCTTTCAGAGCAGGGAGAACTAATAGGACTTGATATATCTCAAGAGATGATTGATCAATTTAAAAAGAATTGCGCTCAATTTCCCAATGCAAATATTATCAATAAAAGAATAGACCAGGATTTAGATTATAAAGAGCATTTTGACAAAGTTTTTATTTCTTTTGTTTTACATGGTTTTCCTCAAAATGTTAGGGAAGTAATTGTCAGGAATGCGTTCAAGGCGTTGAAAAATGGCAGCAGTTTTTTTATTCTTGATTACAATGAATTCTCAATGAGAAAAATGCCTTTTTATTTAAGAATTCCTTTTAAACGCATTGAGTGCAAATATGCATTTGACTTTATTGAAATGGATTGCAAAAAAATGCTATCCCTGGCAGGGTTCAAAGATTTTGAGGAACATCTTTTCCTCAGCAGTTATGTAAGGTTGCTCAGTGGCATGAAAGTATCGGCATAAATAAAAACTTCTTCCAGAATAAATATTCGGAATTATATAGAAATTTTATATAAAATCATAATAGCGTGGGGAAGTGAAAAATGAAACCTATTGATTTTGATGATTTGTACTGGGATGGTCAGCATTACGACCTTCAGAATCGAGATTATGTAAATGACATTCCATTTTACTTGCGCAAAGCCAGACAATATAGCGAACCTATTCTTGAATTAGCGTGCGGGACAGGAAGGATAACTATTCCTATAGCTGAACAAGGAATAGATATTACTGGATTAGATATTTCAGAACCCATGATTTCTTATGCAAAGAAAAAAGCAAAGGAGAAAAATGTTACCGTTGGATGGGTCAAGGCTGATTGCCGTAATTTCAAACTGGATAGAAAGTTTAATCTCATTTTCTTCCCGTTCAATTCGATAGCACATCTTCATGACCTTGAAAGTATCAAATCGTGTTTCTCCTGTGTAAAAATGCATTTAAAAGACGAAGGCAGGTTTATCATCGACATATTCAATCCCTGCCTTGATATTTTAATAAGAGACTCATCTATTCGTTATCCAGTGGCTGAATATCCTGACCCCAATGGAAAGGGAACTGTTGTTATTACCGAGAATAACCTTTATGATACCTCTACCCAGATAAACAGGATTAAATGGTACTACAAAATCGGAAGTGAACCAGAAGTAATGAAGGAATTAAATATGAGAATATTTTATCCTCAAGAAATTGATGTTCTTCTCCATTATAACGGGTTTAAGATTGAGGATAAATTCGGAGATTATGATGAAACGCCTTTCACATCAACTTCACCAAAACAAGTTATAGTTTGCTATGTGAATAAATAGATGAAACTTTCCTTGCCAAGGGGGGCGACATTTTGAAGGTAAACTTTAAAAAAGAAAAACAATGGTGGAACGCCAAAGCCACAAAAGAAGAGCAAGACCTGGCAGACGAAGCTATAAATAGAGCTCTCCGTTGGCGTGAGATTGAAAGACACTTAGAGGGAATTAAGACTATTCTAGACATCGGAGCAGGAATAGGCGTCTATTCGATCCCTCTTGCTCAACGTAGATTTTCAGTTACTCACATAGATTTTTCTCCTTCCATGCTAAAAATAGCTAGTCAAAAGAGTAAGAGTCTAAATTTGAAGAATATTCATTTTGTAGAAGGGAATGCAGTAGATTTGTCACAGTTTCCAGACCATTCTTTCGACCTTGTTTTGAACATGGATGGTGCAATTTCATTCTGCGGTTCTGAGGCAGAACAAGCTATTTTTGAGAGTTGTCGAGTAACTAAAAAGAAATTAATTATAACGGTTTCCAACAAGATCTTGATGTTTCCTGTTTGGTTGGCTTCAAGTCTGGAAGCAGTAAAGCATTTTACCCCGGCTGATTATGAGATGTTAGAACGTGGAGAATGGCACCAAGAGCAGTTTCCTGAGAACGCTATGATGACTAAGGGGCTAACTCAAAACTATTTCGGAGCATTTAAAGCTTTTCTACCAGACGAACTCGAGAAAATATTAAAACAAGCAGGTATGAGAATTTTAAGGATTGGCGGTCTTGGCTCACTGGCAAACCTGTGTGGAAAGGAAACAGTCGAACAAGTACTAAGAAACAAAGTTTTGTTTGAGGAATTCTTGGACCTTTGTGAACGTTTCGATAAAGAAATATTACGGGATGGGCCCGGGACGCGGCAAAGGGCAGGATTAATCGCTATAGCAGAGCCAGCAGAAAAGAGTTAATTGAAAAGCATATGACAAAGCAGTTCCAATCTCACTTTACGCCTACCCAAATCCAGCTTTACCGAACTTTAGATACTCTTAGAATGTTAGAGGAATATAAAAAGAGGTGAAATAAGATGAAAATCGATGTTGAATATTTGCAGTTTATGTGGCCTATGAGACACTTTCTAATTAGCTGTGGGGATATAAACGACAAGTCAAACATTATTGCAGCTAGTTTTTGCATGCCTGTTTCAAAGGAGCCCCCACTTATAGCATGCGCTATTGGAAAGAAGGCTTACTCATCAAAGTTAATAGAAAGCACCAAGGAATTCATTGTAAATGTTCCCACAAAAGAACTAAAAGCAAAGATATATTACTGCGGTTACCATTCAGGACACGAGGTAGATAAATTTAAAGAAACAGAATTAACGCCAAAACCTGCACGGAAAGTAAAGGCTCCTATTATCGAAGAATGCGTGGCTCATATGGAATGCAAAGTTATTCAGAAAATAGAAACAGGGGATAAATATCTTTTCATAGGAGAAGTGGTAGAGGCGTACGCAGACGAAAAGGTTGTAAAAGGAGAAAAGAAGATTGAATATGTTGTAGGCGATTTTCCATTTAAAGTTTATGCTATAAGGTTTAAAGGGTTGTAAATTTCAGGATTATTTCAGAGTCTCGTCTTTCAATGACTTCATTCTGAAACAAGTGCTTGAATGCAGCAAGGAAGGGAGTAAAGAATGATGAAAAAACAGGAGACTCCTACGTGCAAAAATCGCCCTCTGAGTGACGGTGATGGGTGTTTGGGTCCATCACACCTGCAAAATAAAGTAAAGAAAGTAAAGGGACACATCCCTTTAAATCCGAGAGAAAAAAAAGATCCCCCTCAATGCTAACCCTTTAAAGATAAAAGAAAAGAGAAAAGAAGGGGGATTGCCATGGGCAAAAGACGCCCGTTTGCA
The DNA here is from genome assembly GCA_001871575.1 of Caldisericum sp. CG2_30_36_11. Classification (GTDB taxonomy): domain Bacteria; phylum Caldisericota; class Caldisericia; order Caldisericales; family Caldisericaceae; genus CG2-30-36-11. The sequence continues at coordinate 8,989 of MNXV01000012.1, forward strand.
TTTGGCAAGGAAGGAGTGCGCAATGACTAATTAGAAGCGCGCCCTTACAATGACGACTTTAATGAGGCAATTCGGAAATATTAGCAAACAGCCTTTTTTCTGTATAATAATCTCGTGAAAAAATTAATAAAGATAGCAATTATCTCCGCAATAATAATTATAGTGCCAGTTACGGTAAAGGCTTTAACTCTTCAAATCCCTAAGGAGAGCTCACAGATCAAGATATGGTTTTATCTTTTTATTGTTACATTTTTCCCTGCTGTCGAACTGAGAGGTGCAATACCACTTGCAGTACTTTTATACAAAGAGCCTGTTCTCTTTTCATTTGTAGTAATAACAGCTGCAAATATTCTTATTACTCCTCTTGTTTTTCTTTTCTGGAATTTTATTTTATTACTTGCAAGAAAAATAAAACCTTTCGGAATATTTTTCAATAAATACATAGTAGGGCTTCAAAAAAGGGCAAAACCTCTTGTAGATAAATATGGTTTCTGGGGACTTCTTATATTTGTTGCAATACCATTACCGGGGACAGGCGCCTATTCAGGAGCTTTGATTGCTGAGATATTCGGAATGAATAAATGGAAAGCATTTTTTGCTGTCTCTTTGGGAATAATTGGTGCTTCAATTATAGTGACGCTTGCGGTAACGGGGATCATACCTTTAAAGATAAAATAAATAAACAAGGAGGAACAATGAGAGCAATTATTGTTCACGGTGGCGCAGGAGATGCAAAGAAAGCAGAAGAAATTTCTGTGCGTGTTGAGGTTGTAAAAGAGTCTGCAACCGAGGGATACTCACTTCTTAAAAATAGTAGTAGTGCAATTGATGCAGTTGTCCATGCAGTGAAAATTTTGGAGGATCATCCTCTTTTTGACGCAGGAAGAGGCTCTTATCTTAATGAGGAAGGTGAAGTTGAGATGGATGCAGGCATTATGGAAGGAGATACTCTCTTCATTGGCGCCGTTGCCGGGATAAAAAGAGTAAAAAATCCTGTTGAACTCGCAAAGCTCGTTATGGAAAAATCTCCTCATAATTTCCTAATTGGTGAAGGAGCTGAGGAATTCGGGAAAAAATACGGAATTGAGTTCGCACCATTCGACTATTTTCTTACTGAAAGACTCATCCAAATATGGAAAGGGCAATACGGAGATACCGTTGGTGCTGTTGCACTTGATGACACAGGGCATATTGCTGCGGCTGTTTCAACAGGTGGAACTCAAAACAAACACAGAGGTCGCGTTGGTGATTCTCCACTTGTTGGTTCAGGTTTCTATGCAAATGATATCTATGGTGCAGTGTCAACAGGTATAGGTGAAGATATAATGAAGGTTGTAATGAGTTTCAGGATTATGCTTTATTACCCTTCAATAAGTCTTGATGAGTCAGTAAAGAAAGTAATTGAAGATCTTGCAAAGGCTAATGGAAAAGCCGGTATTATCGCACTTGATAGAAATGGGAATATTTCTTTCGGGTACAACACAAAGGGAATATTCAAAGCTTTTATTAAAGATGGAATGACTGAGGTTGAAGGAGGATATTAATCTTAGGTACTTTTCTAGGTTTAATTAGTTTATTTTCTTAAGGAAATAAAACCATTTCTTATCTCTATCAAAAAATTATTATTTATTGATAATATTAATAAAATATTGATAGATA
>MNXV01000041.1 GCA_001871575.1 Caldisericum sp. CG2_30_36_11
TGGGACTTCACCAATATTGCCCTGTAAATATCTCGGGTCATATTCAGTTGGTTCTGTACCCTTGACATAAGTTTTCTCTATAACAAGATCTTCCGGGCAGTTTGGAGGAGCAAGCAATCCAGAGTCTCTAACAACTCTAACAGTTACAAAATCCGCTTCTTTTATGTCTTCTGGGGGAACAAAACCATCTAAAAAATCATAACGAATTATCGTCTTACCATCTGCTGGTAATTTCGAAGCATATCCTGTATCATTATAAACTGCTTGACCAACTAATCCGCCATCAGGCTTCTGGAAATTATCTTTTGGGAAATACTTCATTGCTTCAAGCATGAATTGTTTCCAAATCATCGCAGGAAATCTTGCGCCTGAATTCAGCACATTTGCAAATTGAACTTCCTTTGAATCAGACCCAACCCAAACGCTTGCAGATATATTGGGCGTATAACCATCAAACCAGGCATCAGCCCAATTATCAGTGCTGCCAGTTTTCCCTGCGGAAGGGAGTCCGCTTATTTTTGCATTGGAATGATGGTCCATTACATAAGTAAATAATTTGTTCATTATATAAGCAGACTGAGATGAAATTGCTCTGAAAGATTTATCAGTATATTGATAAAGAACCCTCCCGTCTGAAGAAAGAACCTTTTCTACGATATAGGTAGGGTGGTAAATACCACCACTTCCAAGCGTAGCATAAGCATCAGCTATTTCTAACTGTTTTATTTCAAAACTTCCTATTGCAATGGAGGGATAGGGCATTAATGGAGTAGTTATTCCTAATTTCCTGGCAGTATAAATAACTCTATCCAGGCCGACTATTTGTGAAGTCATCGTAGCACATACATTTGAAGATTCATTAAGTGCATCTCTTACGTTTAGCTTTCCGAAGTATCCACTTGTCCATTCGTGTGGAGTCCAGTTATCAACAGTATAATGTTCAGAAAAAAGTTCAGAAGAAGGAGCAAGTGAACCAAACGATATTGCTGCAGTGTAATCAAATATCTTGAATGAAGAACCTGGTTGTTTAAGAGCAAGAGATCTATTGAACTTTGTATTCCCATAGTCTCTGCCGCCTATCATTGCAAGTATTGCCCCCGTATTAACATCAACAGCGGTTAAGCTCGCTTCTGGTTGTACAACACCCTTAGAGTCTTTCACTCCTTTTGGGAAAATATTATCTTTCTCGGCTTGCTCTAAAACCTTGTCAATTGCCTGAGTCCCCGCTAATTGAAGCTCTGGTATTATCGTAGTATAGATTTTTAAGCCTCCTGAGTAAAGTGATTTCTCTCCAAACTTATCGGCAACAACTTGCTTCACGTAATCAAGCACATACCCCATATTGTCTTTCAAAGGCCGCTCTTCGGCTAATTCAAGTTTTTCGTCATAGGCAGTTTTTGCCTCATCATCAGTTATAATCTTTTCAGCAACCATTTTATCAAGCACTTCTTTCTGAACTGATTTCGCGGCATCAAAATCAAAAAAGGGATTAATTTCTGACGGAGCCTGTAAAACGCCTGCAAGCATTGCAGATTGAGCAAGGTCTAACGCTGCAGCATGTACCCCGAAGAAAGTTTCGGAAGCTGACTCAATCCCATATGCACCTGCACCAAAATAAACTTGATTTAAGTACATCTCAAGAATTTGATCCTTGGTAAACCTCTTTTCAAGCTGTATAGCAATAAGAGCTTCTTCTATTTTTCTTTTGGCACTAACTTCATTTGTAAGAAACATGCTTCTTGCGAGTTGTTGAGTTATTGTACTTGCACCTTGTGCAAGACTAAAATGAGTTACGTCAATCCATACAGCCCTTAATATTCCTCTAAAATCAAGAGCTCCATGTTCATAAAATCTTTTATCTTCTTGAGTAATTAATGCTTTCTTTAAAGAGTCAGCAATGTTATCAAGAGGTACATATATCCTATTTTCAAAAGCATAAACGTTAGTTATCAAATTTCCTTTATAATCAAAAATCTGCGATGCTTGATCTGGAGAATACGTCAAAACATCGATACTCGGTAAACCCTTCGATAAAGCATTAATGTAAAAAAACCCAGCAATAACTCCGAAAACAATAATTATTATAAGCAAAATCACAATTGTCTTCAATAATGCACCAAAAATTGATCTCTTTTTCTTTTTCACGTTTATTCACCTGCGTATTTGGTATTATACTTTAAAACTTAAAATACATAAAATTGGAATAGATGCAGTCGTACTTAAAATTTCTGTTACGATAAAAACAGAGCAAGCTGTGAGGGATTATCATTATTAAAAATCTGTAAACTACTTTTCATTTCGCTTTTCATCAATCGTGCCTTTGAAAATTAGCACAAAGATAAGACCTATTAACCCCTCAATAAAAAGTAGAAATCTATAGATTGGAGGTAACTTAAAGCGACGCAAAATTAACAAACTTATTAATCCACCTAAAAACCACAATGAAAAAATTAGTATTATATATTTCACGGTTCACCCCCTATTAATCGATAGAATGGTGTATCTTCTTCGAGTCTTTAAAGCTAAAAACTGTTTTTAATAAAGTATTTGCCGTAAGCTGTAACTTTTAATTCTCCACTTGAGCTTCTAATTTCGCCTTTTGTTTCAATAATTTTGTGGTTAACATCCTCAATCCATCCTTTGGCTTGTAAATTTTCCATAACGAAGCACCGTTTTAAGTATCGAACATTCAACTCTACCGTATAAATGAGGATATTATTAATAATAACCGTGTTAGCCATAGCATCATCGAGAATTGCAGCTAATATGCCGCCGTGAATTATATCAGGATACCCTTCATATTCCTTTTCAAGCTTAAATTCTGTAATTACTGTGTTCTTTCCGATGTTTTTGAATTCAAGGTGGAGCAATTTTAGATTGTCCTTTCCATTCTAATCCGCCCTTTCAAGCGGGGCGTATCTTAAATCAAGTTTCTTGGTTCCTATTTTTAAGAAATTAATTACAGCATATGGTATTTCAGAGTCTAAATGCACTTCGATTACTTTACCAATACCCCAAATTTTGTGTAATACATGATCTCCAGGATTCAAGCTAAAAGAAGAAGTATTTCTCTCAGCTTTCACGAATTCAGAAATTCTAATCTCTTCCAAAAATCTTGATGGCTTAGTCGGACCAAAATATCCAAATTTGTTTCTCCGTAAAGCATAACTAAAAAATAAACTTTCTTTTGCTCTGGTAATACCAACATAACATAACCTTCGTTCTTCCTCAATATCTTTTTCGGATTCAAGAGAACGATAATGTGGTAAAAATCCTTCTTCAAGCCCCACAAGAAAAACTACGGGAAACTCAAGTCCCTTAGCAGAATGAAGAGTCATAAGAGAGATCCGGTTACCGCCTTTGGCTTCATCTATATCGGTTACAAGGGAGATTTGTGTTAAAAGACCTGCAAGGGTTGGTTTTTCCGATTCTTTAGAAAATTCGCTAACCATACTAATAAATTCTTTTACATTATCAACTCGCGATTCACCTTCAATCTTGTCCTTTTCAAGTAAATATGAATAAAAATTGATTCTCGATACAATTTCTTCAACAAGCCACATTAAACTTCGACCTTTTGATTCTTTAATTAAATCGTTAATTATGTCGTAAAAGTTTTTCAAATTTTTCTTTGTTGATTCTGACACAGTTTCATCAATTAAAAAAGCAAGAGATTCAAAAAGCGAAATCACCTTTTCACGACTAATATCTTCAATTTTTGAAATTGTAACCTCTCCTATTTTTCGAGATGGGATGTTAATAATGCGCCTGAAACTTATGTCATCATAAGGATTATTAATAATTGATAGATAAGCAATTATGTCTTTTATTTCTGCTCTGCTATAAAAACGCACTCCGCCAATAACCTGGTAGGGGATAACTTCATTAATAAGGTATTCTTCAAAAATTCTTGATTGTGCATTTGTTCTGTAAAGTATTGCAAAATCATTGTAACGTTTTCGATCGTTCTGAGCCAGGTTTTCTATTTTCTTTACCACAAACCTTGCTTCATCTACCTCATCTAATGCTTCATAAAAATTTACCGATTCCGGAATTGTTCTATCACAAAAAAGCTGTTTATTGCTCCTGCTGCGGTTATGCTTAATAAGTCTATTGGCAGTATTCAAAATTTCTTGTGGCGACCTGTAATTCTGCTCAAGTTTTAAAATACGCAGGTCTTTAAAATCTTCCTGTATCAGATCAATAAACTCAACACTCGCGCCCCTGAACGAATAAATGCTTTGATCATCATCGCCAACTACGGTTAATCTCCTGTGAATTTTAGAAAGTAATTTGATAAGTTGATACTGCATCATATTTATGTCCTGATATTCATCGACAAGTAAATATTTAAATTTATTAGAATAATAGTAAGCGACATCTTCGTGCTCTTTAAGCAATTTGACCGTAAGGAATATAAGATCGTCAAAATCAAGAGAATTATTTAATTTTAAAAATGCTTCGTATCCGCTATAAACAGAAGAAACAACTTTTTCAATATATTCCCTCGCCTGTAATTTAAAATCTTCAGCATTTATAAAACTTGTTTTAGCTTGTGAAATATAATTTTTGACAGAAGATGGGGCAAGATACTTTGTATCTATATTAAGTCTTTTCATCACTTCTTTTATAGCACGCTCTGAGTCATCTTCGTCAAGAATTGTGAAATTACTTTTAAAACCGAGTAGATTTATATCTCTTCGTAACATTTTTGCACAAATAGAATGAAAAGTGCCAATCCAGAGACTTTTTATTTCATCACCAAGCAGACTTTCTGTCCTCCCCTTCATTTCATTGGCTGCCTTGTTTGTAAAAGTTACTGCAAGTATACGAGAAGGAGAAACCTTAAGAGCATCTATTAAATATGCAATTTTATAGGTTATTACCCTGGTTTTGCCCGAGCCAGCCCCTGCAAAAATTAGTAATGAAGAGCCATTATAAATTACTGCTTCTCTTTGTGCCTCATTCAATTCTTCTAAATAGTCTCTCAACCCTAAACCCCTATAGCCGATTATAAGAGTGGAGAAATAATACCAAGCAAATACGAAGAATACAATAAAACAATTGGAACAATTATAATAATAGGTATAAAAAATATGCCCAGTGCAACTCTTCTGTTAACTTCAAAAACTTTTTCGATAGCCAAAATATAAAGCATAATTCCCCATATCAAAAACAAAACAGTAAATAAATAGGACATCCCAAAACCTAAAAAATTCATCATAAAAGTATTGATTAATTTGCTGATAAGAGAGGGAACAGACGCAAAAGTGAAGCTAATAAAAAGTGCAATTCCATCACTTCTCTTCGTGATAAATTCGCCTACAAGCGAGAAAATCCCTACAGTCAAAAAAGTAAAAATAAATGGTGAAATTATCAGGAGGACTGCAACCAAAGGTGAAAAGACATAGTTGGAAAAAATACTCGAAAATTCTTTTTGAAATTCCATAATAATAGCAGAATTCTCAGCTGCTTTCGACGATAATAAATACTCTAACGAAGCGTAAAATGAAAAGTAAGAAACTGCACCAAAAATAAAAAGATAAGTAACAGTTGCATATAGTGGCTTTCTCTCTCGTATGTGTTGAAAAGTTTCATTAGGTTTAGAAATAACCTTCCAAAAAAGCTTAAAAGTCTCAAACATATTTATTTACCGTATATAAGAAATACTCAATAAAATCTTCTGGAAAGTTCGTACATTCAATTCTCTTATTATTTTCCATTTTCATAATTCTCCTTTATGTATTCAATTAATCGCTTAATGCTTTTTTCAACTGTGGATTTGATAGTGCAGCCTGCGGCAGCTCTGTGCCCGCCCCCACCAAAATGTTCAGCAATTTCGCTTACATTAATTCCTTTTTTTCCTCTAAGGCTTACCCTGACTTCGCTCTTCCTTGTTTCTTTAAAAAGGAGTGCAATCTTTGTTTCTCCGGTTCTTCTCAAAACATCTATGATTCTTTCTGTATCCTCCCCTACGGCCCCAGTTTCCTCAAAATCTTTGAGTGTAATAAAAGAATAAACTATTCCATTTTCTATAATAAGCCTCGAAAGAGCAATTCCAAGCATTTTAAGATGCCCGACTGTTTCTCTTTCGAAAATCATATCCGAAACAAAATCTGGTTTCGCGCCATAATCAAGCATTTTAGAAGCAGAGTTAAAAGCAAATTTATTCGTATTAACGTAATGAAACGACCCTGTATCTGTGAGTAATCCCGTAAAAAGATCATTAGCGATGTCTTCGTCGATTGGAAATCCACATTTTTCAAGTATTCTGAGTATAAGTACTGTTGTGGATGGAGCGTTTCCATCTACTAAATTATAGGTTGCAAAATGACCGTTTGAAATATGGTGGTCTATATTTATAGTTATATTAAAAAGTTCAAGGTTTTTCTCTAAAACTTCTATTCTATTTGTGCCTGCTGCATCGAGCAAGATCCCAACTTCCATCTGATTTAAGGTATCCAGGTTTTTATTAATAAGACCATAGCCTTTCAGGAAATCAAACTTCAAAGGAACAGGCTCTGGGACATTAAATAGAACTTTTTTGCCTTTCAAAATAAGGGAGCTACCAAGGGCTAAAACAGAGCCTATAGCATCACCATCTGCATTAACATGAGTAAAAAGTGCAAAGCTTTTGTATTTTTTTAAAACAGTGCAAATATCATTGATGTTACTCATTTTTCTCTTCGATTTCCTTTTCAATGTCTTCAAGAATTTTCAACACTTTATCTCCCTTTTGAATTGAAAGGTCAAAATGAAAAGATAAAAGAGGAACCTTTCTCATCTCTCTAAGGCGAAAAGCAATATCCTTCTGAATTTTTTTTGAAACCCTTGATACGCTTTTTATGATTCCCTCTGCTTGATCCTCTTTGCCCAAAACAGTGTAAAATACCTTTGCATAGTGCAGATCATTGGAAACTTCCACATGAGTTACGAATACCTCTTTAAGCAAAGGATCATCGAAGTTTTTCAAATAAGTTGAAACTTCCCTTTCTATTGCAGATTGTACTCTTGACTTTCTAAGTTCGCTCATTTTTATAACCCTTCCTTATGCCCAAGATTGATAAAATTCCTAAAACTGCTAGAATTAAACTTGAAATTATTTCAAAACTAAAAGTTATTCCTGATATTAAAATTAATGAAAAAAGAAAAATAAAAAGACTAACAGCGCTTATTAAACGTATGTTTTCCAGAGAAAGAATTGAAACACTTAAAGATAGTAAAATTACACCGACAATATACCACGCATGAAGGCCAATCCCAAAGACAAGAGCAAGCCCAAGGCCAACAAGCAACAGTCCGGCGAAAATTTCTATTTGCTTGAAGTAATTCCTGACGGATTTAAAGACAGCAAAAAATTTATTTATTGCAAATGCGGTTAAGATAAATGGAATTCCTAAACCAAGAGAGTAAAAACTCAAAAGAAAAATTCCTTTACTCATTGTGTCGTAAGTACTCGCCTGAGTAAGAATGGCACCGAGTATTGGACCAACGCAGGGTGTCCACCCAAAGCTAAACGCAACTCCAAGAAGGAGTGCATTAAAAAAGGAAGGAGAGGTTTTTCTTACGTGAACTTTCTTTTCGTAATTAAGAAAATTTAGTCTTATTACTCCAGCTGTATGGATGCCAAACAAAATGATAATTATCCCTGCAACAAGGTCAAATATTTTCTTATTTCTTGCAAGTACTTTCCCAACTGCAGAGGCAGATGCTCCAAGAATTATAAATACAATTGAAAAACCAATAACAAAAGCAATTGAATTAACAATAATTCTTTTTGAATTTCTGTTTTCCTCTTTTAAATCTTCAAGAGAAACACCTGACACGTAAGAAATGTATGCAGGTATAAGAGGCAATACACATGGCGAAACAAAAGACAAAAACCCAGCAACAACCGCTGTTAAAATCGAAATACTGCTCATAACGCCTCCAAACTAAATTAACAATACTGAAAGTATACCAGTTAAAAATATTCCGTCAAAAGTCCCTGCCCCTCCAATACTTGCAACAGGTGCACCAAGCTCGTCCAACTTATCTAAATTAGAAATGTCTGCACCTATAAGCGTTCCAAGTGTGCCGGAAATATAAGCTACAGCTGCAGCGTTACCCCTTGCAAGCAAAAAAGCTACAAGGACAGTTATAAATGGTGGTAAAAAAAATGGAATAGCAATGCCTACACCTTTTACTGGTTTTGCAAACATATGGCAGAAAACTGAAACTATGATTACTGAAATAATAGTTATCAAAATTTGTATAAAATGCCCCGAAACAAGCATCCTTATGAATTCGTATAATGATATTATTATAGGGATAAGAGCTACAAGTATATCCTCTGAAATCACAACTAGCACCCTATAGCTCCCCCTGAAGAAGTTAACAACTCTTTCTTGAATTAAAGGCATCTTGGATTTTAATCTTTTTATAGGAATGTTTATTGCACTACCAATAAGAGTAAAAAGAAAAAGTAAAAAACCAGTTGCAGGTGAAAATCCAAGCCTCGCAAAGGCTGCAACAATACCTCCTGTATATAAAAATACAAGGATTGGCAATAGCAAAAATAAAAAGACTAAAAAAGCTATAAACAAAGGGAAGCCAATTGGAATAAAATTATAATCTTTCTTCATTTCTTTCACTCATACATTATATTTAATTTATAAATTTTGTTACTTATTAATTAAAAATTATTATTCATTTTTTTTAAACTAGATATAATTTGGCAATGGGATATTTACCTAACTTTTTAATTTGGATGATATATATTGTCGTTTTTATATTTGGGCTTATAATTGGAAGTTTTTTAAACGTCGTTATTTACAGAGTTCCTAGGAATCAATCCATAATAAATCCACCTTCCCGTTGCCCCAAATGCAACACAAAATTAAAATGGGATGACATGATTCCCTTGCTAAGCTATATTATTTTAAAAGGGAAGTGCAGGTATTGTGGAACAAAAATTTCTTTTCAATACCCCTTAGTGGAGTTTCTTGCGGGTATAACTTTTGTTATTGTATTTCAAAAATTCGGATGGTCACTCCAATTTTTAAAATGGATTGTTTTTACAAGTCTCTTAATTTCAACTGGTTTAATAGACCTTTCAGAGGGCATTGTTCCAGATATTATTGTCCTACCAGGATTAATCCTGGGTGTTTTATTTTCAATATTCAGCGGCAAAACAGGTATGCTAGAATCAATATATGGTTTGACTACTATGGGTGCATTCTTCTTAATCGTAATCCTTTTATCAAGAGGGGGGATGGGCTGGGGAGATTTGACTTTTGGAGCAATGATTGGCTCATTTCTTGGTTTTCAGCTCAGTTTATTGACTCTTCTGCTCGCATTTGTCAGTGGCGCTCTGACAGGACTGGCAGCTATAATCATTAAGAAAAAGGGGCGCAAAGACACTATTCCATTTGGCCCATTTTTATCTATAGCAGCATTTGTTGCATCAATTTATGGCTTTGAAATTTTAAAAATATATTTGAAATTTTTGCATTTTTCGTAAAATTAAAAAAAGGAGGTGAGTATGAGTGCATGGCTTAGTAGAAATAAAAAGACACCTGTAATCGGGGTAGATCTCGGCTCAGGTTTCATCAAAATGGCACAGTTCAAAGAGGAACAAAACTCTCTTAAGCTTGTAAATTTTGGTGTTCTATCTGTTCCAGAAGGCGCTATTGTAGAGGGAAGAATAGAAAAAACTAAAGAGACAGTAGAAATTCTTAAAGAGCTTATATCCTTCCATTCTTTTATAGGAAATAGAATTGTCGCAAATGTATCAGGTCAACTTGTAGTTGCAAAAGAAATAATTATGGATGTGCTACCAGAAAATGAATTAGACGAAGCCGTTAAGTGGGAAATAGAAAAATTTCTTCCCTTCCCTATGGATAAAGCAGCGTTTGACTATCAGATTTTAAACGAAATAATAGAGGAAGGCAGGGTAAATAAACTGAATATCCTCGTTGCATCCGCTCCGCTTGAAGTGGTCGAATTAACGGCTGAGCTTTTTAAAATGGCAAATTTAGATCCTGTAGCAGTTGAGGTTGAACCATTCTCTATTCTCAGGCTTCTTCGTTTTGACCCAGAATTTTCTTTTGAGAACGAAGTTCTTTTTCCAGTAATCAACATTGGCTACAATTACACATCAATTAACATGGTGGATAAAGGAATGGTGAGATTTTCAAGAACAATTCCTACCGGTGGAAGGAAAATTACCGACTCCATAGCAAGTGCTCTTGGCAAAAGCTTTGAAGAAGCAGAAGAAATAAAAATTAAAGAACTCGATCTTACAAAAGAAA
>MNXV01000043.1:0-739 GCA_001871575.1 Caldisericum sp. CG2_30_36_11
AGTTATTTCCGTCCGGAAGGGAATGAACCTTTTAAGCTTATGGAAATTACCCTGACGCTTGATGAAGTAGAAGCTTTAAGGTTAGCAGACCTCATGGGGCTATACCAGGAAGAAGCTGCCAAAAGAATGAATATCTCACGACCTACCTTCGGTAGAATTTTAGAGGTAGCTCATAGAAAAGTGGCTGATGCCATTATTAATGGCAAAGCTATAAAGATAATGGGTGGGACTGTAGAATTTGAAGTGAGTAATATGGAATTTGGACCTGGTGGGTTTTGTGTTTGTCCAAAGTGCGGATTTAAAAAACCTCATGAAGCTGGGATACCTTGTAGGGACGAAAGATGTCCTCAATGCGGATCAGTAATGGTACGTGAAGGTTCTTATCATCATAATTTAATTAAAGATAGAAAGAAAGGAGGTGAATGAAATGCCAGCAGGAGATAAAACAGGGCCAACAGGAGCAGGACCTATGACAGGTAGAGGCATGGGTTATTGTACTGGTTATTATGCACCAGGCTATGCTAACCCGATGCCAGGAAGAAGGTTATGGGGACGTGGAGGATTTGGTTTTGGATTTGGACGTGGATTCGGTAGAGGATATGGATATGGAAGATATTTTGCTCCTTACCCTTATTATGAAACACCATACTACCCTTATGGAACACCCTACAGACCATCATATAGTTCAACACAGGATGAAAAAGCGATACTTGCTGAACAAGCCAGAGAAATAGAAAAT
>MNXV01000043.1:771-1582 GCA_001871575.1 Caldisericum sp. CG2_30_36_11
GTTAGAAGGACAGCCTCAAAACGAGGAGAAATAGTAGAATCTATTCGTAAAGGGGGATCTCAAGAACCCCCTTTACGAAACTTAAGGAGAAGATATGAAAATATGTGTAACATCGCAAGGAAACAATTTAGATGCACAGGTTGATCAACGGTTCGGAAGGTGTCAATATTTTATAGTCGTTGACTCCGAAACAATGCAGTTTAAAGTAATTGAAAACAAAGGAGTAAATGAAAGGGGGGGAGTAGGAGTCCGTTCTGCTCAATTTCTAATAAATGAAGGAGTTGAGGTCCTTATAACTGGAAATGTAGGTCCAAATGCTTCGCAAGCTCTTGCAACTTCTCAAATTAAAATAATAACAGGTACTTCAGGAACCATCAAAGAAGTATTGGAAAAGTTTAAGAAAGGAGAGGAATAGTATGCCAGGAGGAGCAGGAAAGGGTCCTGGAATGGGAAGAGGAGAAGGAAGAGGTCTCGGAATAAGAAGAGAAAAAGGGTTAAATAGACAGTTGAATAGAATCTTAAACAATCCCGTACAACAACCCGAAAACCAAAATTTAAAAGCATTTATTGACGAAAAGGAATGTATTGGTTGCGGGATCTGTGTCAATGTTTGCAGAGTAGGCGCAATCACCATGAATAGTATTGCCAAAATTGATTTAGATAAATGCACAGGGTGCGGAGATTGCATAGATGTATGTCCCAAAAAGGTAATCTCTCTTAAAGTGCAATAGCTAAACAAGTGATTATATCTGTTGCAAGCGGCAAAGGCGGTACCGGAAAAACCTTGGTATCAGTAAGCCTTGCCTTATCT
>MNXV01000043.1:1678-10133 GCA_001871575.1 Caldisericum sp. CG2_30_36_11
AATGTATTAGTGCCCCGAGTAAATGAAGTATTATGTACTCACTGCAAAAAGTGTGCAGAATTTTGTGAATACAATGCAATTTTAGTTTCCCCTAAAAAAGTGGAGATTTTCTCCGATCTTTGCCATAGTTGCGGTGGTTGTACTATTGTCTGCCCAACAAATGTCATAGATGAAGAGGAATACAGAATTGGAGATTTAATAGGTGGTAAGGCTGGAAATATTGAAGTAATTTATGGTGAACTTGAAGTCTCCAGACCATTAGCTGTCCCTATCATAAAAGAAGTTAAGAAACATATAAGTAATGGTAAAGTTGTAATTATTGATTCTCCACCCGGAGCATCTTGCCCGGTAATAGAAGCAGTTAAAGGCAGTAATTTCTGTATCTTGGTCACTGAACCCACTCCATTTGGACTTCACGATCTTACAATAGCAACAGAAGTTTTGGAGCAATTAAAAATTCCTTTTGGCGTTGTTGTTAATAAATCAGATTTAGGTGATAAAAAAGTTTGGGAGTTTTGCTCCAGTAAAGACATACCCATATTACTTGAAATTCCATATCAAAGAAGAATAGCGGAACTTTATTCAAAAACAATCCCCTTTGTGGAGGAAATGCCAGAGTGGAAAGAAAAATTTCAAAATCTTTACAGAGAAATAGAAAGGTTAATTAATAAATGAAACAAATCGTCGTTCTAAGCGGAAAAGGTGGAACCGGGAAAACCTCATTAGTAGCGTCATTTGCGGTAATTGCAAATAATGCTGTAGTTGTGGATTGCGATGTGGATGCACCCGATCTACATTTACTCCTACAGCCATCTATCCTTAAAGTCAAAGATTTTTATGGTCCAAAATTGGCATTTATAGATAAAGAAAAATGTATAAAATGCGGTTTGTGCATTGAAAATTGCAGATTTAATGCAATAAATGATGATTTCAAAATAGATCCATTTGCCTGTGAAGGATGTGGAGTTTGTAGTGCAGTGTGCCCGCAGGAAGCCGTGACCTTTACGGAGCAGAAGGCTGGTAAAACATTTATTTCCAAAACAAAATACGGATTAATGGTGCATGCTTTACTAAATCCAGGCCAGGAAAACTCTGGTAAACTTGTCACGATGACACGGTTATTTGCAAGCGTAGTTGCACAAGAAGAAAAACGATCTCTTATAATAATTGATGGCTCGCCCGGAATAGGATGTTCTGTGATTGCTTCAGTAACAAATGTGGATTATGCACTGGTAGTAACGGAACCGACAGAATCAGGAATTCACGATTTAAAGAGGCTGCTTAGCCTTATAAAACATTTTTCAATAAAACCCCTTGTATGCATAAACAAGTACGATATTAATGAGGAGAATACAAAGAAAATAGAGAATCTATGTGCAAATGAAAACATTCCTGTTCTTGGCAAGATCCCGTTTAATCCAATTGTTGTTGAAGCCATGGTGAATGGAGAACCCGTAGTAGAATACTCTCCAGAAAGCGATGTAACAAAAGAAATAAATAAAATATGGTCAAGAATTAATCTACTCTTGTAGAAAGAAATTAGAAGGGCAAAATATTCTTAGAAGTTTTAACAGCCAATAAGATTGAATTTACTTAAATACAATCTTCCATAGTCTTGGAAAATGTAATTCTTCTATTACTTCTGCAATTCCCAAAGAAATTCACAAATTTATTTTATCTTTTTTAGGCTATTTCACGCAAAGATTGCAAAGGTTGCGTATTTTGCAGAAAAACATCACTTTTTACCACTCACAAACCATGTATTAATCAACATTTTTCTCTAAATCGACAGATAGGGGTCAAATTTGAAAACTTTTGAGGAAGTGGTAGTTTATATCCTCCAACCCATTTTTTACCTCTCAGAGTGCGTTATTTTAGATGCATTTAAGCAAGTATTTATCTAATCTCTACGGTACAATGCGGTGTTTTAGACCACAAATTTTAGAGGTTAATTTTTACAAAGTGGCTTAAAATCTATATGCTGATTTTTAGCAGAGGGAACCCGGCACCCCTCAAATTAGACAATTTTTAATGCAGATCTAACAAATACAATTAAATAAAGGCTTTCATCACCTATAAAATAAAACCTAAATAATTTTCTTTATTTATTACTTCAAAAGATGTATCTTTATAAGTTTTAGCCCATTGAGAGGGGACTTTGAAATTTCCCTTATTCCATTTAAATTCATAGGCATAAAGCTTGCCATCCCTCTCTTCTACCAAATCTATTTCTTGCCTTTCCCAGGTACGCCAGAAATATGCATTAGCATAGATTCCCTTATACTCTCTCTTCTTCAGTCGCTCCATAAAAATGAAATTTTCCCACAAAGCACCAACATCATTACGCAAAGATAAATCGTTAAAATTAAAGATGACCGCATTGCGGATGCCATTATCGTAAAAATAATATTTGCCTTTCTTTGTTATTTCGTTTTGTAAGTTCCTGCTATAACCTTGCACTGAGTAAATAATGAATGATTGTTCCAGAATGTTAAGGTATCGCCCAACAGTTTTATGATCTACTCCAATGTTTTGTGCAAGTTCACTCAAAGAGACCTGACTGCCCACTTGAAACGCAAGTAATTTAAGCAAGTTAAAAATAATTTTACTTCCTTTTACCTTTTTAAATTCAAGGATGTCTTTAAGAAGATATGATTCGACAATTTCTTTTAGAATTTCCACTTTTTTATTTTTGGTTACCTGAGTTACAACAGCAGGATATCCACCAAAAATCAGATACTCAGCTAATTCACTCTTTAACTCGTAGTTATTAAAAAGTTTTTTCAATTCGAGCTGTGCAACAGGAAATAAGCTAATGGTCCTTTTTCTTCCAGTAAGAGGTTCACCTGTCTGTCCCAAAAGCTCAAAAGAAGATGAACCTGTTGCTATCACTTTTATTCCTGGAATCTGATCAACAATTATCTTCAAACCCATACCAATGTTCTTTATTTTTTGAGCTTCATCAATTGCAATTAACTCATACCCTTCTACAAACTCCTTAATTTGATCAAAATCTTGAGAGCCTAAAATATCCTGAACCCTGATATTTTCTCCAGATTCCAGTCTGTACTTTAACTTTGTTGTTTTCAAAAAATCGTTAAGCAAGGTTGTTTTGCCAACCTGCCTAGGTCCAAATATTAACAGAGTCTTGTTTGGTTCTAAATAATTCTCTAATTTTTCGTAATACCTTGGTATTTTCATACTCTAATTTTAACACATTCCTTAAAATTTTCCAATTTCAGGGAACACAATTCCCCAAAATAGATAAATTTCTGGGAGTATAATTTCTCAAAATCAGTTATTCCCGTAAAATTTATACCACTTTCATCTTTTGCCTTTTTAATAGCTTTATCAATTTTGTTAATTAAGGTTCTTTTGGTGATATCTTCCAATAAGGTGAAATCAAGATCATCCGAAAACCTGTACTCTTTAAAGTAAACTTTTCTTAAACCTGTTCCGCCTTTTAATGCCATATTTATTTCGTTCAAATTTTTCAACAACCAGTTTTATGCATAATCACGTTCTACTGCGGAAAGTTTTACTTTATATTTTGCCGCAACTGATTTCAATTCGTTTCTCTTATCACTTAGAGGCCTTCAAAAACTTGTTAAATCCTTATAACATAATGCTCTACTCTATTTTGCATTTTTCAGGCAATTTCGTGCAAACGATGCAATCTTTGCATATTTTGCAGAAAAACATTAATTTTGTGCAAAGGACATGGGAAGAAATTTAATCAAGGTAAAAGAAAAAGACATTAAGGTCTGACTTATCCTGACGAATCTTACTTATTTTATGGTTTGCTTTGTAATCCTGCGTAACTTTTTCTGCATCTTCTTTTGTTCCATAAACTCTCACAAATTTCTTATATTAAGCCTCATCTTCACATCTTCTAACCAATACTCTCCAAATTCTTCTTTATTGCTTTCTTTTTCATTTCAAAATCTCCCAGTAGCCCCCGCTTGTTTTGCCAACCCTTCTCAATACTCCCTTATCTCTAAGCTTTTTAATGTATTCTTTCACCGTATCAGGTTTAATGCCCAGTTTTTCAGAAAGTTGATCTCTTGATATTCTCACGTTATTTTTAATCTCATTTAAAACCTTTTTCTCCAATTCTGTAAACACAACTTGGGGGGTAACTTGGGGGGTTGACGGCCTTTTAAAGGTTACAGTAAAAAAATTAGTAAACTCAAACTTAGGAGCTGGTAAACCTGCCTGTTTCATAGCATTCCTCATTCTCCCAATACCAGAGCCAACCTTCTCAACCAAATCAGCGCTCTTAAACAAGCTAAATAAAAGTGGATTTCTTGATATACTTTTCTTTCCAAAGTCTTCTTTCTTAATTGCAGAAACTAATCCGCCAGGATTGCTAATCTCAACCCTGTCATCAAAGATATCAATTTGAATATTGGCTCCTTTTTCATTATACTCCCTGTGAGCCATTGAGTTTACCACTGCTTCTCTTAAAGCATCCCCTGGAACCTCTAAAATCTCCTCTCTAGGACCTGCCGTTTCAATTTTATATTCCAATCTTAGATTCCTGAATAAAAACCCCATAGTATTATGGTAATTTGAGAGAGCGTCTTCTATGAAATCTTTTCTATCTATTATCTTGTATTTGTCAGTTCCTTTATACAAAACGCAGGTAATTATTGCCTGCCTGAAAAACTTCTCAACATTATCACAGAAAAACAAAACCCCTGCGTTCTTGAATTTCCCGGTTTCAGTTAAAACTCCTAAATTTCTCAGGATATCTTCATCAGGAATAACCCTGCTTATCTTGGCTTTTTGTAAAAAAGTATCAAACTTTGCTTTATCAAAACCGTTCTTAAAACTGAACTCTTTATTTATAGCTTCATCAAATAATATCTTTCCTTCTTTGTTAAAGAAATCTCTTATTTCGTCGGTTGATAATTTTTGAGAGTTGCTTCCCTGCCTTAAAAAAAATCCGGCAGTACATCTATAAGGTTTATTTATACCTTCATCAACATTTACGATAAGAACATTATCAATAGAATCAAAATCAATATACACAGGTGGGTCGCAATTTCTTGCTATATCTTGTAGCTCGGATTTTAGTTTGTTTGTTATTTCGATGCCTTTAACTACGCCCGTATCATCAACTCCAATGAATATTCTTCCCCCTTCAGTATTCGCAAATGCAGTGAGTGCTTTACTAATTTTCTTAGCATCAAAATCTTCTTTAAAATCTAATTTTAAACCCTCGCCTTATTTCAATAAAAACTCAAACTCTTTTTTATTCATATCTAAATCTTAAACCCAATTTTCTCCAGATTCTCCTTAATTTCTTCATCAAGCTTTTTGGATTCCTCCATTTACTTAGCAAGTTCTTCGGTCAGCCTTTGCATTTTTTCTTCAAAAACTTCCATGTCTTCTTCCTCTTCTTCAGTGCCAACATACCTTCCAGGAGTCAATATCCAACCTGGCGTATCCATTATGGACTTTGAATATCTTAACAATTTGTTTATGTTTATCGTTCATAACTCAGCACCTCTTTGGATATTTTCATAGGCATATTATAACAAATGCCGATGAATTTGTCCAGAGCCTCAAAAAATATTTTTTAAAAGTTTACTTAAATCCTTTACTTCTTTCTAATCGTTCTTTTTGCGATTATAAAATAACACCCCTTCTATTTTGCATTTTTTAGGCAATATTGTGCAAACATTGCAACCTTTGCATATTTTGCAGAAAATGATATAATTTATGCAAAATATAAAGGAGGCTTATTATGAAGAAAGTTAAAGACTTCTTACCTATTGACCCATTTACTGATATGCCTATAGAACCCAGTCAACTTTCATTGCTTGTTGATCGTGAAGAAGAAATAAAAAAATTAGAGACGATTATAAAAAGTGCAGCTTCTGGATTCAGGCAGAACGCTGCAATTCTTGGCAAGGATGGAATGGGGAAAACCTCTTTAATCAATTACATCTATGGAAAATCTAAAATGGAAAAGGAGATTCTACCAATTAAAATGGAGATAACTCAGGACTCTACTGTTCAGGATATAATGAATGACCTTATGAGGGAGATGCTGGATTGCATGCATTTTGGGCTTGGTTCAATGGTTTTATCTTTGCTTGGAAAAGACGCTTCACTTAAAGAAATTAAGGGGCTGCTTAAAGGCTTTGAGACATCAAAAGCGACAGAAATTTCGGCAACAATCTTCAGCTTTGTTAATATTTCTAAGCGGAGTGAGAAAACTTTCAAGGGGGCACAGGATTTTAATTCCCTATTGAACTACCTAAAAGGTGTAACAGAGTTTATGCCTAATAGAATCAAAACAATAATGCTTTTAATCGACGAAGGTGAATATGTTGCAAAAGACAACTCGGCAAATCTCCTTCAAAGCATGAGGCTTTTGTTTCAGACAAGCCCATTTATGGTCATTATTGCAGGCTCTCCTGTTCTTTTTGACAAGCTTGCTTCAATAGAGCCTTCCTTTGGTAATCTTTTTCCAGAGCAAAATCGAATAATTCTCAAACTTTTAGAGATTGATGATATAAAACAACTTATAATTAAACGACTTGACCTCATAAAAAAGGATTTAAAAGGGACAATCGCACCTTTTACGGACGATTCTTTAAGGGTTATTTTAGAATATTCTGCAGGCAATCCAAGGTATATTATAAGAATTTCGAGCTTATCAATATTAAAGGCGCTTGAAGCAGAACAAATTACCTCTGAGCATGCAAAGAAAGCATCCAAAGAAATTCTTTCGACAATGGGAAGAGAACGCTTTCAAAGGCTTGAATCAAACGACCAAAACTTGCTTATTAAAATCGGTAAGATGACGGCACCATCTGTTACTGAGCTTGCACGAGAACTAAGCCTTGATGAAGCAACCATCAGTAGACGCCTCAATCAACTCGAAGAATTAGGTTATGTGAGAAGTACCCGAGACGGAAGAAAAAGAATTGCAATCCTCGAAGAGCCAGTTAAAACTTTCATAGAATCGATAACTTAATCCATTTTATATTTTGCATTTTTCAGGCAGTTTTGTGCAAAGATTGCAAAGATTGCGTATTTTGCAGAAAAACATCAATTTTGTGCATAATCACGTTCTACTTTGGAAAGTTTGACTTTATATTTTGCCACAGCTGATTTCAATTCGGTATCTCTTATCACTCAAAGGACTCCGATAATTCTCTCGTCAAGGTTAACAATCAACCTCCACTTTGCATTCTTCTTTTGCTCCACAGGCATAGTAGGGTCAAGTAACAGATAATTGCGCACATTTGGTGGTGTTAGTTTCATTTTTATATTCAGCAAATCGCAAACATAGCCAAGTCTTCTTATTACTCCAGAGTTTCCAATTTGATTTGCATATTCAGATAACTTTTTAAAATCGAGCTCCTTACGGCCATATTTCAATGCTTTAATTACCTCAATCATCCCTCCACAATAATGGGGCTTATCAAGGCAATCAATGATGGTTTTCTCTTTATCAGTAATATTTATTTGAGTATTCTCAATCCACTCCTTCTTTATGCCAAAGAATTTTTCTTGCTTAACTCTTACGATTTTATATTTGACACCAAAGACCTCGACCTCCTGCTTTTCTTTCCAGGAAGTAATTTGTATAAATACAGTGGTTGGAATCTGCTCAGTTAGTCCATAATAATTCAAAGCGCTCCAATAAGCAATTGTGTAAGGCTCAACAAGCACTGATCCAATTACAAACTCATGAAGTGTGTAATAAGCTTTATCTGCACTTAAAGGAACTATAAGATACTTGCCCTTGGCAATCCGCTTGATATAATTCTCTTTCTCAAGCTTATAGAGAATTTTTCTAAGATATAATCTGTCTAAATCCAAAATTTTCGAGGCAGAGCTTAAAGTAAATATTTCTCCTTCTTTTGCAATTTTTGAAAGCAAATCAATCATTCTCATTTTCACTTGTGATTGTACCACAAAAGTTCCACTTTACCAAGTAATAGTGAGAAAAAATTTACCATATAATAAAAATAAAGCAAAACGCCTCGGCATCGCAGGGCCAGCAGTGAGATACCAAAGAGACAAGGCACTCAAACAACTAAAGGAAATAATCCTAAAAAACCAATCACAAAATTAGCAAAATAATTCACTTAAGTGAACGTGAATTACAAAAGAGTAAAGTTTTGAAATATTTGCCAAGCGGATACAATAAAAAAGGAGAGGAGGAATAGGAATGGCTGAGACAAAAAATAGCGATTCGGAATTAGAGAAGAAATTATGGAAAGCTGCAGATAAATTGCGAAGCAATATGGATGCGGCAGAATACAAACATGTAGTTTTAGGTTTAATCTTTTTGAAATACATCTCAGACTCTTTTCAAGAAAAGCACGAAGAATTGATACATGAAGAATATGCAGAGGTAGAGGACAAGGATGAATACTTGAGATATAACATCTTCTGGGTTCCAGAAAATGCGCGATGGAACTTCCTGCAG
>MNXV01000038.1 GCA_001871575.1 Caldisericum sp. CG2_30_36_11
CTTTAAGAGGTCATCTATGTATTTGTCCACAGGTGTCAGATTTTGACTTTTCTTTTCAGAAAGAATCTCAACTTTCACCGCATCGTCAAAATAATCTTTGATGATTGGGTATCCGTAGTATTTCCTTCTTTTTTGCATTACACATAGTTCTCCCGTACTACCTATGAACAAGCGTTTTATCCTTTTTCTGTCTTTCAATGTGAGGACGACTTTGGACTTGCCATTCTTCTTGACACTGTCGTACAATTCTTTGTACTCTTCGTCAGTCACTTTAACCTCCCTAATTTTTAAGATAAGAAGGTTATAGAAAGATCTGCTGATTTTTTGCAAAAAACTCAGAGCTTTTATATAACTTAAAATTTATTGTAAAATATCAATTATTTCTTTTTTATTCAAATTTTTTAGATTATTAATAACTCTTATGCGCCATTTTTTATGAAGTTTAAGAAATACCATTTTTAGAGAATGGAATTCATCTTCCTTTGTCAAAAAATCTAACATTCGATTGATTTGTTCTATTTCTTTTGCCCTTTTCTCTACCTCTGGCCTACGAGTATATATAATTATCTTATGTAACAAGAAACATGCAGGGTGGGGAAGCTTAATTTTTACACCTTGCACCTTTAATGTAATCGTCTCCAAATAAAGGATATCCATGAATCTAAGTGCTTGAGCGTTCATGCCTAATTGCGGTAAAGGAAAAGTCTTTGCAAAACTTCGTCCTTTCTCAGGAACCAGAAATTCAATAAAAAACTCTGGATGGATCAATCGTATATAACCTTCTTCTCCACGAAAATCTGTCACGAACCCTAAATCTTTCAATAAGTCTGGCAGATTTATTTTTAGCTTTATAGAACTAGGTTCGGGAATCAAAAAATCTACGTCTCTTGTCCTTAAAGAAGCGATAGGTTGTTGTTTTTCGAAGTAAAACTGATAGAAATATAAACACCAACTTCCTGCCACTACGAGATGCTTTAATACCCCTTCTTTCTGCAAGATCTTCAGCACTTTAAATAATAAGTTAACTTGCTTTTGTCCCATTTTTCAACGATCTCTTCAAAAAGCTTATTTGTTCCTTTACTTGCGAGAGTAAATTTCGATATTTTGCCCGTAATTTTTTAGCCTCAGAATATTTTTTTACAACATCCAAAGGTAATTTTCTTCCTTTATAGATAAATTTCACTTTGCTTTTTTCTCGAAGTACGACGTAATAGTAATCGTGTCCTTTTATTTTCTTCTTAATAAGACTACCTTTGGGTAGTTTTGCTAACTCCTCTTCGTACCGTTTTTTCATTTGGAGAGAATTCTGCAATTCTTCTCGTAAAACTCCTTTAATAGCCATTTACCCTCCTTGTTACCATATAATTTTGTAATATTATATATTGTATGGTAACTTGTGTCAAATGAAAGTTACCATACATTTCACGAAAAAATATATTATGTATGGTAACAACATTAGATATTCTTGAAAGAGAGCCCTATCTTATATATTACTAGAAATTTCTGGTAAATAACGGTTTCATTTTTTTATATATTTCTATAACTATACGAGGTGAAAAAAATGACAATAGAAACTTGCCCTAAGTACGAAGGCTGCAGTGCTATTTTGTGCCCACTTGCAACAGAAGATGAAAACAATAATTATATCTGGTATCCTGATGAAGATATTTGTGCCAGGTATGGGTTGGGTCTGGATTGGATAAAGCGGCAGAAAAAGATTGCTAAGAGGGCAAAAGAAGGATATTTTACCTTTTCAATGCTTAAGAGAAATTTTATTGTAGGAAATGGATTGCAAGGACTTGATCCAGATGAGCCAGGAGAATCACAGTTACAAAAATGGCTTAAGAAACATCCAATAAGAAAGGTAAAAAAGGAAATGAGTGAAGCTCAAAAAGAAATAGGGAGACGAGCACTTAAGCAATACTGGGAGAAGAAGAAAGAACATGCTCCTGCTTAAAAAATTGGACTTTGGTGGAGTTATTCTTAATTTTAAAATTTTGGGGTATAAGCATAAAAAATTTACTTTAATGCGTCGTTATGAAAATGAAAAATTTTGCTCTTTCAGCGTTTCTAAACAGGGTAAAATTTTTTGAGGGGGTATATTTATACCTCCGGGGGAAGGATACCCCACAAAACGCTTATAAATGTTGTGATAAAAAATTTTGAATAAAGGTTTTTGTTTTTATATGAATTTTACTATAATATGTCATCACACCTCATGGATATTTTGAGATACCTGTGAGGACAGCGAATAGAGTTATAAATAGACTTGCATTTAATGAGAGTGTTGTCCTTACAGTGGTGGTGACACTTTTGACAGTGTCCTAACTTAGGTACAACTTGCAAGTAAACTGTGAATAGTGCAGGAGTGCATAATGCCAAGCGAGGGGTAGTCCTTCTCAAGAGAAAAACCCTTACTTATTCAGGGAGCACGAAGCCAAGAGCCTAAAGCAAACCTGACTGCACTATTCAAAACTAGTTAAACTTTGTCTTTCAAAGCGACACACAAAAACCCACTCAAATTCCAACAAAAAGGGGTGGGTAAAACACCACTCACCCCTGACTTTTGCATTCTAGGTGCCTCTATGTTGATAAGAAAGAAAACTGAAGAACCAGAACGGTCTCAAAATAACGAAAACAAAACTTACACAGAAATACCTAAAAATAGTTAAAATGAATATTGTAAAGCAAAATAATGCTGTTTTAGAGACAAAGAAGTAAGGTTTGATATAAGAGAGAGGGCAAAAATATATTACTTAGTTTGCATTCCTAATCCTAACCATTTTGGTCCTCCATATGTCCCAAGGACACTTCCTACCTGTCTCATTACTACAGGTATTTCTAAAATCCCTTCAATCATTCTTTTAAAATCCTTACCTTCTTCAATGTTTGCTCCACAATGTACCCCAATCTTTTCGATACCAATATCTTTGTTGATTTTGCCAGCATAGGCCAGGAGCCTTGTTTTAGCTTCTTTCCATATTCTTGTGATACCCTCAACTTTTGATTTTCCATTTGTGAAGGAAACAATAGGCTTGACATGAAGAATAGATCCTATTAAGGCTTCTGTCTTGTTCAGTCTTCCCCCTTTTACCATGTAATCTAAATCATCCAGTATAAACCTGGATAGCATTTTTTTAACCTGTGCATTTACGGATGAGCATATATGTTTAAAATCTTCTTTATGTTTTATTAATTCAAGAGCTTTTTCTATTAAAAACTGAATAATGATTCCAGTGGACAACGAATCTACTATGCAAATTTCTTCTGTGTTCAGCGTCTTCTTTGCAAGATTTGCTACGTTAATGGTACCACTTAATCCGCCGGAGATATGTACAGAGATAATATGGTTGTCTTTTTCCAGGATTGGTTTGTATGTATCAATAAAATCCTGGACAGACGGCTGGGATGTTTTTGGTAAAGTTTCACTTTTTGCTAAAAGCTCATAAAATTCAGTTGTTGTGATATCTACCCCTTCTATGAAATGTTTTTCTCCAAACGATACTTTCAGCGGGACAACTTTTATATCGTTTTCCCTTGTAAAATCTTCTTCTAAGTAAGCCGTTGAGTCTGTTACAATTTTAACCATTTCTTCCCTCCTTATAATATTACGAATTGCCTCACATACAATTCTACACGAAAATTTTTGCATAGAAAATTAGATGAGGCAATACAAACATAAACAAAAAAATCCCTGTGAAAAACGGATCACTTTGTTACAAAATGAATTATTATTCTATGATTGTAACATTAACTGCTCTCGCACCCTTGTCTGAATTCTCAATTTCAAATTCTACTCTCTGTCCTTCTTGCAATTCTACTCTCTGTCCTTCTTGCAAAGACTTGTAGCTTTCTGATTTGATCCCTGAGTAATGTACGAAGAGATCCTTCGATCCATTGTCTGGGACAATGAAGCCAAAACCCTTTTGAGAGTTAAACCATTTAACTTTCCCTGTTAATCTTTCCAATTTTTGAAACCTCCACTAAAATTTCTGTAACTTATACAGATAGCATAGTATACACTAAAAAAAATAAATTACACCCTCACGAATTGCCCTATTAAAAATTATCTCTTCAAAACCCCCTCAAATTTCAACGAGAATGGCCGGGTAAATAATACCCCACTTCACCCTGACTTTTTTATTCTATGGGCATCTGCATCGATGAGAAAAGAAAAAAATGTACTGGAGGGATACTGAATAGATTAAATATTCTCAACCACAACTGCAGTTCCTGAAGCAGATACAAAAAGGATACTTCCTGAAGACCCCAAAACTTCGTAATCAAGGTCAACTCCAACAATTACATTTGCACCCATATTCGTTGCCCTTTCTTCCATTTCTCTTATGGCACTCTCCCTTGCCTTTATGAAAACTTCTTCGTATGCGGCTGCTCTACCGCCAACAAAGTCTCTAAATGATGCTGCAATGTCTCTTAAGAAGTTTGCTCCTTCAATCACTTCTCCTGCAACAATTCCAATATATTTCACGATTCTTTTTCCTTCAATCGTTGGTGTTGTTGTAATAATCATATTTACCTCCTTTCTCTATCTTAAATTGAGCGATTTTTATCATCCAGTAAGTATAAGTACTATCTTTTTTACTCTTCTATAATTACCGTCTTTGCAATTCTATGTGCTCAAATTTACTCCTCTGTAATCTGTGCTCTTCTCAATAAATTCTACATCAAATCTATGTTTTAACAAAGAAAAATACAAGGAAAATTTGGAGAATTGCTCAGATTAGGATATAATTCATTTTAATATGAAGAGGGTACTAAGGTGCGTAAGATGTAAGAAGGAATATCAATTAAACAAACAAGGATATACATGCGAATGTGGGGGCCTGCTTGAAGTTAAAATTAAAGAAAGAGCAGACCTAACACATTTAAAAAATACTTGGAGAAACCGTAGGTTAAGCAATAAAGCAATCGACCAAAGTGGGGTGTGGCGATATAAGGAATTTGTCTTTGATTTTAACGAAGAAGAAATTGTCACTTTCCCTGAAGGGAATACAAACCTGTACGAACTTCCAGAAAACCTGTTAGACGTGAGGAAACTCTTTGCGAAACACGAGGGAGAAAACCCAACAGGATCATTCAAAGACAGGGGAATGACTGTTGGAATAAGTTTTGCCAAAAAACTTGGGTATAAAACCGTTATGTGTGCATCCACAGGTAACACTTCCTCTTCAATGGCTGCCTATGCTTCACGGGCCGGGCTTAAATCAATCGTATTTATCCCAGAAGGGAAAATCGCCTACGGAAAGCTTTCTCAGACACTTGCATACGGAGCAAAGACCATCCAAATTAAAGGTGATTTTGATGATGCAATGAAGGCTGCAAGAAATATTGCACAAGATTATAAAATATACCTATTAAACTCTATAAATCCGATAAGGCTTGAAGGGCAAAAAACAATTGTCTTACAATTGCTTGACCAGTTAAATTGGGAAGTGCCCGATTGGATTGTGCTCCCAGGTGGGAACCTGGGAAACACCTCTGCCTTTGGAAAGGTTTTAAAAGAATTAAAAGAATTTGGCTTTATTGAGAAGGCCCCTTGCCTTGCAGTAATTCAAGCAGAAAATGCAAATCCTTTTTACAGGGCATTTAAGACAAGCTTCAAAGAATTTGCACCTGTTAAGGCAGAAACAGTTGCAACTGCCATAAGAATTGGAAATCCTGTAAACTACGAGAAGGCTTTAAAAAGCATTCAGTTTACGCATGGCGTAGTGGAAGAAGTTTCAGATAGAGAAATCCTCCTTTCAAAAATGGAAATAGATTCTCTTGGAATTGGATGCGAGCCTGCATCTGCCGCATCCCTTGCTGGAGCAAAAAAATTAAGAGAAAAAGGGATCATTAAGCAAGAGGATACAGTTGTCTTAATTCTTACTGGAAACATTTTAAAGGACCCTGACACAACAATAAACTTTCATTTGGGAAACATTCAGGGCATCCCAGAGAGCTTATTAAATGCACCAACTCTTATTAAAAACAGACAAGATGACATAAGAAAAGAAATTGAACGCATTCTTGAGGAGGTTTAAATCATGCTTGTGATGAAGTTTGGGGGAACATCCGTTGGCTCTCCAAAAATGATAAGAGTCGTTGGAGAAATTGTCCAAGAAAACAAAGAAGAGCATGTTGTTGTAGTTTCTGCAATGAACGGGATGACAGATACCCTAATCAAAGCTGCAAACCTTGCATCTAAAAGAGATAAAACCTATTTAGACGTCTTTAACTCAATTAAAGAGAAACACTCATCTACAATGCAGGAATTATTTAACGAAAACTTTGAAGAGGTTTTAAACCTATTGGATGAACTTCAAAATATACTTCAAAGCATCTTTATTCTGGGAGAGCTTTCAAAAAAGGCACTTGACACAATCGTCTCCTTTGGAGAGAGGATGAACGCCCGCATAGTAAGCAAATACCTTCAATCAATCAAGGTAAAATCAATCCCCATAGATGCAACAAACTTCATCATAACAGACGGCAACTTTGGAAACGCACTCCCAATTTACGAAGAATCAGAAATCCGTGCTAAGAAGATATTCCAAAGACTCTTTAAAGATAAAATCACACCAGTTATCACAGGATTCATTGGGAGCGACAAAGAAGGAAACACCACTACCCTGGGAAGAAGTGGAAGTGACTTTTCTGCAACAATTGTAGGAAAGCTCCTGGATGCAAAGGAGGTCTGGATTTGGACTGACGCAGACGGAGTTATGACAGGAGATCCAAGAATTGTAAAAGAGGCTGTCCCTCTTAAGGAACTCTCTTTTAACGAAACTGCAGAACTCTCCTATTACGGTGCTAAGGTTTTGCATTCAAGGGCGCTTCTGCCAGTTTTAGATAAGAAGATACCCATAAGGATATTAAACACATTCAACAGGAGTTTTGAAGGGACCGTCATTTGGGATAGAGAGCTTCCGGATGGGAGTGCAAAAGCAATAACTGCCATAAAAGGACTTACACTTTTAAACATTCAGGGGAAAGGAATGCTCGGCCTTCAGGGAATTTTTAACAGAGTGTTTCTTTCCTCAGAAAAAAGCACAACAACACCTCTCATGGTTACGCAGGCTTCCTCTGAACAGAATATATGCATAATTGTTAAAAGCGAAGAAGGAGAGAATTTCCTTAAGGCACTCAAAGAAGAATTCAAATATGAATTAAAAGAACATCTCATTGAAGAAATCTCTCAAAAGAAAAACATCGCAATTGTTTCAGTAGTTGGAGCAGGTATGAAAGGTACTCCTGGCATTGCAGGAAAGGTCTTTTCGACCTTGGGAAGGTTCAACATAAATGTCATTGCCATTGCTCAGGGTTCTTCTGAATACAATATCTCCTTTGCAATTAAAGAAAGCGATGTAAATCTTGCACTAAACAGCCTTCATGCAGAACTTGGGCTTGCCTCAAAAAAGGAAGTAAAAACCTTAAATATATTTCAGTTTGGAGTAGGAAGCATCGGAAAGAGAGTTTCAGAACTTATACTAAAAAATAGAGAGAATGTTGAAAAAATATCTGGTATAAGGATTAAATACATAGGCATTCAAAGAAAAAACGCATTTGCATTTGGAGAAGAAATAGAAAAAATCCTTTCAGAAGGAGCATTTGATTTTAAAGAAAAAGGAAAAATAAAAGAGGGATTTCTTCTAAACATGCCGAAAAACACAGTTTTTGTAGATGTGACAGATTCTGAAGAGCTTCTGGATACGCTTTTGAAATTAAAAGAGAAGGGTTATGCAATCGTTACGTCAAACAAGAAAAATTTTACTCAAGAGTTATCAAAATTCAAAGCACTTGCAGGCTACAAGCTCCTTGGTTATGAAACAACAGTTGGAGCATCGCTACCTATCATTAAAACAATTAGAGAACTTCTCCTTACAGGAGACGAAGTTTATAAAATTGAAATGCTCCCAAGCGGAATACTAAGCTTTGCCTTTGAAAGAATAAAAAAGGGAGAGGGAATATTGAGGGTAATTGAAGAGGCATATTCTAAAGGCTTTATAGAATCTAATCCCATTGAAGACTTAAAAGGTTTTGACATGCTGAGAAAGGCAACGATCCTTGCAAGAATATTGGATTTTGAAGATAATTATGACTTTGTGCCTTTTGTTAAAAGCAATTCTCTTGAAGAGTTTAAGGAGATTGAGTTAAAAGGATTTGAAAATCGCATTGCAGAACTCAACAAGGAAGGTATTGTCTTCCCTGTTTGCGAGGTGCTAAAAGAAGAAACGAAAATTTATCTTAGAGCCTTTCCTGAGAATTCTCCTTGGGCAGAGTTAAAGAATGGGGAAAATCTATTCCTCATATATACAAAAAGATACGGAGAAACCCCAATAAGGATTCAGGGCATAGGTGCAGGAAGAGAAATTACTGCAATGGGTGTTTTAAACGATATTATTCAAATAGGAGAGAGGTTATGATAGAGGTTTCAATATTAGGATCAACCGGACTTGTGGGGCAAAGATTCATCCAGCTTCTTTCTCAAAATCCGAGCTTTAAAGTGGTGTACCTCGTTGCTTCTACCAAAAGGAGGGGCTCCCTTTTTAAGGATTCTGTGAATTGGCTTCTGGAAGAAAACCCAAGCGAAGCAATATTGGATCAAACACTGCACGATTTAACCGAAGAAATCCCAACAAAGATTGTTTTCTCTGCACTTCCATCTGATATTGCAGGGCCTGTAGAAGAAGAGCTTGCCAAAATTGGACACATTGTTTTTAGCAACGCAAGCGCCCACAGATACGACCCATTTGTACCCATCATCGTACCCGAGGTAAACCCAGAGCACTTCAACGCAGTAAAATTCCAGGGAACAAAGGGATTTATCATCACAAATCCTAACTGTTCAACCGCAGGACTTGTTATCCCTCTTAAAGCAATTAAAGATAAATTTGGCTTGAAGGGAGTTTTATTGGTAACAATGCAGGCGCTTTCCGGTGCAGGTTTCCCTGGAGTTTCTGCTCTTTCTATCTATGACAATCTTATTCCTTATATCGAGAAAGAAGAAGAGAAAATAAAAAAGGAAACAAGAAAAATCTTGGGCAAATTCGAAAATGTCTTTGAGCCTGATAACCTTAAATTAGATGCCCGATGTAACAGAGTGGGAGTTCGAGAAGGGCACACAGAGGTTGTTTTCGTAGCGCTCGAAGATAATCCTTCAAAAGAAAAATTCATTGAAACCTTAAAAGAATTTAAAGGGCTTCCGCAGGAATTAGATTTAATTTCTTCTCCAGGCAGTCCAATCAACGTACGAAGCGAAATCGACAGGCCTCAACCCTATCTTGATCGATTAAACGGAAAAGGCATGACTGTAACCGTTGGAAGGGTCGAAAAAAGTTCCTTATTTAGTTTTACCTTCACAATTTTGTCCCACAACACCATAAGAGGAGCTGCGGGTGGAAGCATTGAAAATGCAGAACTATTTTTAAAAGAGGGGTTACTAGATGTATAAAAGGGCTAAACTAAACGAAATATTTAACGATTATATTGTATTTAGAGAATTAAATCCGATCAAGAA
Source organism: Caldisericum sp. CG2_30_36_11 (assembly GCA_001871575.1). Lineage (GTDB taxonomy): Bacteria > Caldisericota > Caldisericia > Caldisericales > Caldisericaceae > CG2-30-36-11. The sequence continues at coordinate 9,521 of MNXV01000038.1, forward strand.
AGATTTACCAGGGTTTGAAGAAATCCAAAAAGAATTAAACTTAAATGTACTGCCAAGAAAGAATACCTTTGAATTTGCTCTTGTCTTGTCATACATCTTGGATAAAATTGCGCACTTCAAAAGAGTTTATTACCTTGGCGATACGGAAGGGAATGATGGAAGCGTCATAAAAAATTTGGCAAGTTTAAACAAATACGATGTTTTAGGTATCATTACGGACAATACCTTAAAGTCAGGTAATTGTGGGAAAAACCCTCCAATAATTTTAAACACGAAATGGGAAAACTTGCAAGGAATTGTTGAAAAAGAATTCAACTTTTCAGAAGATTCAGTCCTTATAATTGATATCGATAAAACCATAATCGGGGCAAGGGGAAGAAATGAAAAAGCCATCGATAAGGCTCGGACTGATGCAATTTTTGAAACACTCAAAGG
>MNXV01000008.1 GCA_001871575.1 Caldisericum sp. CG2_30_36_11
TTTCAAATACTTATCATGCCTGGAGAGGCGAAGGAGGAGAATATAAGGATGTAGAGGGCTTCTGCAAAGCAGCAACATTGGATGAAGTGCGAAAACAAAATTATATATTAACACCCGGGCGCTATGTGGGAATACCCGAAGAAGAAGACGACGGGGTGTCGTTTGAGGAGAAAATGGAAAAGCTTACACATGAACTTGCAGAACAGATGGAAGAAGCGAAACGATTGGACGAAGAAATAAAGAAAAACCTTTCTTCTATAGGATGGAGAATCCCTTAATGCACAAAGAAAACCTCTTACATGAAACCGAAAAAGTTGAACTTAAAAAGTCAACAGCAGAGTTAAAAGAAGCAATTATTTCAATATCTGCAATACTCAACAAGCATAATAAAGGGGTCCTGTACTTTGGAGTAAAAAATGATGGTACAGTCATTGGGCAAGATGTATCGGAAAGCACCTTAAGAGGAATCTCGCAGGCAATTGCAAGTCATATTGAAGCAAAGATATATCCTGAAATTACTAAAGAAATAATCGATGGCAAAGAATGTGTTAAAGTGCAATTTTCAGGAGATGAAATTCCATATTTTGCAAATGGCAAACCATATATTAGAGTGGCAGATGAAGATAAATTGATGTCAGTAAACGAGCTTAAAAAATTAATCTTGAAAACGGCAAATTATCTATGGGAAAGCAGGCTTTCAGATAAAAAATTCAATGATATAAATAAGGAAGCACTGCAACAATTTATTCAAAGAGCAAATGAAGCGAAAAGAATAAATTTTAAGTTTACAACTGTTGAAGATGTATTAGCAAAGCTTCATCTTATAAAGAGTGATAAATTGCTAAGGGCCGCCGAGGTGCTATTCTGTAATGATAATACTGTCGAGGTGCAGGCAGCAGTGTTTGCAGGAACAGATAAACTCACTTTTTTGGATATTAAACAATTCAAAGGCAACTTACTTTCTTTGAAAGAGCAATCTGAAAATTATATCAAAGAACATATAAATTGGAGAGCGAATTTAACTCCTGCTGGTAGAGAAGAAATTCCCGAGATTCCATTGAGAGCAATTGAAGAAGCTATTGTAAACTCGCTTTGCCACAGAGATTATTCAATTCAAAAAAGCAATGAAATTGCATTTTACAGTGATAGGATTGAGATGTTCAATCCAGGGCAGTTTCCAGAGAACAAAGAACCTGAGGATTATATTAAAGGCAAAGGCGAATCAATACTTAGAAATCCACTGATTGCAAATACTCTTTATCTTAGCAAAGATATTGAAAAATGGGGATCGGGAATAAAAAGGATTTATGATGAGTGCAAAGGTGCAGGAGTTAAAGTTGTATTTGAAAAAGAATCAACAGGATTTAAGGTGATATTTTATAGGCCCGTGGATTTTGTTGCTGGCGGAGTAAATGAGGGATTAAATGAGGGATTAAATGAGGGATTAAAATCATTGCTAAAAGTTATCGGCGAAAACCCAGGAATAAAGGCAAAAGATACATCTTTATTACTGAACAATAGACCGTTAAAAACAATTGAAAGGCAAATAAAAATATTAGTTGAAAAAGGTTTGATAGAAAGGAGGGGAAGTAAAAAAACTGGTGGATATTTTATTAAGCAAAAATGAGCAATGGGGGAGTCCGAATATTAAATGATGGAAAAAGAAACTAAATTCAAACAAACTGAAATAGGAATGATTCCTGAAGATTGGGAAGTGAAAAAAATAAAAGACATAGGAAACGTAATCACTGGCAAAACCCCTTCAACAATAGTAAAAGAATACTTTAGTTTAGATTTTCCATTTATCAAAATCCCTGATCTAGGCAAATCAGTATACGTTGATGCTACTGAAGAAATGCTTTCTAAAAAGGGTGCAGAACTTATGAGTAGTTTAAGATTACCTAAAGATTCTGTGATGTTTTTATGCTTGGCTACCATTGGAAAGGTCGGTATTACAAAAACTGATTCTTTCACTAATCAACAAATAAATTCTGTAGTTCCCGATAAAAGAAAAGTTACTCCATTATGGATTTACTATTTTTTGAAAAACAATATTTCTTATCTCGAGAGTTTAGGTGGTGGAGGTTCTGTATATACTAATATATCTAAAAGTAAGTTTGAAAATGCATTAGTAGTTTTCCCGAAAATAGACGAACAAGAAAGAATTGCCAAAATTCTATTCTCTCTTGACTCAAAAATAGAACTAAACCAAACGATGAACAAAACCCTTGAGGCAATAGGGCAGGCGATTTTCAAGCATTGGTTTGTTGATTTTGAATTTCCGAACGAGGAAGGCAAGCCTTACAAATCCTCAGACGGAGAAATGGTTTACAACGAGGAACTGAGAAAAGAAATCCCGAAAGGATGGAGAGTTGGAAGGCTGGGGGATTACGGAACATTCAAAAATGGAATTAACTATCTAAGAAATGAAACTGGAGATACTGACTTTTTTATAGTAAATGTTAGAGATATTGCTAATAATAAACTTTTATTAAAAGAATCTTTAGATAAAATCAATATTGATTTTAAGAAGGCTAAAGAATATTTATTAAACGATAAAGACATTTTAATTGCGAGAAGTGCTAGCCCGGGAGAAGTTTCTTTAGTTCTTGGAAATTTAGAAAAAGTAATTTACTCGGGATTTAGCATTCGTTACAGACTTAACAATTCTAACAATTTTTTATACTTCTTCCTAATCCTACAAGGATTAAAAGAAAATTTATTAAATTTTTCAATTGGAACAACATTACAAAGTGTTAATCAAGAAACATTAAAAAATATGAAGTTTATTTTACCCTCAAATGATATTTTAAAAGAATTTAACAAGGCAATTGAAAAGATTTTTGATAAAACTTATAATAATTTAATACAAATCCAAACTCTTTCCCAAATCCGTGACTCACTCCTGCCCAAACTTATATCTGGAAAAATAAGAATTCCTTTGGAGGATAAAGACAATGATTAGGATACAAAATATTATGACAAAAGAAGTGAGTTATTATGACCCAGATATTGAAGATAAACTAAAATTATATTGCAAGAATGAGCATATAACATATCTACCTAGTTTTGACTTTAAAAAGGTTTATTTTTTACACAATGAAGCATTTGAAAATAAAGAAATCGAAAAATCTTTGAAAATCACTCCTGACTTATATGTTTTTGATGAAGATCTTTTAAAACAGTTTCAGAAAGGAAAACACATTCTATTTGTTTTTGACCAGAACTTAATTGTAGGAATCATCCATTTCTCAGATTATAATCGTGTAGAAGTTTATACATATCTGTATGAATTAATTGCAAACCTGGAGAGAGGCTTAAGAAAATTTCTCGTCTTAAATAATCTTAGCAATAACGATATGCTTAAATTTTTTGAAAAGCATGCGAGCAGCAATGGAGTTTATAAAGGAAAATTTGACAAATATAAAGACTATGGCAATAAATTTAATCTAGTTGGACCTTTCGAGTCCTTTGAACTTTCAGATTTAGTTGCCTTGTGTGATGATAAAGAAATTATAAGAATAAACCACGAGCTTTTAGAACTTAGAAATAAAGTAATGCATTCGGTAAGCAGTGTAAAAAATGAAGATTACGAACAAGACCCTCTCATATACAATTTTGAATCATTTGAAGCTTTTTTTAACGATGCTATTAAATTGCAATCAGAATTTAGACGAATTCATAATAGGGTAGAAATAGGAGGGTAGCAAATATGGCGTACTTGGCAGAATCTCATATTGAACAAGCAGCATTAGAAATATTGAGCAGCATGGGATATGAAACGCTCTTTGGGCCAGACATTGCATTTGATGGCAAAATGCCTGAAAGAAAATCCTACAGAGATGTTGTTTTAACGGACAGGTTGGAAAGAATGATCGATAGATTGAACCCAACCATACCTGAAGAGGCGCAAGAAGAGGCAATTAAAAAAATTCTGAGGACAAACAGCCCTTATCTAATTGAAAACAACAAGGAATTCCATCATTATTTGGTAAACGGGGTAACTATTGAATACAAAAAGAATGACACAATTAAAAGCGATATTGTAAAAATAATTGATTTCGAAAACCCACAGGCAAACGAATTTTTAGCTGTAAACCAATTCACTGTGGTTGAAAACGAATACAATAGAAGACCTGACATTGTTTTATTTATAAACGGCCTGCCTTTGGTTGTGATAGAACTTAAAAACCCAGCCGACGAAAAAACTACAATATGGACAGCATTTAATAAACTGCAAACATATAAACAGGAAATCCCATCGCTTTTTATATACAACGAAGCATTGATTGTTAGTGATGGTACCGAAGCACGAGCAGGTGCTTTAACTTCAAATAAAGAATGGTTTTTGCCCTGGAAGACAATTGACGGGGAAACACTGGCACCAAAAAGTGAACCTCAACTCAAAGTCCTGTTGTTAGGAATGCTTGATAAGGCAAGATTATTAGATATTGTTAAAAGTTTTGTTGTGTTCAGGGAAGACAAAAAAGAAACATCGAAAGTAATTGCAGCTTATCATCAATATCATACTACGAACAAAGCAGTGCAGTCTACGATCGAAGCAATTGAAAAAGACAGAAGAATTGGCATCGTATGGCATACACAGGGAAGTGGTAAAAGCCTGACAATGGTATTTTACAGCGGAAAACTCATATTAAACAAGGAATTAGAGAACCCAACAATTGTTGTTATAACAGATAGAAACGATTTGGACGATCAACTGTTTGATACATTCAGTGCGTGCAAAGATTTATTGAGACAAGAGCCAGTCCAGGCAATGTCAAGAGATGAACTTAAACAATTTTTGCATGTAGCATCTGGAGGCGTTGTTTTTACGACAATTCAAAAGTTTTTCCCTGAAAATAAAGGAGAGTCTTACTCTGCTTTGTCTTTCAGAAAAAATATCATAGTAATTGCAGATGAGGCGCACAGAAGCCAGTATGATTTTATTGATGGATTCGCTCGTCACATGAGGGATGCCTTACCTAATGCTTCGTTTATAGGGTTCACGGGAACGCCAATTGAGCTCTCTGATAGAAGCACCAGAAATGTTTTTGGAGACTACATTGATATTTATGACATCGAGCAGGCAGTGGAAGATGGAGCAACCGTTAGGATATTTTATGAAAGTAGACTTGCAAAATTAGAATTAGATGAGAGTAAGAGACCGTATATAGACCCAGAATTTGAAGAAGTAACAGAAAGTGAAGAAGAATATAAAAAAGAACAATTGAAAAGTAGGTGGGCAAGGTTAGAGGCTATCGTAGGAAGTGAAAAAAGAATAGATCTCATTGCAAAGGATATTATAGAACATTTTGAGAAGAGGGAAGAAGTGCTGGAAGGTAAAATAATGATTGTTTGCATGAGCAGAAGAATTTGCGTTGATATCTACAACGCAATTTCAAAACTCAGGTCTCAATGGGATAGTAATAGCGACAACGAGGGAATAATGAAAGTAATTATGACTGGTGCTCCTGAGGATCCAATAGATTGGCAGCAACACATACGGAATAAGCTTAAAAGACAAGAACTTGCAACAAGATTTAAAGACCCAAATGATAAGTTCAAAATTGCAATAGTAAGGGATATGTGGCTTACGGGCTTTGATGTTCCCAGTTTGCACACGATGTATATTGATAAACCTATGCGTGGACATGGCTTAATGCAGGCTATTTCACGAGTCAACAGAGTTTTTAAAGATAAACCAGGCGGATTAATCGTTGACTATTTGGGGCTTGCTTACGAACTAAGAGAAGCACTTTCCACTTATACTGAAAGTGGAGGAAGAGGAGAACCTGTATTAGATCAGGAAGCAGCGGTGAAAGTAATGAAGGAAAAGTACGAAATAGTTTCTGCAATGTTTTACGGATTCGACTATAAGAAATTCTTTACAGGTACTCCGCAAGAGAAAATGGCAGTAATTCCTGCAGCAATTGAGCATATATTAGAACAAAAAGATGGAAAAGAAAGGTTGTTAAAATACGTAACTGAGCTTTCACAAGCCTTCGCTTTATCAGTGCCAAATGATGAAGCAATCAAAATAAGAGATGATGTTGCTTTCTTTCAAACTATAAGATCTGCGATAGCCAAGATGACGACTCCGTCTGGAAAAACTATTGATGACTTAAACTCCGCCATCAAACAGATTGTTTCTAAAGCAATATCTACGGATAAGGTGATTGATATATTTGCAGTTGCAGGGATTAAAAAACCTGATATATCAATACTTTCAGATGAATTTCTTGAAGAAATTAAAGGAATGAAACAGAAAAATCTTGCTTTGGAGGCATTAAAAAAATTATTAAATGATGAAATTAAAGTAAGTTTCAAGAGAAATATTGTCCAGGCAAGATCATTTGCTAAAATGCTGGAAGAAACCATTAAAAAATACCAAAATAGAACTATAGAAACTGCACAGGTTATTGCTCAGCTTATTGACTTAGCAAAAGATTTTAGAGAGGCACAAAAAAGAGGAGAAAAGTTGAATTTATCGGAAGATGAATTAGCTTTTTATGATGCACTTGCTAACAATGAAAGTGCAGTAGAAGTTTTGGGAGACGAAACATTGAAAAAAATTGCGCGTGAATTAACCGTGCTTATAAGAAAAAATACAACAATTGATTGGACTTTGAGAGACAGTGTAAAAGCGAATTTAAGAGTTATTATTAAGAGGCTGTTGAGAAAATACGGCTACCCACCAGATAAGCAAGAAGAAGCAACAAAATTGGTTTTAGAACAGGCTACTTTAATATCAGAGTGTTATGTTAATGAGTAGAAAGATGGAAAAATGGAAAGGAAGGCAAACGAAAAAAACAATTTAAAGGATAAAGTGCAGAACTTCTATAAAAGATGGAATATAGAATATAATGAGCAAGAAAAAAGGATTAATGACTTTAAAAATTGGAGGTGGAGGCAATGGACATTTATTCGGCAAAAGATGGAAAGTTGACTTATATAGAAGAAGTTGATTTTAAACTGGAAAAGGACATCCAAAAAATATGTGACGACAATCTAAAAGAATTGTTTGATTTGGAAGTCGTGAAACCACAGTTTACCATCCAAAATTTCAGAATTGATACTCTTGCATTTGACGAGAAGGCGAAGGCGTTCGTTGTAATTGAATATAAAAAGAATGAGAACTTTAGCGTTGTAGACCAAGGATATGCTTATCTATCTTTGATACTTAACAATAAGGCTGAGTGCGTCCTTGTGTACAACGAGAGTCGAAAAAAGCCGATTAAGAAGGATGAGATAGATTGGACGCAAACACGGGTCATATTTGTTGCTCCTTCCTTTACGCAGTATCAAGTGCAATCCATAAATTTTAAGGGTTTGCCAATAGAATTATGGGAAATAAAAAAGTATGCAAACGATACGGTAAGCGTAGAGCAAATACAATCATTAGGAGCAAACGAATCTATAAAAACAATCTCCAAAAAAAGCAAAACTGTTGAAGAAGTGAGTAAAGAGATTAAAGTTTATACTGAAGATGACCTTTTGTTAGGAATTCCAGATGAGATAAAAGAGCTCTATGAAAAGTTCAAGGCTTCGGTGCTATCAATTGGTAGTGACGTTAAGATTAAGCCAACAAAGTATTATATAACATTTATTAGTAAATCGGATTTTACAGATGTTGAGTTCCACAAGAAGGAATTAAAAGTTTTTTTGAATCTTAAAAAAGGTGAGTTAAATGACCCAAAGGGTTTGGCAAGGGATGTTTCACATATTGGTCATTGGGGGAATGGAGACTATGAACTGCATTTTAGCAACGATGAGGATTTAGACTACATTTTTTCATTGGTTAAGCAATCCTACAAGAAAAATTCAGTATAAGTCTAAGAGCAAATGGTAGTACATTTGAAATTTGCTACTCTTGCCCAAGCGCATGCAACGCTTCGTAGCATGTGTGGTTATATGAAATTACGAACCTTGCTTTTAAAAGAAGTTTACGATGTAAAAAGATAAATGAATTAAAGATTGAATGACCCTCCCACCCACTCTATCCTATTAAAGGAAGTTAGTACAAGCCGTATGCAGAAAGAGTGTACACCGCTTGAATAATTATATTAAGATGATATGCAGGTTAAGCAGTGCAAATGAATTTCTCGCTTCGCTCGAAACGACAATAGAAAAGGAGGGGATCCTGAAATGATATACGATGACAAAAAGGATGAGATCGTCACGCTTCACTTCGTTCCGCTCACGATGACAAAGGAGACCCTGAAATAAATTCAGGGTGACAAAAAAGAAAAGACAATGACAAAAAAGAGAAGGACAAAGAAGAAAATCCTGAAATACCCTGAAATGAATGCTTGCCTACAGCAAGGAAAAGATTGCAGGATGACAAAGAAAAAAGGCAAGGACAATAAAGAAAAGGAGGGGATCCTGAAATGAATTCAGGATGACAATAGAGAAGAAAGGCAAGGACAAAAAAAGAAAATAACGAAAAAGGATTTATCCTAAAATAATAGTTTCAATAGAGTAATACGACACAGCAATGTTTCCATATTTCTTTTCGCGAAACTTTTTGAGAGAGTTCTTACCTTTAAGTTCCTCGGGTAGAATTTCAGCGTCGGAGTGCTCAGCAATAATTATGGAATCGCTTTTTAAAAAAGGAAAGTTTACAAGAGATTGTATTGTTTGTCCTGCAAGTTTTGATGCATAGGATGGATCAAGAAATGCAAAATCAAACTTTTCTTTGAAACTCTCAAAAGAGAAAGGGCTCTTTATAAAGTTTAGAACATCCTGCTTTATGATGAGAGCTTGATTTTCAATGCCAAGCATTTTGATATTTTGCTTTATGACGCGCAGGGCAACCAGATTTTTCTCAACAAAAACTGAAAACCTTGCACCTTCGCTTATTGCTTCAATTCCAATTGCTCCAGAACCTGCAAAAAGGTCAAGAAAAACTGAATCGGCAATTTTGAATCTTACCACATCGAAGATTGCTTCGCGGACTCTATCACTTGTAGGTCTTAACTCAATGCTTTTTGGAGGAGATATAATTTCTCTCCCTTTGAATTTGCCTGTTACTATTCTCATCAAGCAACCTCTATTAAAGAAATTTTTTCTCTGGACTTGCTTTTGAGTATATTGATAAGTTCCTTTTTATGTTCCTTATTCCATTTTACTTCATTGCCTATAAGGGCAAGGGCTTCCTCCCGTGCAATTTCAAGAAGCTTGAGGTCTGTTTCTGAAAGAAGAGTTGTGAGCTTAAACTCTGGAATACCTGATTGTTTTGTTCCAAGAATTTCACCAGGACCACGGAGCTTGAGGTCTTCCTCGGATACTTCAAAACCATTATTTGTTTTCTCAAGAATTCTGAGCCTTGTTATTGCATCTTCTCCCGCATTTCTTGTGATTAGGAAGCAATAGGATTGAAGGTCGCTACGGCCTACACGTCCTCTCAACTGATGAAGCGTTGCAAGGCCAAAACGGTCGGCATCTTCAATGATGATTACTGAGGCATCGGGCACATCCACACCAACTTCAACAACGGTTGTGGAGACAAGCACCTGTACTTTTCCGTTCCTAAAATCCTCCATCATCTTTCTCTTTTCTTCAGAGCTCATTCCGCCATGAAGCATCCCGAGGTTAAAATCCTTGAGGTAGCTATTTCTCAACTCTTCAATTTTTCTTTCAACTGACTGTAACTCTGTTACTTCTGAATCCTCAATGAGAGGACAGACGACATATCCCTTTCTTCCTTCGTTGAGCTCATTGATCAGTAAAGAATATGCATCATAATCAGTCTCAAAGAAAACTTTTGTTGTGACTGGCTTTCTTCCCGCTGGCATTTCGCGGATCTGGGTGATGTC
>MNXV01000054.1 GCA_001871575.1 Caldisericum sp. CG2_30_36_11
TCTTCTGTAGATGTATTTAAATATTTCTTTGTAGTAAAGACTTACAATTTCACTGAAAGACTCCCTGTCCTTTAGAGCTTTCTGAATTAACTTTTTTTCATCCATTTTTATGTCTCTTTAGTATTTTATTATAAATTTGAATATATAGAAAACAATTGCTAATTGAATTATCAAAGGTCTTTAATCTTCTGTAATCCACACTCCTTATCAGTGGATTTATCCTTTTTTAATCCTTTGGAACCGCTTTCGCGGTTAGAGAGGAGTAAATTGCTGTCTTTGCAATTCTATGAAAAATCGTAAATTTTTATTGCAACATATTGCAAAATCATTGCATAGTCTCGTATGTATCGTAACTTATTCAAAGCCCCCTCGAAAAATAAATGTTTTCTATGGAAAAAATATAAGTCTGCAGTTTAAGAAGCAATTTTTAAAAGGCAAAAAAATTACGTCATGCTCTTTATAACAAAAGATAGGTTTTTAAGAAGATCCCTTTTTGCATTTATCACAAACCAGCTTTCACTAAACTTATAGATACCCTGCTTGATGCTCAAGGGGCTTAACTTCAAAATCCAGGAAATGTTATCAATTATATTTCTTTTAATGGAGAGAGTTGTATCGACCACAAAAATAAAAAAATCAGGTTTAAAAGACTCAACCCTTTTAACAATGGATTTCAATTCAGAAACTGGGATATTGTTTGGAGGGCTCTCTTTGCACTCAATCGTTAATATTTTGGGACCAATAAGAGCAATGATATCAAGATCTCCACCTGATTTCAAATTTTTTAATTTAACCGCAAATTTGCTTTCTAGTCCAAAATTATCTTTAAGGGATTTTGCAATAAACCATTCAAGGATGACGCCTGAGTATTCAAAAGTATAATTAGATTTGAACTTATTACCTACTTTTCTAATGATTTTAGATTTTTCTAAGAGAGGTAAATAATCAATAACTGAAGGGCTCCATTTCTCCTCTAATATTTGTAATTGATCTCTGTCAATTTCACCGAGTTTGAGCACATCGATTATAGTTCTCCTGAAAAAATAACTCTTAAGATTTTCAAAAAAAACTTGGTCGTTACTGAAAGGAAAAAGGTTAAAATCCCCCTCTTTTATAATTTCATACCCTTTTTCTTTGAGGATTGTGTCAATTGAAAATGGAAAATACTTGTTAATGATTTTTTCAACCCGTGCAATTCTTGATTCAAGTTTCTCTATTTTTTGAAACAACAAATCAATCTTATGAGGGGTATCTCTCTTTTCCACGTCTTGATGCCTTCAATATTACTGCAGTTAAAAATCCAAAAATAAAGCCTCCGATATGTGCCCATACTGCCACTGATATTGCAGAGCCAAATGACGCAAATCCACTAAAAAGCTGCATAATAAACCACAAAAGCAAAAATATAAAGGCAGGTACCTCAACGAATGTGAAGAAATAAAATAGAAATACAAGCGATTTAATTCTTGCAGTTGGAAAAAGATAAAAATACGCACCCATAACCGCAGCAATTGCTCCACTTGCACCAATAACTGGTATTTTCGAAAGAGGGTCGGTTAAAATTTGAGTAAAAGAGGCAACAATTCCTCCAATGATATAAAAGAAAATAAAGCCAATACTGCCTGTGTAATCTTCGATATTGTTTCCAAATATCCAGAAGAAAAGCATGTTACCTATCAAATGCATCCACCCTCCATGTAAAAAAATTGAACTTATAAAGCTCAACCACACAGGTTTTATTGAAGGGTAGATAGCTTTACCTGTTGTTATTTCGTAAGGTACAAGTCCATAATGTTGAAAAAATGTAGCAAGTTTTAAAGAAGGATTCTCCAAAGCCAAAGCAGAGAAATATACTGAAACGAATATAATTACGTTAAGTAAAATGATTACAATCGTAGTAATAGGGAAAATGTTAATTTTTTGAGTGTCTTTTAATGGAATCATTCGCCAACTCTGGTACCTTTCAACGCCTGATCACAACTGCAATGCCTTTCTCTCGGAAGCCTTTCTATGATAAGTTTAATAACATTTTTCAGTTTATCAATATTTTCAGTGAATTTTTCAACCACAATTTCCTGAGTCACAGGCTCTACATAACCACCTGCAACAATTCCCACATCATAATCAGTAACAACGGAAATATTAAGATAACAAATTTCCAGTTCTCTTGCAAGGACAACTTCCGGGAACTGAGTCATATTAATAATATCCCACCCATTTTTTGTGAACCATTCACTTTCCGCTCTTGTAGAGAATCTTGGACCCTGAATAACCACAACAGTACCTTTTGGGTGATAAGGAATCTTAAGTTCCTTTAAAACCTTGTTAGCAATTTCTCTCATTTCAGGACAATACGGTTCTGCTGTACTAATATGAGTTGTAATAGGTCCATCATAAAATGTGGTATCTCTACCTGAAGACATATTAACAAACTGATCAGTTAAAACAAAATCTCCTACTTTTATATGAGGCTGCAGGCTTCCAACAGCAGTAGGTGAGATAATTCTTTTTATACCGAGAGATTTCATTGCCCATAAATTAGCTTTATATGGAACTTTATGCGGAGGGAGTTGATGAAGTTTACCATGCCTCGGAATGAAAGCAACTTTCTTTCCCTTAACTTCGCCAATTGCAACCAGGTCGGATGGAGATCCGTAAGGAGTCTCAATTTTTATTTCTTTTTTGTTTTCAAGAAATGAGTAAAAACCAGAACCACCAAAAATACCAATTTCTGCTTTCTCTTTCATAACTCCTCCTTTTGCAAAAAAGGTCCCCCTTTATCTACCTTTGGGGGACCTTTAAAATCGATAATTAAATTTGAACTTGTGATTCTTCCAACTTGAGGAGTCTCTCCCACTCTTCGTCAATCATTTTTTGCATTTCTTCAATTACATGCCTGTTTTCGGGTTTGAATAGATGCCTGAACCTTCCCTGTCCCTTAAGAAACTCTTCAATAGGTTTTCTCTCTTTGGGTTTATAATTTATGTGAACTTTTCCATTCTCAACTTCGTAAAGTGGCCAGAAGTTAGTTTCAACTGCAAGTTTAGAATATGCCATAGTAAGGGCAGTATCATATTTCCAGTTCGTCGTGCAAGGCTGAAGGGCAGCGATAAAAGAAGGACCATCTGCTGCAAAAGCCTTCTTTGCTTTATTAAAAAGATCAAGCGTATTATGAGCAGTTGCCTGTGCTGCATATGGTATCCTGTGCGCTGCACAGATTTCAACAATATTCTTCCTCCACTGAGTTTTCCCTATACTCATTGTACCTGCAGGAACAGTCGTAGTATCTGCACCAAAGGGAGTCGCACCGCTTCTCTGGTTGCCTGTGTTCATATAGCCTTCATTATCATAAACAACATACAAGAACTTATGCCCTCGCTCAAGAGCACCCGAGAGCGCTTGAAAACCTATATCATAAGTTCCACCATCACCACCGAAGGCAATAATATTAACATCATCCTTCATTTTACCCCTTTTCTTAAAGGCTTTGTATGCAGTTTCAATGCCAGCTGCAACAGCTGCAGCATTTTCAAATGTAAGATGCATCCACGGAACCTTCCATGCAGTAAATGGATAAATAGTAGAAGCAACCTCAAGACATCCTGTTGCATTTGCAATAATGACAGGTTTGTCAGAAGCAGCAATAATTGTATTTACAATTACAGGTATACTACAACCTGAACACATTCTGTGCCCAGGCGCAAGGGGCACTTGTTTTGAAACTATTTCTTGTAAAGTTGCCATATCACATTACCCCCTTAATCCAATATACTTCTGTTCTTCAGGATTAACTTTTCCTGACAGGAGTTCTTCAAATATTTGTTTTATATCGTTCTTAAAGATATCCTTTCCGCCAAGTCCAAAAATGTAACTCTGAAGTTTTGGTTTATTTTCAAGTTCAAATAGTGAATTTCTTATCTCAGTATATAACGGTGCGTAAGAACCAAATGAAATCGACCTGTCAAGCACACCTATAACAGGAATATTTTTCACAGCATCTCTTATCTCTTTATAAGGGAAAGGTCTGAATAACTTTGGCTTTAATAAACCTACCTTTTTCCCATCTACGCGCATTTCATCTATCGCATCCTTCGCCGTACCTGCTGCAGATGCAAGAACGATAATCACTGCCGCAGCGTCTTCAATTCTATATTCTTCAAAATATGGATATTTATTTCCGGTAAGCTTTGAAAGGTCTTCACCAACTTCAAGATAAATTTTCTTTGCATTTTCCATTGCTTCTTCCTGTTGTCTCTTTATCTCAAAATAGTAATCAGGAAGGGCAAGAGGACCAATTGTGTACGGATTTTTCACATCAAGCAGGAACCTGTCAGGGTTTCTCTCGCCAACAAATTTCTTTACAACATCGTCATCTAAAATCTTTACATTCTCCACTCCATGGCTTATTATGAATCCATCCTGCATAACCATCGCAGGAATAAGAACATCCTTATGTTCTGCGAGTCTTAATGCAAGAAACATATTTTCATATGCTTCCTGCGCATTTTCAGAAAATATCTGAATCCATCCAATAGTTGTCGCTCCCATAGTGTCCGAATGATCGCAATGTATATTAATTGGAGCAGATAATGCCCTGTTTACAATTGGCATAACGATGGGCAATCTCAAGCCAGGAACTGCAGCAACAACTTCCCACATAAGAGCAAGGCCCTGTGAGGATGTGGCACACATTGCTCTTGCCCCGGCAGCGGATGCCCCAACAGTAGCAGACATTGCTGAATGCTCAGATTCAACAGGTATTGTCTCTGTATCAACGAGGCCGTTTGCAACAAATTGTGCAAAATATTCCACTACTGGCGTCTGGGGGGTTATAGGATAAGCAACAACAACATCCGGATTAATCTGCCGCATAGCTTCCGCGACAGCTTGAGCGCCACTTAAAGGCTTTATAACACTCATATTCCACCTCCTACTTAGTAGAAGCTTCTACTGCTTCTTCTTCTCTTATCATAGTGATACACTTGGTAGGGCATTCCTGTGCACAAATTCCACAACCTTTACAGTAATCGAAATTAGTCTCAAGTCTTACAGCACCCTTATATAACCTTCCACCTTTCCCAACAACTCCTTCTTCACTTTTTGTAATAGGGATAGCCATATCAGGACAATATGCGACACAAATCATGCAGTGTATGCAGTTAGATGCGTCAAAAACAGGCCTCATTGATCTCCAGGAACCAGTCTTATATTCAAGAGAAGTTGCAGGTGGAAGATCCGCACCACGCATTAAATCATGCCAGCCTTTTTTATCAGCCATTTTTTACCTCCTCATATCCTCTATGTAATCCCTGGATATTTTTTTCAACTTTTTCCATGCCAATTTTCTCAAGGAAAGTTGCTTTTATAATTTCTTCTGCTGCTTCCAAAGGAACAATATTTGCAGCTTTGACTAATGCACCAAGCATAGGTACATTTGGCGCATCAATTTTGAGCAAATCAAGCGAGATACCAGTTGCATCAATAACGTAGATTTTGCCCTTAAATCCAATAATTTGCCTTATTTCTTCAACAGATTTTGTTGTGTTAACAATCAAAATTCCAGCTTCTTCGTTTAAGCCTGCCGTTACAGGAACCGCACGGATAAGGCCCATGTCAAACACCATAACTGCATCAGGGTTTGTTATGGGTTCATGTGTCCTCAAAGCTTTGTCGGAAATTCTTGTATAAGAAACAGTTGGAGCGCCTCTCCTTTCAGAGCCGTACTCAGGGAATGCCTGAATCCATTTGCCTTGTTTGAATGCAGCCTCTGCAAGCATTTGGGAACCAGATTTAGCACCCTGCCCTGCACGACCATGCATTCTAACTTCAAAAAGTCCTTTTGTTGCTGCCGTCATAAAAACCTCCTTCATAATAAGACCCGGTAGACCGGGCCTTATATTAACCTACTTCTTCTACCTTGATACTCGTGGTAGGGCAATTTTCCGCTGCATCTTTGTTACAGTCAACATCTGATTCTTTGGAGATGAAATTTGCCTTGCCATCGTCATCCATCTTCCAGTTTTCAGGACAAATAGAAGCACAGACACCGCAGCCAATACAGGTGTCTTTGTCAATGTCCACTCTATATTTTGCCATTAAGCACCTCCATATATTTTAACTCTCAATTTTAGCATCTTTTTACATTTTTTGAAAATTTCTTTCCTGAATCAAGTTCAGGACAGGTTCTGGATTTTCAATCAAGAAGAACAACAAACATAAGGATGATTAAAATGGGGTTTACAATAAATCCAATACTTAAAAATATCGGGTTACCCCTTTTCACAAAATATTGCAAAAGATAATTATAAAATACAAGGATCCCAAAAATTGTAAAAACAAGTTTTCCAAAAGATACCTCTATTGTCTGTTTGTCAACATTGTATAAATATAAAGAAACAAAAAAGAACGGAATTGAATAAATTAAAAAGTCTTTCAAAATCAAGCTTAAATTAATAAACTTTGGATTTAAAAAAGCAGCAGAGAAAGAAAGTTTAGAAAAAGGTATTGAGATAAAAACAATAACTAAAGAGACAATTGATAGGATAACCCTGCTCCATTTAAATGGCTTATTTAAAGTCTGAAGTACGATATTACCAACGAAAAGAGAAAACATTGGATAAAGACTTTTCAATTGAAGCTCGAACTCAAAGGGTAAAGAGAGATTGTCAAAATAAAATAGTATTATGCCAAGAGTCAAAATAACAAATATTAATTCTAATTTTATTATTCTTCTCTCCTCACGAATCTGGAAGAAGAGCAAAGAGAAAACAAATGGCAAATAAAAGAAGAAGTTTTCATACAATTTAAATGGCAATAATCCATTAAATGCCTGAGGTAAAAGTGTTCCAAATTCAAAATAATTATAAAACATGCCCATCAAAAACAGCAAAACAGAAATAATTAAAAGATTTTTAAAGTTATCGCTTCTATAAAATGCGGTAACAAGAAAGAGCAAAGAAAAAGTAAAAAACACAATTGTGATAGAAGCATAATGAATAAGCATGCTGTTGATTAAAATAAGGATAATCGGCAGCAAGATAGAGAGCAGAATAAAAAGCTTGGAACTTATATAATTTTTAATTTTAAATTCCTTATAAAAGAGCAAGAAAAGGAAAAAAGCTGAAAAAACAAAAAGTAAAATTACATTTATATTTAAAGTTTGCAATCTTTGAGGTATTTGGTAACCTATTCCATTCATCAAGATAGATGTGGGTATATCAGTAGTATAAAAACTTTGTTCAGAAAGAGGTTTTAACGACAAAGTTTCATTTTGTTTTCGTCCTTTAAGATTAAATTGAACGTCTATACTTCCCGAGCTATCCCCGATATTAATAAAAGAAGAATTAGATCCTGCATTAGATGAGTTCATAAGGAAAGTCCCCAGATAAATTGGGTAAAAACCATCGGGGACAACACGAAGGACTTTTATTCCTGCCAAAGAAATATCCATACTAATTGAATTATCCTTTATCGTAAAATTAACAGAATTGTTATTGTAATCTAGCATCGTAAAATCACTATTGTTATTAAAAAGGCTCTTTTCTAAATTGAGCTTAAGCTCTCCATTGTAAGAAATAACAAAGAACACGAATGGATATTTACCAAATTGAACGATCCGTGCATCATTGACGAGGCTTTCTTTTGTGAAAGTTGCCTTGTTTAAAAGGCTTATCTTATCAATTGCGTCTTTTATAATTTTGCCGTTTTGAGCAAAATAGTTTTCATAATAAAGAAACTCGCCCGTAGATGCGTCTCGAAGAAATTCGGGATATATGCCATAAAGAATGCATTGATTCAAAAAATTTTGAATATTCTGGCTATTAGAAAAATCGCCATTGTATGTTGCAAAAATCGTCTTATTTGTGAATTGAAGCCTTGTCTTTTCCAGAATATCAAAGGTATTTCCATCTACTTTTACACCTATTATGTCTCCAAATTCTCCGAGAGGAAGGGTTTCCTCAATTAAATTTTCAACAATTAAGCTTTTACCAGTGCTGTGAATATAACTTGAGAACTTTCCAAGGGAAGTTCTCTCTATATCAAAATAGTTCTGGGAAACAAACTTATCAGGGACATCCACATAAAAGCCTGAAAAATCAACGTTCTTATTCTCATTTTGGTTTCGTACAACTAGAGTATTATAAAAAGAGGGATTAATATCATATATTTTTGTAACCTCAAATGGGTTCATCCTGACTTTCTCGGGTTTACCAAATGGGTCCAAGAGAAAATATGTTACAATTTCATTGCTAAACTTAACATGTCTTTCTGGAATTATTGTTGGGCCTTTCCTCGATGAAATAGTTTTGTATGTTATTTCGATTTCTGGTTCTTTTTTTTCAGAGTAACTAAGAATGTTTCCATTTTTTCTGACACCATAAAGCATTAGAGACTCCACCCTGTCTTTCTCCTGCAAATCCTCTTGAGGGATCTTTCCGTAATAAGATTTTAAATCATTTAAATCCGCTGGAGCAGAGGACGAAAAAGCATAATAAAAAAGGTTCACGCTGGTATATAAAGGGATATTGTGAGACATCGCATACATTTCATTATTAGATAAAGAAACTGGATCTCCTACTTTACAAAGTCCAATTGGGATATCGGGATATTTCAAATTGAAACTCTCTGGAGAAATATTTGAAATAACAATACCTGCAAGTGGTTGAATATTACCTCCTGAAGCTGCCACTTTGGAGGAAGGAAGCAAAATAATAAACAAAGACATTATGATTAAACAGCTGAAAGTTCGTTTCACGATGATATTATAAATTATTTAAGCGTTTTTAAAAAGAGTTTTCAATGATTTTGTTTCTTTTCACTTTTTTAATATCATTTAATGTGGAGAAAAAAGGTTTTAGTGCGCTTCGAATTTTCTTAATTGCACTTATCATATATATGTCGGGAGAATTAATATTTACCCTGCATTATTATTTTAACTCAACGAAAGAATCTCGAGAATTGAGCATTAAAGTATCAGAATTAAGAGCACAGAATGAGCAAATAAAAAAAGAGATACAATTTGCAAACACACAGGAATTCATTGAAAAAATCGCACGAGAGAATCTTATGCTTGCAAAAGATGGAGAAACAATTGTTTATTTTAAGTGGGATAAAAATCAGAATAGCCAACCTGTTAGTAGCCAGAGCGAAAATTTTCTTAAAAAATTTTTCGATAACCTATTGAAACTTTTTAAAAAATAGGTAATATATATATTCGTATGGGAAAAGGTGAGTTAATCGGAAGAGTAATTAAAATAATGCCATACGGAGCTTTCGTCAAACTGGATGAAGGAGGAGTTGGCTTAATACATGTATCGCAATTTAATGAATCTGAATTAGGCGAAAATAAGTCCCCAGTTAAAGAAGGTGATAGAGTCATTGTTAATATTATTGGGAAAGAAAAAGCTGGCAAGTTAAATTTTTCTTTCATCAAGAAAATCAAGAACGACCAGGATCCAAAAACACCTGAGTTCAGCAAGGGAGGCCTCGAGCAAAAAATGAAGAAGTTTCTCAGAGAATCTCAGGATACCCAAACAGATCAAAAAAAGAGAATGCAAAGACACAGAGGAATGGCGGCGTAGCCCAGTGGTTAGAGCATCCGGCTCATACCCGGAGTGTCGAGGGTTCGAATCCCCCCGCCGCCACCATAAAAACGAACGTAAGTTCCCTGCTTACTGATTTAGAGCAACTTTTAAGCTCTCAAAATG
>MNXV01000085.1 GCA_001871575.1 Caldisericum sp. CG2_30_36_11
TTATCTTTTCTTCTGTTCCTGAAAATCTGAAGAGAAGCCAGCTATCATCATCAAAAATAATTTTGGTCCCGTCCGTTTCTTTGATATCTTTAACATTTTCTTCTTTTGGAATTTCGAAAATCCTTTCTTTCAAGCCTTTTTCAATAGTCTCTCTCTTTCCTTTAAACTCGAAATCTAACCTTTCTGAATAGATTTCTCCGAATTTGGAAATAATCTCATAGAAAAGTGCAAGTGGCGACTTTTTTCTTTTAGAAACTATTTCAGTTACAAGCAAATCTACCAGTATTCCATCTTTATCCGCCAACCAGCCGGTAATGGTTGCTCCTCCACTCTCTTCCCCACCGAATATAGCATTGCCTTTTGTTACCTCGTCTCCAATGTATTTAAAGCCTACAGGAGTTTCTATAACTTCGCATCCAAAATGGCGGGCTATTCTATCAAGCATTTGAGTTGTGGAAACTGTTCTTACAATATTTCCTTTTATTTGTCGTTCAGTGATAAGGTAGTAATAAATAATTGGAAGAATTTTATCAGGTGAAATATATGCCCCACTTTCATCTATTATGCCAAATCTATCGGCATCTCCATCTGTAGATAGGCCGATATTTGCATTTTCCTGAGTGACTGCGTTTGATAAGGGAATCAAATTTGCCTCTATAGGTTCAGGATGTAGTTTTCCAAAGAGCGGATCTATTTCACCGTGTATCATTTTAAAATTTGTAATGTCCTGAAGTAGTGGTGGTAGGTACCTTCTTCCCGTTCCAAAGAATGGTTCATAGACAATTTTGGGTCTTCTATCTCTTATTGAGTCTAAGTCAATTAGTTTCTTTATACTTTCGCTATAAGTGCTCTCACCGAAAGTCATTAGGAGGCCTTCCTTTATTCCTTCAGAGAAGGGTTTGGTTTTTATCCTTTCTCCGCTTTTTATTATTTCATAGATCTTTTTTTCGATTTTTTCCGTTTCTTCTGGAAGTGCAGGGCCTCCACTTTTAGCTGAAAATTTTATACCGTTATAGTAGTAATCATTATGCGAGGCTGTTATGTTTATTCCACCATCTGCAATTCTATGCACGATTTCGTAGGCAATTACGGGAGTGGGGATATCATTCAATGAATAAAAAATTTTTATATTGTTGTTTATCAAAACTTCTGCTACTATTTTTGCAAAATCTTCGGATAGAAACCTTGTATCGTATCCTACTACTAAGCTCTTACCCTCACTTTCGGCAAGCATTTTGGCAATGGCAAGAGCAACTGCTTTTACATTGGCAAATGTAAAATCGTCAGCAATTACCCCCCTCCATCCCGATGTACCAAAATGTATATCCATTAGTTACCTCATCATTTTCTTAAAAAGCTCTAAATATTTCTTACCAGAATTCTCCCATGAAAAGTCGCAATTCATTGCCACTTTTCTTAGATTGTTAAATTTGGTTCTGTCATTATAAACCTTAAAGGCTCTCTTTATAGTGTTTGCGAGAGCTTCACTTGAATATTCGTCAAAAGAAAAACCATTTCCGCATTGAGTATAATCATTAAAATTGTCAATGGTGTCTTTTAAACCACCTGTTTCCTTTACTACAGGGATTGTCCCGTACTTAAGTGAAATTATTTGTCCTAATCCACATGGTTCATATTTGGATGGCATAAGGAAAAAATCAGAGGCTGCATAAATATTATGCGAGAGCGGCTCATCAAATCCTATAATAACCCTAATTTTGGATTTGTATTCCTCTTCAAGTGCTTTCAATCCCTCTTCCAAGTTCTTTTCACCAGTTCCAAGAATTACCACTCTTATTTCCTCCTTCTTTGATAAGTCTTTCAATGCTTCAACAAGTATATCTACGCCCTTTTGCGTTGCAAGCCTGCTTACCATACCAAACAAGGGCGGATCTTGATGAAAATCTAGGACAAGTTTTTGTCCTAGATAAAATTTATTTTCTTTCTTTAAATCAAGACTTTCAATAGAATAATTTTTGTAGATATTCTTATCCTTTTCAGGATTCCAAATTTTGTAGTCAATGCCGTTTAATATTCCAACAAGCTTGTCTTTCCTAGCCTTTAATATTCCATCAAGCCGCTCTCCAAATTCTTCAGTAAGAATTTCTTTTGCATAGGTAGGGCTTACGGTGCTTATGAAGTCTGAATAGACAATCCCGGTTTTTAAGAAACTCAAATTGTTGTAGAACTCAATACCATCGATGTTAAAATATTTTTCATCAATCTGTAGCAATTCAAGAATGCCTTTCTGAAAATTTCCCTGGTAAGCAAGGTTATGAATGGTAAAAAGAGTTTTTATTCGCATGTCATTTTCTTTTAAAAATAGAGGAATTAAACCTGTTTGCCAATCGTTTAAGTGCAAAATGTCTAAGTTCAGGTTTAGTAATTTTATAGATTCTATCACAGCGAGATTAAAAAACCCAAATCTTTCCGCATTATCTGTATAGTCGCCCTCTTTTGTCCCGTAAAGGTTCTCTCTATCAAAATAGCCGTTTTGTTCTATCAGAATAATATTCATTCCTTTTGATATTTCCTTGGAAAGTATTCTGCCTTCTATATTTTTACCTCCGATTTTTATACTAATTTTGGAACCTTTATTAACATCGTTTATTTTTGATCTTGTTTCTTTGTAATATGGCAAAAATAAATAGGTTTCATTTCCAAGTTTGTTGAACACTTTAAACAGAGAACCGCTAACGTCTGCAAGCCCGCCTGTTTTTGAAAATGGTGTTGCTTCACTTGCTACGATACCTATTCTCATTCCTGTACTTCCTTTGCTTCTAAGAGAAATTTTGCAGCATTTTCAGGCGGAACAGGATTTATATATAACCCTGATCCCCATTCAAAACCAGCAATATGTGTTAACCTCGGGACTATTTCTATATGCCAGTGATAGTGGGGAATGGTTAAATTTTCGAGAGGAGATGTGTGGAGATAGAAATTATACGAAACGTGTGGAACCGCTTTTGCAAGCATTTTCAGCGACGACTGTAATGCCTTGGTAAGAGAGTTCATTTCAGCAAGCCTGATGTCCCCAAAATCAGAACTATGTTGCTTGGGCATTATTTGAATTTCAAAAGGCACTATTGAGGCATATGGAGTGATTGCAATAAAGTCGTCATTCTCAAAAATTAATCTTTTCCCTTCGTTAATTTCTTGAGAGATTATATCACAGTAGACACATCTGCCTCTGTATCGATAATATGTTAAAGCGGCCTCAAGTTCTATTTTTACAAGATCTGGCATAATAGGGGTAGCGATTAATTGTGAATGTGAGTGCTCAAGTGATGCACCTGCTCTCCTTCCTTTGTTTTTAAAGATCAGGATGTATTTAAGCCTTTGGTCTTTTCTCAGGTCAAGATAACGCTCTCTGAACATCCATATTATTTTTGATGCGTGATCTAATTTTAATGTTTCGAAAGCAGCAAAATGGTCCGGGGTTTCTATTATAATTTCATGAGCTCCGACTCCATTCATTGCATCATATACTCCATTTCCCCGGCTTTCTATTTCCCCTTCTATTTTAAGAGCAGGAAATTTATTCGGAACGACTCTGACGGTCCACCCTGGAGTATTGAGGTTTGAACCCTCGGGCCTTATTGCAGTTATTTCTGGTGGGGTTTGATCTTCTTTTCCTCCATCAAATGGGCATTTCTCAGGTCCTGCAGGTTCCTCAACCTCGAGTTTAAAATCTGAAGGTCTTGACGATCTTTCAACAGCTATTATTACCCATTTCCCTTTAGCGGGGTCTCTTCTTAATTCTGGCATATTTCCTCCTAAATTTTGCTTGCTTTTTACTAAGGTTTCTTTATAGTATACAAAAGATACCCAGGAATAGCTTCATCTGCATTTTTATAAGCGTTAATCAGCCTTGCTCTAAACATGTAATCAAAAGAAAAATCAACTTCAATCTTGTGGAAATTGCTGTACCACCAGAATGAATCGCTACCCTCAGCCATTAAAATATCATCCATAGATTTTTCATTTTTCCCAAGTTTCTGTCTTGCTTCAAATAAATAAGTCCAGGCTTTATTTGTTTCTGGATCCCCAATCCAGGTATCAAAATATCCATTTATCCATGATCCTGGCTTGACCGAACTTATTTTATCCGTGGCTACAGCATCAGATCCGAGTAAGCTGTTTTTTTTGTCGAGGTTGTTAAATAGCTCTTTAAGGAAGGGTACTCCATTGTTTGGATAGAATGACCATGGATTTTCTCCATCAAGAATAATTACTTTAAAGCCCTCTTTTTTCTCAACTTTATCATTTAGCAGATCACGTACTGCATCTTCGGGATTCATTTTATTATAAACAAAGGCAACTTTATCTGAAAGATGGTGGTCTCTGAAAAATACTTTTAGGTTTCTTACATCATAAACCCCTGAAGGCTTAGTTAGTGTTTCTGTTGTTTTTCTTAAAATTAGTTCATCAGTCCCGATCCATTTAATTCCTTGATTTTTGATAAGATCTATTGTAGCATTTGAAATTCCCCCTTCAGATGGCCACATGCCAGTCGGTTTTATTCCAAAAATTTCCCCATAGATCTCAATGGATTTTTTTATTTGCTGCTCAGCATCTTCTGGATATGCAAATTCTATATCAGGCAGTGTTACATCCTCTTTACTTTCCTTTGCTGAATCTTGATCTATTAAAAGTGGAATTATTGGATGATAGTATGGAGAAACTGTTATTTCAATTTGATTTTCAGAAATTAATTTTTTATACATAGGGATAACGGACTTAATTATTTTTTTCTGGGCTTCAGTTATTGACAGTTTGTCATTTTCAGAAAAGTTTTTTCCTTTTTTTAGCAGATCCAGTACTTCATCCTCGGGTAATGCAAATGCAGAAATAGAGAAAAGCACCTGAGTATCTAATATTTCAGGCATGCTAAAGGGTTCTTTTTTCAATTTTTTTTCTAAGAGATAGTTAAATCTGTCAGATTTAATTGGCAAAGGAACAAGGAATCTCTCAATTATAAAGTTTTTTTCAGCCTCTGATAGAGATGTTGCTTCTTTCTCTTCATAGTATTGATAAATATCTTTTATAATGCCCTCTTTGTACAATTTCATTTGTTCAAGCAAAATCCCGGAAAAATTAATATTTACCCTAGCCTCACTATCTAAAAGCAATTTCGGCACCATGTAGTAGCCATTTAACATGTGCCTTCTTACCCATGGAAGATAAAGATAGTTAGAATCCAGTATTTTATAACTCGGTTGATGCATATGAAACCATAAAAAAAATTTTTTGTTAGCTGAAGTATTTTCCATTTTTTCTACCTTTGATTTTTTTTAATATTTGATATATTTTATACTGAGATTTTAAATTTTTAAAAATAATTACATAATATAAGAAACAAATTACATAGGAGATAAAGTATGGCAGAAGTAACACTAAGAAATGTTTTAAAAAAGTTTGGTAATATAATTGCTGTCGATAATGCAAATCTTATTGTGCAAGACAGAGAATTCCTTGTATTATTAGGCCCCTCAGGTTGTGGTAAAACAACGACTCTTAGGTTAATTGCTGGTCTTGAAGAACCAACAGATGGCGAAATCTATATTGGAGAGAAGATTGTAAACGATGTTTTACCAAAGGATAGGGATATAGCAATGGTATTTCAGAATTATGCTCTTTATCCGCATATGAATGTTTATCAGAATATTTCATTTGGTTTACGTTTGAGGAAAACCTCTAAAGAAGTTATCGATAAAAAAGTGAAAGATGTTGCAGCGATGCTTGGAATTGAAAATCTTCTTTTGAGGAAACCTAAAGAACTTTCAGGAGGGCAGAGGCAGAGAGTAGCTCTTGCAAGGGCTATTGTAAGAGACCCAAAGGTCTATCTTATGGACGAACCTCTATCAAATCTTGATGCAAAGTTAAGGGTGCAAACAAGGGGAGAGTTGATTAAACTGCACAAAGAGCTTGGAGTTACGACTGTTTATGTTACTCACGACCAGGTTGAAGCAATGACATTGGGTGAGCGCGTCGTTGTTATGAATAAGGGTGCTATTCAGCAAGTTGGTAAGCCTAAAGATGTGTATGATCATCCTATGAATATGTTTGTAGCAGGGTTTGTAGGTACTCCACCGATGAACTTTATCGATGTAATTCTTGAAAGGCATGATAAGGATATTTACGCAATTTTTGAGAATCTTAAAGTAAAATTCGATGAAGAACAAACTAAAAAAATAGAAGAAAAAACATTCAAGACAAATGAATTTGTACTCGGTATAAGACCTAAAGATCTGTATGATGAGATAGATGTTAAAAGTATTGATAAGAATCAAGTCCAAAAACTAACCGTTGTAATAGATTTTATTGAACTAATGGGTTCTGAAACATTTATTCATTTTAAATTTGGTAACTCTCAATCAATTGCACGTGTTAGCGCAGGAAGAGACTATTCAATGGGAGAAAAAATAAGTCTATTTTTATATACTCCTGGCATAAATCTTTTTGATAAGGAAACAAAACAGGCTGTTTTTTAATGCAAGTAGGAATTTCAAAGGTTAAATTTTTAATAAACGATTCCTTTTCCTTGAAGGATAAGCGACGGATTAATCAAGGTTTAATTTCAAAGATCAGGAGGAAATTTAATGTATCAATTGCCGAAATAGATTATCGGGATTCTTATAAGCAGTCGCTAATAGCCATTGTTACTGTTAATACAGATAAAAATCACCTTTTTGCAACGCTTTCTAACGTTGTTAACTTTATGGGAAAAGAGCCTAGAATAGTTATTGAGGACTACGATGTTGAAGTAATTTAATTTTTGATAGACAAGGAGGCTTTTGTGTGAAGATTTTAGGAAACAGTGAAATTATAACCTTAAATGATAGGAAAGAATTTATTCATGATGGGGCAATTCTTATTGAAGGGAACAAGATAACCGACATTGGGAGTACTGATACGCTAAGAATAAAGTATCCCCATGCAGAATACTTTAACTTACATCACAAGATTGTAGTTCCCGGGTTCCTAAATGCACATATGCATCTTTATAGTACCTTTGCTCGAGGAATGACTCTTAAGGGTGTGCCGCCTGCTAAATTTAAGGAAATTCTTGAAAAACTTTGGTGGAAACTCGATAAAAACCTGACTACTGAGGAAGAAATATATTATAGTGCTGTGGTTCCTTTGATTGAAGGAATAAAAAGTGGCACCACAGGAATCATAGATCACCATGCCTCATTTGGGCTTGTTCCGGGAAGTCTTGATATTCTTGAAAAAGCCGCTATTGATATCGGGGTAAGGTCTGTTTTATGTTATGAAGTTTCTGATAGATGGGGAAAAGACCTAAGTAAACAGTCTATAAATGAAAATTCAAGATTTATAGAAAAGACTCGAAAAAATAAAAATTCATTGACTGGCTCAACTTTTGGTTTGCATGCCTCTTTAACGCTTTCAAACGAAACTCTTGAGGAGTGTTCCTCTGAAGCTAAAAGACTTGGAGTTGGATTTCATGTTCATGTAGCCGAGGGCATAGAAGATGTTGAAAATTCACTTAAAAAGAGTAAAAAAAGAGTTGTTGATAGACTTAATAATTTTGGGATTTTCTCGAATAAAACTCTTGCAATTCATTGCGTCCATATAAATAAAGATGAAATAGATATTCTTGCTGAGACAAAAGCCATGGTTGTTCACAACCCGGAATCAAATATGAATAATGCTGTAGGGGTAGCTCCTTTATTAGAAATGAATGATGCAGGCGTTCTAATAGGGCTTGGAACTGATGGATATACACCCTCTATGCTTGAATCTGCAAAAGTTGCTTATATTCTACCCAAACTGAATTATGGAGATCCACGAATTGGAAACGAGATCGTAGAGAATATGCTTTTCAAGAACAATGGAATTTTCTTTGGAAAATTCTTTGATAATCCTCTGGGTATTATTAAAAAAGGTGCTTTTGCAGACATTGTAATGCTTGATTATTACCCTCCAACTCCTTTAAATGAAAATAATTTTTTCTATCACCTCATTTTTGGTATTAGAGAGAGTGCTATCGATAGTGTAATGATAAATGGTGAATTTGTTCTCCTGAATAAAAAATTTACGAAAATTGATGAAGAAGAAATTAATTATAAGGCAAGTAAAATTGCTGGAAAATTCTGGGAGAAGATATAAATGCAAAGAAATTTAGATTTTACTTCTTTGTCTGAAATTATTGATGCCGCGGAAGGGAAAAAATTAGCAGATCTTTTGTTAAAAAACGGTAAAGTCGTGAATGTATTCAACGAAGAAATAGAAGAAAAAGATGTTTTAATTCATAATGGGTTAGTTGTGGGGGTGGGGAAGTATGTTTCGGCAAAAGAAGTTATAGATGTGGATAGAGCATTTATTTCTCCGTCTTTTATTGATTCTCATGTTCACATAGAAAGTTCTATGCTTATTCCGCCTGAGTTTGCTAAAAGTGTGGTTCCCTTGGGTACTACTACCGTAATCGCAGATCCTCATGAAATTGCAAATGTAGCAGGTATCCCTGGATTACAATTTATGATAAATTCTTCCAGAGATTTGCCTCTTGATGTTTATTTTATGTTATCGAGCTGTGTTCCTGCAACGTCACTGGAAACTTCGGGTGCTCATCTTTATGCAGAAGACCTTGCAATACTTAAGAATAACGAAAGAGTCCTTGGACTTGCGGAGCTCATGAACTATCCTGGTGTCCTTTCTAAGGACAGAGAAGTTCTTGAAAAACTAATTATGTTTCGAGACAAAATAATTGATGGCCATTCTCCGGGACTAACTGGTAATAATTTAAATGCATATCTTTCCTCAGGTATAATGTCTGACCATGAGTGTACGACTCCTGAAGAGGCTTCTGAAAAGCTTTCAAAAGGTATGTGGGTTATGATGAGAGAAGGCTCGCTAACCCGGGATGTATTAAGATTACTCCCGATTTTAAATGAAAAAACAAAACACCGAATAATGCTTTGTACGGATGATAAACATCCAGAAGACTTAATTGACGAAGGGCACATAAATTTTGCAATATCTCTTCTGGTAAATAATGGTGTATCTTTACCTCTTGCGATAAGACTTGCTACCTTGAATTCGGCACTGTTTTTTGGTTTTAAGCATAAAGGCGGTATTGCACCAGGTTATTTAGCAGATATAGCAGTTTTTAAAGATTTAAAAAATATTAAAATGGTTTTTAAAAATGGTATTTTGGTTGCAAAAAATGGGAAACCACTTTTTGGAGTTTCAAGTCCTATACATGACGATGCTGTAAAAAATACAATAAATTTAAAGCAAGTAACTTTTGAAAAATTGGCAATACCAAACCGTAAAGGCAAAATTAGAGTAATTGGCATTAAACCTTTTTCTGTTATTACCGATGAATTAATCTATGAGCCAAAAATAAACAACAATTCTGTTGCTTCTGATACAGATAGAGATCTGATAAAAATTGCAGTATTCGAGAGGCATAGGGCAACTGGAAGGGTTTCAGCTGGATTTATTCATGGTTTTGGGTTAAAGAATGGTGCTTTTGCCACATCTATCGCTCATGATTCTCATAACATTGTTGTTGCTGGCGAAAATGATAAAGATATGCTGCTTGCCGTTACTCAGATTGAGGCAATGGGCGGTGGTATTGCAATTACTAAAAACGGCAAAGTCCTAGGTTCATTAGCACTGCCTTATGGAGGATTAATGACAAATAAAGATGTACATGAAGTAGCAAATGCCCTTTTGGAACTTCATAAAATTGCAAAAGAAGAAAACTATATTTTAGCAGGTGATCCTTTTATGACTCTTGCTTTTATGTCGCTTCCAGTAATTCCAAAGTTAAAAATAACAGATATGGGTCTGGTTGATGTTGATAAATTCTCTTTTGTGTCTTTATTTGTCGAGGAATAAATGTGATCAGGCTGAAAAACGGCTTTCTTGTTAAAAAAGGAAACGAGCTTGAACTTTCCACCATTTATATAGAAGATGATAAAATAAAATTTATATTCCCCGGGAAACATAATTCATTAAGTGTCGAGAGAGAAGTGGATGCAGAAGGAAATATTATATTTCCAGGATTTATAGACCCTCATGTGCATTTTGATGATCCCGGATTTACCGTGAGAGAAGATTTTGAGACAGGAACAAGGAGTGCAGCCGCCGGAGGTATTACTACAATTATTGATATGCCCTGCACTTCTATTCCTCCCGTGACAAGCGGAGAAAACTTTGATTATAAACTTAACATTGTTAAAGGAAAGGCATATGTTGATTTTGCATTTTGGGGAGGAGTTACACCAGGACAGATAGAAAGCGGTGAATATAAAAAAACTTTAACTGACTTAAAAGAAAGAGGAATAGTTGGTGTTAAGTTTTATACGGTTTCAGGTATGGAACTTTACCCTCGCATGCCCGTTCCATATATGGATAAAGCTTTTCGATTTTTAAAAGGTTTAAATCTTGTTTGTGCAGTTCATGCAGAAGATTATTATCTGGTTGATTTCTACTCAAACTTTCTCCGCCAAAATGGAAGATCTGATTTTGAAAGTTGGGCTGAAGGAAGAGTTTACGAGGCGGAACCTGAAGCGATATGGTCAGTCGTTGGAATAACAGAGAAGGTTCATAATAAACTACATATTGCTCACCTATCTACAGGCGCCGGTTTGGAGGTTATTCGTTGGGCGAAAAAGCACAAGCTTGATGTAACCACAGAAACTTGCCCCCATTATCTTATTTTTACGGTTGCTGATTTAAAAATTTTAGGGTCGATTCTTAAGACTTCTCCACCTGTGAGGTACGAAGAGGATATAGATGCATTATGGACCGGTCTCAAGGATGGTTCAATTGATTTTATTGCAACTGATCATGCGGCAGGAAAATTTCCAGAGGAGAAATCAAGCTCCAATATTTGGGACAATTATGCCGGAATCCCGGGCACACAACTCGCTGTGCCATTGATGATTACATATGGCTATTACAAAGGGAAAGTTAGATTGGAGGAAATTCAAAAACTTATGTCTGAGAATGCAGCAAGAAGATATGGTTTGTACCCTGATAAAGGGTCAATTGCATTGGGTGCTGATGCAGATTTGACAATAGTTAACCTCAATGAAAAGTGGTTTGTTGATCCTTCTAAACTTGAAAGTAAAGGTAAGTATTCCGTAGTTGCGGGGAAAGAAATGGTCGGAAAAGTTTCAAAAACAATCCTTAGAGGTAAACTAATATACGATGAAAAAGCTGGTATTACCGGAGAAAAAGGTTACGGAAATTTTATAAAAAGCAATTTATAAAACGCTTAATAAACTCAGCAGTTTTTATTTCTAATAATTTAATTAATTTTTTGAAGATAGTTTTTTGATTTAGTGACCTGTTCAAGAAAATCTTTATGAATTAGAGATGCACGATTGGATTAGTTTATTAAAAGATTTAGAAAAGGGTAGTTTAAATTTAAAGTCTCATAAGATTTGATAAAATCATATTTTTTAAAAACTTGACTTATAAAATTTTTTTAATAAAATATATTTAAATAAGTTTGTCGATTATTAGAATAGTAATGATAGTTTGAAAGAAAGTTAAAAATATTATTCTGGAGACAAGGAGGAGGTGATTTATGAGTAAAAAGCTAAGAGTATTGATTGTTTTGCTTTTAGCAGTGTTTGTATCGTCAATTTTTGCAGGTTGTGCACCTAAGCAAACAACACAGCCAGAGGAGAAAATTAAGGTAGCATTTATTTATGTGGGTCCTCATAATGATGGAGGCTGGTCTCAGGCGCACGACGAAGGAAGGCTTTATTTGGAACAGCAGTTACCTTATGTAGAAACTGCATACTCAGAGAATGTTCCGGAAGGTGCGCCATGCGAAAAAGTTGTAAGAGACTATGCTAATCAAGGTTACAAAGTGATTTTTACAACTAGTTTTGGTTTTATGGATCCAACATTGAATGTTGCTAAAGACTACCCAGATGTTGTTTTTGAACATTGCTCAGGATATAAAACTGCACCCAATATGGGAACATATTTTGGAAGGATGTATCAACCGGATTATCTTTCAGGACTTGTAGCAGGGAAGATGACTAAATCCAATTATATTGGTTTTGTTGCACCATTTTCCACTCCAGAGGTTGTAAGGGAGATTGATGCTTTTACAATCGGAGTTAGAGAGGTGAACCCAAAAGCAGAAGTGCATGTTATCTGGACAAATTCCTGGTTTGATCCCGCGCTAGAAGCAAGTGCTGCTGATACTTTCCTTGCAAATGGAGCAGATATTATTGCAAGTGGCGTTGATGATCCAGCACCTTTGGAAGAAGCCGAAAAAGCAGGTAAGTATTCACTAGGGTATGATAGAGATATGGCAAGTGCTGCACCAACTTCTGTATTGACATCCCGTATATGGCACTGGGGAATTTATTACAAACAAGTTTTAGAAGCAGTTCATGATGGTACCTGGAAACCTGAAGAATACTGGGGACAGATGTCTACCGGAATAACTGAACTTGCACCATATGGACCAATGGTTCCTCAAGATGTTAGAACACTTGTCGATCAAAGGAAACTAGAAATTCTTAACGGCGTATATGACCCATTCAATGGTCCGATTTACGATCAGAGTGGAAATCTTAAAGTAAAACAAGGTGAACAGCTATCTGATGCCGACAAGTTAACTATCCAGTGGTTTGTAAAAGGAGTTGTTGGAACGATTCCTAAGAGCGGTTCTTAATTATTGATTATTATGTGCCCCGTTTTTATGCCCTAACGGGGCATTTCTTTTTTTGAAAGACCAAATGAGGATAAAAAATGGAAAATATTGTTCTTGAAGCAAAGAGTATTACAAAGTATTTCCCAGGAATTCTTGCGAATGACCACATAAATTTTGACTTATTTGGCAGAGAAGTTCACACTCTGCTTGGTGAAAACGGTGCTGGCAAAACAACACTTGTGAAT
>MNXV01000088.1:0-9225 GCA_001871575.1 Caldisericum sp. CG2_30_36_11
CTGTGTTATATCAATATGCTGTACCGAATTTATTAGCATACTATTAGTCCTCTAACTCTATATCTAATTGAGACTTAAAACCTGAAAAATCATCGCTCCTCAATACCCCAAAAAAGTTGTCAAAATCATTAGGAGCTAAAAAAGTGAAATAATACTTCTGGTCTTTTTGTAACACATTTAATCTATTGAAATGTTCAATCGCATATTTGTATTTAGCCTTATTCTCTTTTGCAATGTCTCCACTCTCTTTAACCTTTTCAATCAACTCATCATCCTTTATTTCTACTACCACTAATTTATTGTCGATTTTCAAAAAGAAGTCAGGGTTGAATTTTCCTTGCTTAGGATGTTCTCCTTTACGCCAGGAGTATTCTATACTATAAAACCCAGTATCCCTTGATTTTACCCATGTATCTATTGATTCTGCATTTAAAATTAGTTTTTCTACGAATTTTCTTTCAGGTTTAGAGTGAGTAAATACAACATTTAGAGGAGTTTTAAATAAAAACTTGTTTTTTATCTCTTTAATTGCCTTTACCGGCAAATTTTCATCTTCCATCAACTCTTTTAATACCGCAATGTCTTCATCATCGCTTGATTTTAATGATTCCTCGTCGAAAAATACTGAAGCGTCTCTCCGAAGTACTCCAATTCCAAGTGATGTCTTTTCTAATTGTGATGTCTTTAATTTTTCTAAATCCATGGCTTCTATTTCAAAACGAAGAGTTTTAGTTTTCCTTCTTTTTATTACTCCAAATGCCTGCAATGTTTTTATATAGTTTTCCTCGCTTACACTGTCTTTATTCCACCTAATCTTATTGAGAGAATTCTTGACGATTTCTTTGATTTTTTCCCTCGAAAACTTTGTAGAGTAATCAGTCCCCTCCTCAGCATCAAATACTTTTAGCTTGTTCCAGACTTCATTAGCTACACCAGCAGCAGAGAACATCCCATAAGTGATATATGTTGCCTTTTCTTCTCTTACTCCAGTTATAGCTTGCTCATAAATGGTTTCCTTTTCTACTCCTTTAATTTGAGTAGAATAGTTTATATATTCCTTCTTTAGCAACTCATAGGGCTTTTCTTGGTTAACTTCTGCTTCTATTTCTTTCTTCTTATATCTAATTTGATAGATCTCAAAGTTGTAATCTTTTTCTTTGACTATTTGGTAAGCATACAGTCTTTTCTCAATCTCCATTATTTCTTCTACAAGATGTTTTATATTTCTTGCCCAATTATCATGATTGTAGACGGTTACAACTGGTTGCTCTCCTTTATATTCCAGAGGAATTCTTAGTCCTCTACCTAAAACTTGAGCAATCAAAAGTTTAGAATTAAAAGCCCTTTCTTCATGTGGTACAATTTGAAATACATTTTTTACATCCCATCCCTCTGTTAGCATGCTTACTGAAGTTATCCATTCCGTTGGATCGTCTTTATCATCCACTCTATCAAGTTTTAAAACATTTTCTTTATGCTCATCAGCGGATGTCACTATCAAAACTTTTTTCTCTGCATCCTCTTTTGAGATATTTTCTTTTTCAGCAATAAAATCAATCCACTTTTCAGTTAATTGTTTACAGACAGAAATATCTTTTGTTATTATTATAGTAATTGGTTTTATCTTTCTGTATCGCATCTTGTTTTCAAGATGATTATCGTAAATCTTCTGGAACTTTTCATTCTCTCCACCTGGGCTATCCTCAGCCACATATCTTATTGTTTTGATAGTTCTCTCTTCTATGGCTTGCCTTAAAGAATATCTATAAACTACATCTGTAAAGTAATCATTTTCAATATATGCCGTTCCCGTATCTCCAACAATATATTTGAAACTATATTTTGTGTTAAACAAAAATTCCTTCCATTTCTTTATTGCCCAGTCTCTGCCAGGAGGATTGTATGCATGATGAACCTCATCACATAAGACTAAAGTCTTCTCCCCTTTTCCCGTTAAGCTATCTTCAACTGATGATTTTACATACTCATATACTGCATGGATGTTCTCTATACAAATATCTCCTTCCCTGATTGTTTGAGTGGCATTGACGATTCTAGGATTTCTTATCTTTGCATCATCTGGAATAAGTCTTAATAAGTCTGCATCTCCTGATAATGTCTTGAATTTCTCTGTAACTCCTTTTTCTATAGTTGTAGAAGGAGCAAGCAATAAAACCCTATCAACTGTACCTTCAGCTAACATAATCCTTGCGATGCCATACAAAACATAACTTTTACCGGTTCCTGTCGCTAAGTCTATGGAACAAGAGAGTTTATCAGGAAGTTGTAAATGCCTTTCAAAATCTGCGAAAGTAGGATAAAGTTCTTTTTGTGCAGAATTATCCTCATAATTTTCTTCTGCCAAGTCCTTTAAGTTTCTATATCTTCCACCTAATAAATACCTTAAGACAACTCTTATTGATTCCTTCTGAAATTCTCTCGGCCCACATAAGGCATCTAAGAATGCTTCGTACTTAGAAATATTGAATTTTTCCGGGTTTATATTCTCCGAGACCTTTAATACGAGATCACTAGCCTTTATGGTAAAAATATCTGGCATTTTCTATCCTCTTTTTAAAATAAACAGCTGATATACTTCCTTCACCTTTTTCATTTGTCGGATTTATGTCGTGATCATGTCGGGTTTGTCGGGTTTATGTCGTGATAAAACGTATTCTGTTGTTCTACCAGTTTTTCCTACTCTTTGAAATATACCTTTAGCACACAAGCCATTTAAATCCCTCAATGCTGTTCTATCAGTTATCTCAAGCAATTCTCTATACTCCCTATTCGTAATCTTTCCTTTTTCCTTCACATGCTTCACTCCTTTTATTTGTCTCTCATTCAATCCGATATTTCTCAAATACTCTTCAGTATAAATATCCTTTCTAAATCTCAAAACAATACTATTTCCGATATATTCAAAATCTGCTTCAGGTAGTCCCCATTCTTTACACCAGTTAACAATCTTGTTCGTTCCTGTCCCCACTTCCTCCACAAGCCCTACCCAGAAGAACATTCTTGCAATTAGTGGATTAAAAGGCTCTGATGTATGTTCTTCCCTAAATGTTTCGACTGTCCATCCTTCAGGAAGCTTACCAGGATTCCAGAACTCAATTCTATCATCAAAAATTCTAATCTGAACCTTGGAAGGAGAACGATAGTCCCTGTGAACAATAGCGTTTACAAGCGCCTCTCTTATTGCTTTTGGTGGATATTCCCATCTTTCAGTTCTTTCCATCTTCCTATCCTCAATCCATGCTTTCAATGCTATATTACTGAAAACAAATTTTTCGGCCTCTTCTATTTGAGAAAATAAATCACCACCAATTTCTTTAAAGTCAAGCATATCATTTGTTACATCGATTCCTTTGAATCTTATACATTTAATTGCCGATTGAATAAAGACATCCTGTGGTCTCTTTGCAAAGAGTAAAACAGTAGCATTTGTTAAGTTTTCTCCTTTCATCAATTTAAGCCTATGCAATATTTCTTTCTCAGAAAGTGAAGTCTCAATATCAAGTTTTCTTGCTTCTTCTGCTTTTCTAACAAATATTCTAACTTTCTCAAGGTCAATATCTGAAAAATTTGCTTCACTAAAGATTTGCCCATCAAAATAAAGCTCTTTTTTATGAATTTCTAAAATCCTTTTTTTATATTCATCATTAGCCATCCTTACTGTATTTTTTCCAACCCTCTTAAAAGGTTTACCAAAGGCAAGAACAACATCGTAAGGATACATTTCAACTTTTATTGAGATAATGTTTTTTCCATTTAGTTTTTTGATAGTTATTTCAGGATATATCTTTGGTTCGGTATTGCCAAGAATCTTATTTGATAAATCTTCAATGGTTCCTTTTCCAATAACAACATCTACAATTTTATCTTTATCTATTCCTACAAAGATAGTTCCACCTTTCGTATTTGAGAAAGCAGAAACTGTCTCAACAATCTCCTTCCATTCTCCAACTGATTTTTTAAACTCTAAAACCTCAGATTCTCCATTTTTGAGTAGTTCATTTATTTTCATTTTTTCTTACCCATCAAATTTTAAAATCCTTTTTCGTTTTCACTTCCTTCTTTTCATTTCCATACATGTCCATATAAACAATCATTACT
Source organism: Caldisericum sp. CG2_30_36_11 (assembly GCA_001871575.1). GTDB lineage: Bacteria > Caldisericota > Caldisericia > Caldisericales > Caldisericaceae > CG2-30-36-11. The sequence continues at coordinate 4,120 of MNXV01000088.1, forward strand.
TTATCCTTCATTTTATCAATAGGAAATCTAGCTTCATAGTTATTCTTCTCCAGATCCTGTACAAACCATTTATCGTCCATATCAAAGTATTCTCCATTAAAATCATAATCAATCATCACCATAGATAATGCCTTAAATCCAAGTTCTTCTTCTGGGATTGGCTTTTTAGAAATTATGTTGCTTCTGAACCTTTTTATTTTTATAGCTGCTTCTTCATATAATTTATCTTTGGGTTTCTCAATATAGTAGTCACACTCAACATCGGGCGAATAAATAAAATCAAAGCCAACTTGCTCCATTACTTTATTCACTTCAGAGATGTCCGCAGAAAGCGGTTGTTCAAGTAGTTTAAAATTCTTTTTATGGAGTTCATCAATTATTGAGTAGGGAATTCTTAGAACATAGTATTTTATTCCATCTTTTTCAATATAATCCTCTAAAAATAGAACACTTGCCGCTGGTGCAATAATAAAGAATCTTTTGCCAATGCGTTTCCCTAAAATAGAATGAAGATTATCAACAAATCCTCTATCCATTACATATTCACTTTTATCCCCATTCTTTTTCCACTTGAAAACTAAGACGTGGTCTTGTCCAAAATATCCGTCCAAGTCTATACCTGCTAAAGTATGTGGTTCGTCCTTGCATTGGAAGAGCTCCAATGCAAACTTGCGATATTCTTTGAAAGGCAGTTCTTTAAGGATTTTCATATCATAAAGCCCTGCATTATAAACGGCAAATGGTTTTGGGGTTAAGGATCTCCCTTTATTGCCAATATCTCGTTTGAGATTAAGCATTCTCTTAATCATTGTATAAATGGAGAATTTAGAAGAATCAATCATTATCCATCTTCTATTAATTTTTTCTGCTACGGCGGCTGTTGTGCCAGAACCTGCAAAAGCATCAAGGATTATGTCACCTTCGTTAGAAGAGGCTTTAATAATGCGTTTAAGAAGTTGTTCAGAGTTTTCGGTGGGATAGTTCCATTTGAATGAATAGCCTGGTATGTCTGTCCAGTTTGAATCAACAATTTCCATTGCACTCGTCAAATATTCAGGCATTCCAGTCTTAGGATTTAGTCTTATCCTGTCCTCCGCTATATATTCATCTAATCTATCTTGAGTAAAAGTCCAATGGCGGCCTTTGGGAGGTATTATCACTTTCCCCCCAAATACTCGCCCTCTGGAATAATATTCACCATTTTTTTCTTGGAGTTCTTCAGGTTTATAAAAATGTAAATAGTCTTTATCTACCTTTGTCCATCGGATTCCGGGTGAGTGCATAGCAATCCATTTTTGATCTACTCGTTCTTTTTTAAATCCATTAAATAAATAACTGCCTGTTTTTGTGTAGAAAAATACTGAATCACTTGCTGTATTAAATCTATTAATTCCTTCAAATATTTTCTTTGTCCGATTGATGATTATCTCATTTTGAAAATTCTCCTGAGGACTTCCAAAAATCTCATCTATCAAAGTTTTCATATAATGTCCGAAGTGATAATCAGTTCTCATATAGAAACTACCGTCGTCAGATAGCAACTCTTTTAACAAAATTATTCTCTGCCTTAGCCACTCAAGATATTTAGCCCCAATGAGTTTTGCAGAGTATGCTCCAACATCTCCTCTTCCATAGATATCTCCTGTTCCAAATGGTGGATCTATGTAAATTAACTTAACTCCCCTTGAACCATCTGGATTTTTTAATTTACCGTCCTCTTTCATCTTCAAAAGAGTTTTCAAAATCTGTAAGTTATCACCAAAAATCAACATATTATGCCATTCATCATCTTTAACATCTCCGAAAACTTTTACCTTCTGAAGTGGCACAGCCATTGTATCAGTAAGAGCATCTACCTCTCTTGTTTTTCCTGCATAGATTAATTCTGTTTCTTGTTTTCCCTCAAAAAGTAGCCATCTATACTCTTCTGGTAAAAGCTTCCCTTCCTTGAGCAATTCAGCTATTGTATTTATCTGTTCATCGCTTAACCTTTTCATTTTCATACTCCATTATCTTTTTTTCCTTTATATGGCATTGAGTATAGCTTAGGTATAAGCAAACAAGTTCGTCTATACTCCAAAATTAGGATGATATACGAAGCATCTCGTACACAACTCCTTTTGTTTAAAACATTCAAACTGCTCCTCCTTTTGCTTGAATAACATGTCATTTCCTAAGTTTATAAAAAATCTACTCTCAATATTAATTATTGCCAAATGAAAATGTTTGTCAAGGACAGGCAAAAGGCATTAATTAGCTTTTGAATCTCCCTTAATGCTTACCTCAATCAACCTTGCAAGTTTTTCATGGTTGCGGGTAAAATCATCTTTTATGATTGGTTCGCACATCTCGAGAAATTCTTCTTCCTCCTCTGTCGAAAGAACTTTATCACCAACAGGATAACCGATTGTTGTGCCAAGATTCACTTCAACGCCGTTGATTTTGGTTGTGAGCTTATATAGAGAAAGCTTTTTGCCGTTCACATAACGCGACCCTGCCAATTTAATCTTTAAGTTCTTAATCGCCTCATTGAGCTCTTCACTTTTCATATTTTCCATGCTTATATTGTATACGAACTTTTGTTCGGTACAAGTTACAAATTGCCATAGGAAAAATTCGATACCAAAAAATTTCTTACTGAGATGTTATCTGCCGCTCATCTGTAAGCAGCATTTGCAAGAATTAGTGATAGGTTAAATATTAGAAACTTTTTTCGTTTAGTCTTTAAAAACTTCCCTTTTTTTCATGATCCAAATATACCCATTCTATCGGTTTTTGATAAGTCTTAAAATCATCGCTTTCAATATCCTTTTGTGCCCTAATGTATTGAGTAACTGATGAAGAAAGCAAATCAGAGACATATACCGCTACTGCCTCTGGCGTTGCTGGCTCAACAGGACTGCCGTTTTCTTTTTCTCCATGATGGCTCAAAATAATATGGAGCAATTTATTTTTTAAATTTTCAGAAAATTTTTTTCCATCTATTTCAATTTCATCAATTTTTTTTATAATCATCTCTTCAGCAATTGAAATATGATCTCTTAACACACTTTCTTCATTATCTTGAAATGTAACCTCTTTGACTGCAATTGTTCTTGTCTTTCCAATATCATGAAGTATTGCTCCAGCAATCACTAAGTCTCTATCTATTCCAGTTGGATGAATATCACATATTGTATTACATAACTTAACAACCTCAAGTGTATGCTCCATAAGACCACCTTTGCAAGCATGATGATACATCACAGCAGCAGGCCATTTTTTAAATTTTTCCATGAACTCTTTATCATCAAAAAATTTCAGCAATAATGCATTAATAAATTTTCCATTAACACTTTTGGTATTGATATTATCTATATTTTTTCTTAATTCGTTTTCCATATCATTTATATTTTGGTTTGTAGAAGGAATAAAATCTTCTGCATTATACTCGCTTTCAACAGCCTTTCTTACTATGCCTTCCGATTGATTTACATGTATTTCTAGTCTTTCATTGTATAACTTAATAGTGCCAGAAACGAATACGAGATCATTATTATCAAAGGAACTATATACTTCTTCTACTTTTTCTTTTGATTCCCTGCCCCAAAAATTCACTGTAATACTCCCCGTCTTGTCCGAGACCTCAATTTTAAAGTAATAACCGGATTTACCTTTATATTGCTGTAATGCATCCTTTTTTCTAACTGCAAAAACGCCTTCGATTCTGCCACCTTTTAAACCTTTCAAATCCCGAATAAAAAATTTTCCCATGTTTCCTCTTTACTTTCTTTTTTAATTATAGACAAGATTTTTGTTTTATCAAAAAGACGAATTGCCTTACCAAAAATCTTTATCAAGAATAATTCCAAAGCTTTTTTCAACTTTTCATTTGCTTTTTAATGATTTCTTTTAGTCTCTTTAACGCTTTGTCTCTTCGCCATCTTACTGTTGAGCGGAAAACACCAAGTTTTTTTGATAACTGATGAATTGAAGTATTTTTGAAATATAGTTCGTAAAGGATGTCATAGTCTTCTTTCTTAAGTTCGAGCATTGCATTATACATTTTATATTTGCCTGTATTTGTTTTGTATCTTCTGCCTGTATTCATTCCTTGCATACCTGTATATCTTCCTATTTACTATCCTGTGGGATATTTTGAGGAGCTCGGAGTCTTGGAGTTTATATGCGTACTTTGCGTAAGTTTCTGCAAGGGCAAGGACTCCTTCCTGAAAGAGGTCTTCTTTCTCGGTGCGGAACATCCTTGCATAGCGCTTTGAAAGTTTTGCAATCCTTTCTTTTTCTTTCAAATAGAGTTCTTCAAGGGTCATTCTTGAAATAGATTCAGGACTTGCCTTTTATTTTTACTTCTTTTTTATAATCAGTACCGAAAAGCCCATTGAATAACTTTGTGCATGCAACGCTTAGCTTTCTTTCAGTTGCATCGTTTATGAGTATCTTTGCAAGATACTCCGCTTCCTTCGGGTCATTGGTTTTGATTATTACTTTTGTTTTCTTCATTGTTGCCTCCTCTTTAAAATCTTAATTCTGGTTTTAAAAATGGTATACCTATCAAATCAAATAAGTCTTCTTCTTCTCTTAAAATGATTTCTCTGCCCTGTTTATCAATTAGTTTGCCATCTTTTGAATGACAGCCTTTTTTAACCCAGCCACAGGCAAGTATTTTGTGACTGAAGTTCGCACTCCCAGTTCTTATGGCGAATATCAGCCCCCAGTTTTTCTCATTTGCTATAAACAAATCCAAACTAATTCCCTCGGGTAGAATCCTTTGAGTGTATTTACCCGTTGGCTCACCTTTAACTTTCTGGAGTTTATTAACCTCTCTTGCAAAGCTTTCAATATTGCCTGGAATTGCAACTATTTCAATATCTTTAACCTCTGGCTTTTCCCTTCGGATACTGCCTGCAATTTCAATTCGTGTGCAATAAGGCTTTAAGATGTTAAGATATTTCAGAGCAATTCTTCTGGCTTCTTCTTTATTCATAATCTTTTTCCTTTCCAGCCGCCTTTATCTGTCCGTTCCCTTATCCAGCAATCTTTCTCACTCCACTTTGCCTTTTTCAAAGCTTCCTCGGGGGAAGAGGCTTTTCCTTCCCACCATTCTTT
>MNXV01000088.1:9270-9420 GCA_001871575.1 Caldisericum sp. CG2_30_36_11
AGTTTTCTATGAATGCTTTTAAGTATCTGTCGTTTACGATAAACAGTTCCCCGTGCTTGCCTTTCTTTTTTATCACGAGCACAGGGATTTTGTTTTCTTTCTTTGCAAGTTCTTCCACTTGTTCGTATAAGTTCCATACTGCAGGATCCT
>MNXV01000037.1 GCA_001871575.1 Caldisericum sp. CG2_30_36_11
TGTGTCCAAATCCAAGAGGGTTTCCTACAGCCAGAACGGGCTGTCCTATCCTTAGTTTGTCAGAATCACCAAACTCAAGAATGGGTAAATTGACTGCATCAATTCTTATAACTGCAAGATCTGTTTGAATATCTATGCCTGTAAGCTGCGCATTATACTGAGTTCTGTCTGGAAAAGTAACTCTTATTTGATTTGCTCTGTAAACAACGTGGCTGTTTGTGAGGATATAACCATCGGGAGTAAATACAAAACCAGAGCCAATTCCCTGAACCTGCTGTGGTCCTTCAAAGAAGTAATAGCCAGTCGTCTGGCTTACATCTATATTTACTACTGCACTGCTTACTTTTTCTGCTACTTTTATAATTGCATTTGAATATGCTTCAAGTATTTTCTCAAAATTTTCCATTTTATTCCTCCATGAAATATAACAAAGAGCATGAAAATATTTCAAAGATTTTTTATCATTCTATAAAATTTAAAGGTCTCTCTTAATTTTAAAATTTTAATATCACTGATAATTTTAAAGCCAAGTTTTTTATAAAGATTTATTGCATCTTCATTTTGAACTTCAACATCCAGCGAAAGACTTTTATTTTTTTTCTTTATTGCATTTTTTTCGATGTGAAGCATAAGTTCAGTTCCAAGCCCCATTCCCCTGAATTCAGGATACACCGCTATATTTGAAATATAAAACTCTCCTTCTCTAACAATTCCTATAACTCTTTTTGCTTTCAATAAATTCTTCAATATTTTTATAAAAGAGAATTTTAATTTCTTTACCATTAGTAAGCCAGTATTTACTGAATCTTGTTGGTTTTCTTCAAAGTCGTACCCGAGCAGTATTGCCGCTATTTTGTTGTTTGATTCAATACATGAAGTGTGTTTAAAACTAAAAAGATTGTGAGGTTTTATAAAAAGGAATTCAAGAACTGCTTTAGCTTTGTAGTCTAATGCGGAGTCTAATACATTACCTGAGGAAAAATAAATAAGATTAACGAAATCCTTTAAATCCCTTCCTTCCGCTCTTCGTATAATAAAACCTTTCTCCGTGTGTTTTTCCTTTCTTTAAGTTATTCTTCTATTCCCCAGAATTTGTCTGCTTCTTTCTCCATTTTTTCGAGCCTGTCGTAATAATCCGGAAATTCATTTAAATGTGCAAGTGCTATCTTCCCTGTAAGAATCGGATCATCATTTGTTACATTTGTAACAGGGCTCACTGTGCCATGCTCAAGCTCAATACCTAACCCTCTTCTGAACTGGCCCACATCAAATTTGTCCCATTTAATCCCAAGCTTTTCACCAATTTCTTTTGCTTCTTCCATGCTAAAATTTTTCTTACTCATTTTTTCCTCCTCAATAAGTTTTTATAAATTATAATTCAAATTTAAATTTATCAAGCATTCTTTTAGTTGTTTCTCTTTTTGTGGGTTTTTATGGCCAGATTTTTATAAAAAACACAAATGAGGGTTGATATATGGTTATTCTTTTATTTTTCAGGGACAGTCGCTTCTTTTGCCTTAAAAATTGCAAATCTTGCGCCAATAGGGCCTATGGTTTCGAAAACTCCAACTGCTGCAAGAACGATTGTGTTTATATATGCAAGTTGAGGAAATAAGTTTTTGACGAATACAGCAAATCCAATTGCTACACCTGCCTGGCTGAGCATTGCCCATCCAAGGTATTTTTGAACATCCATAGGTGCTTTTGCAACCTTTGCACCATACCGGCAACCAAAAACTTTTCCCACAGTTCTCAATAAAACGTATGCAATTGTTATAGTCCCAGTCTTTAGTAGAAGCGAAAAATCAAGAGTTGACCCTGCCAGAATAAAGAAAATTAAAAATAAAGGTGGAAGCCAGTTTGTTACTGCCGGAAAAACTTCTCTTTCTCTATGACTGAAATTTACAAACGTAGCACCAAGAACCATATTTAAAAGTAGTGGGGAAAGGCTGAATTGCCTTGACATTCCAATTCCTATTAAGACAAATGATAGTGGAAGGATAAGTGATTCGTCCTTTTTCTTCAGAAATCTTAAAAGAAATGTTAGCAAAATGCCAAGTATGAAACCAAAAACTATTGAAAGCGATATCTCCTTTAATGCAACCAAAAGAGCTTGCGAGAAATATATCTTTCCTCCCTGTATTATTGCTTTAGCCAACACAATGCTAACATCAAAGAAGATTATTCCTATTGCATCGTCAAGCGTAACGGCTAGAAGTAAATAATTTGTGAGAGGTCCCTTGGCTCCATATTGCCTTAAAACCATGAATGTAGCAGCAGGGGCTGTGGCTGTTGCAGTTACTGCAAGAATAAGCGAAACAGCCACAGGATAATCAATGCGAATTATTTTAGATGATGTCAGAGCAAAGAATCCAAAAAAGACAACGACAGTAGTAATAACGGCCTGAAGTACTGTTACTATCACACCGTTTTTTCCAATTTCAACAATATTTTTCCACTTGAATGTTTCGCCTATTACGAATGCAATGTATCCAAGAGCTATAACAGTTATTGTTTCTTCCCATTTCATAAATTCCAGTGGGATAAATTTAAGGACAGATGCTCCAAGCAGAGCTCCTGCGATTATATAACTTAAAACATCAGGAATTTTAAATTTTCTGAGTATAAAGGTGCCAAAAATGCCAATGAAGGTGAGTATTCCAATATTTAATAGAATATCCATGTTTTAAGTACTCTCTTTTACGTTTTTTTCTGCAAGACCGTAAATTTTCAGGACAGGCAGAACAATCATTATTCCAGTGCCTGGTCTGTTAATATCTTTTACTACATCAAATACTGTGTCGATTGCTTCCTGTAATGTTTTCTCAGTTTTTATGGCCGAAAATATCGTAAAATTGTTTGTTCTTCTTTCTTCGCCAGATAAAACATACCTCAGAGAGGAAAAAATTGGGATTTCCTCTGAAAGAATTGTCCCCATTCCCTGGCTGTTAATTACGGTTGCACCTCTGACATCAATATCAACAAATCTCTCCAATACTTCTTTTACGTGTGTTTCGCTATACAAAACTACAATAAGCAGGAACATTTAATTTCCTCCTTTCTTCTATAAATAAATCTATTAACTATTTAAAAGCATTATACTTCTAAATTTCAACTTATTAAAATCCTGAAGAGCCAGGCTTACCCGAAAAACTGTCTTATTTTAATTCTTTAAATTAGGTTTGCTTTTCACAGTTTTATTGATATAATTAACTTTGTTTGAACGTATGAAAAGCATAATAATTGATTTTACAGTTGCTCTTAGAAAATCTTCTCATAGTGTGAAGTTGGCCCTTTTTGCTATGTTTATAATATCTATTTCTCAATATGCGTACATGACCATTTTCAATTTGTACCTCTCTGCCGGGGGTTTAAATACAGCATTGATTGGCGGAATCCTTTTTATGTCCGGTATTGGAGCAAGCATTTTTGCTTTTCCTACAGGAATTCTTGGTGATAGATTCGGAAGAAAGAAATTTCTCGTTCTTTCTTCCATTTTAATTCCCTTTATTATTTTTATACAGGCAATAACACTCAATTCAAAGATACTGGCAATTTTTTCTCTTTTATACGGCATTGTTACACTTGTGATTCGTATATCAATAGACCCATTTCTTGCCGAGAACTCATCAAGCGAGGAAAGAGTCCATCTGTTTTCACTTTTATTTGTGATAACAAATCTTGGTGGAGTTGTCGGTAGTTTCTTCTCGGGAGAAATAAGCGGTTTATTTAAGACGACTGAATTTATTTCTTTAAGGTATACATTGATTTTATTTTCTATTTTTTCTCTTATTTCTCTGTTTTTAGTGCTCCCAATAAAGGAAGAAAGAAGTAAACATAATGATACAAAGGTTTATGAAAAGCCAGGTCCTGATTTTATTATTGCTTTTAAGTTTGCAGTTCAAAGTGCTTTGATCGGTCTTGGTGCAGGAATTATCGTGCCATTTTTAAATCTATACTTTAAAGATCATTTTCATCTTAAGCCTGGTTCTATTGGAACAATATTCTCAGTTGGTTCATTTTTTTTCCTCTTCTTTGGTCTCTTTGGGCCAAGAATTTCAAAAAAAATAGGAATTCTCAGAGGAGCTATATTGTATGAACTTCTTTCAGTACCTTTTCTTATTATACTTGGAAGCAAGCCTCCTCTCGTTCTTGCTATTTTCTCTTTCTGGTTCAGGGGCGGTTTGATGAATGCAGGGATACCACTTCTTTCGACACTTCAGATGAACCTCATATCCCGGGGTAGAAGAGGAACGATTTCAGGTTTTCTTATAATAGTTGATAATCTTTCAAGGGCTTTTGGTACGCTAATCGGTGGTTTTTTAATAGATAAGTACGGTTTCGGATTGAATTTCTATTTAACCGCTATTTTATATTCAGTGTCCATTTTTTACTTTTACAGGGCTTTTAAAAATAACAAAGAAATTAACCACGGTGAAGTTGTTGAAATCAAGGAATCTGGATTTTAATTGTAAATTTGTTTGATTTTATTAAACTATAGCAAATGGAAGCAAAGGAGCTTTTTAGTATCAGACTGAAAGAGCTTTTAAAAGAGAAGAAAATTTCCCAGAGGGAACTTGCAAAAAAAGCGAACCTTTCTGATGCATATATTTCGCAGCTTCTTATGGTTAAAAAGACCTCTACAATAAAAGTTTTGAAACAAATTGCAGATGCTCTTGATGTTTTCCCTTCTTATTTTATAGAGAATGGTGCGGAAGTCAGTATCTTTTTGAGGGAAAATAAAAGACTTTCTGGAGAGGATATAAAGGCAGTGGAAGCTTTCATAGAGTTTTTGATGGAGAAGAAAGAAGGAGAGAGAAGATGAAATTTATATTTGTAACTGGAGGAGTAATTTCTTCGCTTGGGAAAGGATTAATCGCTTCATCAATAGGGCTTTTGATGAAAGCAAGGGATTTTAAGGTCAACCTTGTTAAAATAGACCCCTACCTTCAGATTGATGCAGGTACTATGTCTCCATATGAACATGGAGAAGTATTTGTAACAGACGACGGCGGGGAAACTGATTTAGATATTGGAAATTATGAAAGATTTCTCGATATGAACCTTACAGCACAAAATAGCATTACCACGGGAAAGATTTACTGGAATATACTCACAAAGGAGCGGCAGGGCAGGTTTCTTGGTAAGACAGTACAGGTAATCCCACATATTACTGATGAGATAAAAAGTTCCCTTTTAAACCTGGGGCGTGATTTTGACTTCACAGTTGTTGAAATTGGTGGGACAGTTGGAGATATTGAAAGTCAGCCTTTTTTAGAAGCAATAAGACAGATGAAAAAAGACCTCGGCAAAGAAAATGTTTTGTATGTTCACGTATCTCTGCTTCCGTATATTAAGACAACAGATGAAGTAAAAACAAAGCCGACTCAGCACAGCGTAAAGGAATTAAGGGCTTTGGGCATCACACCCGACATACTCTTTGCAAGGACTGAAGTTCCATTAACCGATAAGGTAAGGGAAAAGCTTTCTCTTTTCTGTGATGTTGAAAAGGAAGCAGTGATAGAAGCAATGAATACTGAATACATATACGAAATTCCGATTAATTTTGAAAAGCAGGGGCTTGGTAATCTGATTTTAGATAAACTTTCACTTGAAAAGAGGAATCCTGAGCTCGAATACTGGAATAGTATAATTAAAAGAATTAAGAATCCTGACCATGAGGTTACTATAGGAATGGTAGGGAAATATGTTGAGTTAAAGGATGCGTATAAGAGTCTTATTGAAGCTTTAACCCACGGTGGAATTGATAACAATACAAGGGTAAAATTAAACTGGATTAGTTCTGAGGCTCTTGAGGAATCAGGTTGCTGTGAAGTTCTTGACAGAGAAAGAGAGAATAACAAACTTGATGCAATTCTTGTCCCGGGTGGCTTTGGTGTTAGAGGTATTGAAGGGATGATTGAAGCTGTTCGATATGCAAGAGAGAAGGATATCCCCTTTCTTGGTATCTGCCTTGGATTACAATGTGCAATCATAGAATTTGCAAGGAATGTGTGTGGTCTTGAGGGTGCTAACTCCACAGAATTTGATCCTGAAACTCCGTATCCTGTAATAGATTTCCTCCCCGAACAGAGAAATATCACAGATAAAGGTGGGACGATGCGTGTTGGTGCTTATACAGCCCTTCTTAAAGAAGGGAGCTTTGTGAATAAGATTTATGGAAAAAGAGAAATCAGCGAGCGGCACAGGCATAGATATGAGGTAAATAATAAATTCAAAGATATTTTTGAAGAAAAGGGCCTTACCCTGTCAGGGGTTTCCCCGGATGGTAGGCTTGTTGAATTCATTGAGATAAGCAGGCTCCAATTTTTTGTTGCCACTCAGGCACATCCTGAGTTTAAGTCGCGTCCTGATATGCCTCACCCACTCTTCAGTAGTTTCATAAGGATAGCGCTCAAAAATAAACATAAATAGTGTTTAATCCTGAATATTTGTGTGGCGATTATTAAATTTTTAAAGATTTTTCATCAATATTAAAAAGCATAGAAAACCAGGAATAATGAGCTTAAGACTGTAAAGAGATGACACAAAATATCTAAAGGAGAACCCATGAAAAAGGCATTATTAGTTTTAATCCCTTTCTTTTTAGTTGCGAGTTTTTTGTCCACTACCTGTAAGACGTCGTCAGAAAAACCAATGCCCCAAATTCCTCGTTTTCGTTTACAAATTGAGGAATTTGGTGTGGATATAAACTACTATAAAGTTGAGGAAGAATTCCAGAAGGTCTCTCATAAAAGTATGGAAATATTCGTAGGAAAAGAGTATTCATAGGAAAAGAGCAATGAATACAGAGAAGTAAACGTAATCCTCTGGAACCTGCTGAACAGATTACAGGTTAGAAAAGAGTAAATCCGCGTTCTTTCTCAGCGGATTCATACAAAGAAGCAAGAATAAGATGTTATGCTGAACTTGTTTTAGTACCTCTCTCTTTGTCATCCCGAATTTATTTCGGGATCTTCGGTAAATCTTTAGACCCTGAGACAAGCTCAGGGTGACAAAAAGAAAAATGTCATTCTGACGAGGCAGCCTTTTTGCCGAGGAAGAATCTCGTCTTTCTAATCGAAGGGGTGGACTAACCCCCTTCGAACTTTCCCCAGAGGAAATGGCAAAAGCAAGACTGCCACGCTTCGTTTCACTATGCTCGCAGTGACAGAGGAGAAATGGGTGGAGTCTTGAGGAGGGTCAGTCCACCTCCTCAATTAAAAGACCCTTCACGGAGTTTACACTGAGCGAAGCGAATGTGTTCAGGGTGACAGAGAAGGGGGTGGTCATGCTGGGATAGTTTCGGGATAGGGTTCGTGAGAGACCTCTATTAATCTAATCGTTATTATTTATTTTTTTCTGTTCCGCTCTGGATTTTGTCTCTTCAAAAAGTCTTGCATTATTAATTGCGATGGCTGCTGCATTTGCAAATGGCTCAAGCTTCTTTATATCTTGTTCAGTAAAGTGAGATGGTTCATCGCTATCAAGCCTCAAGAGCCCAATGAGTTCATCTTTTAAGAAAATAGGTATTGAGATATGAGATTTAATCCATTCAACTTCTTTGACTCTCTTCCAGTCGGGTTCCTCCGCAGTATTTTTAATTAACAATGGCTTTTTCTCTAAGACTGTTTTCCATGGGATTTTGTATTCATCTATTGATTGCATTGATTGTTCTACGAAATCTTTTGCATTGTATTTTTCGTAACCCTGTATGCAGATATTATAGACTACATTTCCCTTAAGTAGCGCAATGTTCGCCGAGGTATAAGGTGTTATTAGCTTTACCTGTGTTAATATTTCCTGGAAGACTTCGGAGAGATTGACTTTTGAAAATAACACAGAGATTACGCTTGCGAGAGTTTTGCTTTCTTTATGTGCCCTGCGCTCAATCTCAAGCAGTTCTTTTATTTTTTCTTCAGATCTTTTACGTTCAATTGCTAAAGCTACCTCTTTTGAAATAAATTCAAGGATATTTTTTTCTTCCTGCCCGTAATAAACATTTGTCGTATAACTCTGAACTACAACAGCTCCAATAACTTTGTCCTCTAATTCTAAAGGCACTCCTAACCAGCTAATGGGATTTTCTCCAATTTTTTCTATTTTTCCATTTTTTTCAAGTTTTTCAAAAGTTTCTTCGGTTGCGAGCAAAGATTTTCTAGTTTTTAAGAGATACTCTGTTGCTCCTTTTCTCGTTTTTCTCGCTTCAGGAGGTTTATCGTATTGATCAACGAAGTAAGGGAAGCTTATAAAATCTTTTTCTTCGTCATAGAGCGCTATGTAAAAATTTTTTGCTGGCATGAGTTCCTGCACAGTTTTATGTATAGACTCGTAGAGTTCAACAAGGTCTTTTGTTTCAAATACTGCTTCTAAGATCTGATAAAGAGAAGAGAGTGTTTTTTCATTCTTGACTCTATCTGTAACATCAATTATTGTCACTAATGCGGAAATTATTTTACCCTGAGAATCTTTTATAGGCGCAGCAGTAAATTCAAACCATTTATTTTTAACTTTTTCTGTTGAAAAGAAGTCAACCCCTTCATATGCGCTTGCAATAAGTGGAGATTTTTTGATTTTATCTCCGTAAATTTCGAAAAGCTTTTCTTCGTTTACCCCATCAATTAAAAGGTCTGCCAGTATCGGTCTTTTATGGGCATAGCATGGTACCCATTGTTTATCGGTGCCGATTACTTCTTCTTTTCGCAGTCCTGTTAGTGTCTCCATTGCACTATTCCAATGAGTGATTTTATGGTCGCTATTTATCACGTCTATAGGTATAGGAGAACTTTCTATTATTTTTGAAAGTATATTTTTACTTTCTTCTAATTCTATTTCAGCATTTCTAATTTCAGTAATATCATCTACTGTACAAATAAAGAAGTTAATTCTACCTTCGATATCTTTCACTGGCGAAACCAATATTCTTGCCCATATGAATTTTTCACTCTTTGTTAATAATTTTACATCTTTTGTAAAACCTCCTATCTTTCCCTCTTTAAGCTTTTGCACGTTATCTAATATTTCTCTACTTTCATCTCCAATTATAAAATTTTCAAGTCTATTGGATAGAA
>MNXV01000053.1 GCA_001871575.1 Caldisericum sp. CG2_30_36_11
GAATGGCTGTGGCTAACACAAGTGCAACAGTTTTAAGATTAGTTTTTGGTACTGAAAACGGAAAGACTGCTTCAATGGAGTTTAATAATCCAAAGGCAACCGTAACACAGGCAGAAGTACAGGCTCTTATGAACCTAATCATAACAAAGAATGTTGTGAACACCAAGAACGGTGCACTCACAACGATTCTTGATGGCGGAATCGTAACAAGAAGCTTCACTGATTTAGTTCCATAAAAACCTGTCCTGAACTCGTTTCAAGATAGCCCTCCTGTTGATTTAATTCTCCATAGCTTCTCTTCTAAAATGCGGGGGCTTTACCCCCCCGCTTAAAGCTCTCTGAATTTTTTTATTGAATAACTGAAAACTTAAAAAAGAGGTGATTTAAAATGAATATTGAGCCACAATGGCTTGCAGGACTTATCGGAGTGATTGCTCCTTTAATTGTGAGATGGATTACAGGCGCAAACCTTTCAAGAAGATGGAAGAGTCTCATTGCAATACTTGTATCTTCCGTGATAGGATTTGCATCTTCTTTTTTATCTGGACAGTTTGATACTGTTTCAATATTACAATCAATTGCAATTGCTTTCTCTATCTCGCAGGTTTTCTACGACCAGGTATTCAAGGACCTGTTTAATAAACCGACTGAACTATGAACGATATATTAAGAGCAGTTGCCGATGTAGGTTTTCCAATTGTCATTACCGTTTATTTGCTTATGGTATTCGGCAAAAAGCTTGATAGACTATCTGATGCTGTAGAGAAACTTTCCCGTTATGTGGAAGGATTGAATAAGCAATTTCCCCCTGGCTTATGAAAATGAGAGAAATTAAATACATAGTGCTTCATCACTCTGCAACCGATTATCAGGCAAATAAAGATGATATTGACGGAAAACTTATTGGAAGAACTATTTGCGATAGAGCACAGGATAAATGGAAAAAAGAATATCCAGCATACAAATGCGATTATCACTTTATCATTGGACACACCGGAGAGGTATTTAAGGCACAACCGATTGAACAGCCTGCTTGGCACTGCACGAATTACCAGGCAAACCTTGTAAGCGTTGGGATATGCTTTTTAGGAAACTTTGAAAACATTGAAATGCCCATTGAGCAATTCACTGCAGGCGTAAAACTCATAAAAACGCTTATGCAACAATACAATGTCCCTTTGAAAAATATTTTGAGGCACAGGGATGTTGTATCTGATATCACGCATACCGCAAACTCCACAGATTGTCCTGGAAAAAACTTTCCTTATGTTCATCTGCTTGACGCTTTGAGAGACGGCGAACCATTCTTTGATATCGGAGAGGATTACCCATATATCAAAGAAGTGAAAACTCTCAAACAGCTCGGTATCATTAAAGGCGACGGCTACGGAAATCTGAGGCCTAAAGAATATATTACAAGAGAAGAGGCGATACTTATTGCGTACAGGATAGTAAAATCACTGCAAAACTAAATTTTATTTTTCCTATATCTTCATCCGGACTTTCCTGACTCAAACAGTTAGGAGAGTTTTTGTTTATAGAGAAGCATTTTTATGATACCCCAAAAATCAGATGTTTAGAAAAATTTATATTTCAAGAATTAGCCCTTAATTCTTTATTCTTATATTCTTATTTTCTTTTATTATCTTCATTTAAACATTCTACAGGTTTTTGACGAGGAAATTTACAACTAAAAATTTGTCAAAATTCTAAAAGAAGATAAAATTAGCATTAATTTGAGAAAAGTCACCCAACTTAGGAAACACTAGATTAATAAGACAACGTGAAAAGTCTCTAATAAATCTTAAGGCCTGTGATTTAAACACGAACCTTTTGCTTAAGGTATGTATAGTTTAGATGAAACAGGGAACCAGAGAGAGAGCTTTGGGATAAAGGTTATAATTAGCAGTCCTATGATTGCAAAAATAACAAAGGGCCAGACTTCGTTTGCGACCTTATCAAGAGGTTTCTTAATGAGGTTAGCGGTCACATACAGGTTAACTGCAACTGGCGGGGTGACCTGACCTATTGCAAGAGCAACTGTTACCATAACGCCAAAGAAGAGTGGGTCAACATGAAATATCTTTAGAACAGGAAGGAATATAGGCATAATGACATAAAGGATCGATATTGCATCAAGGAAGAACCCTGCAATAAGGAAAATCACGCCAACAAGAAGTAAGAATATGTAGGGATTCTTGGAAATTGCAACTACTCCATTCGCTGCAACATCTAGGATTCCTAATTGAGCTTCGGCAATAGAGAAAATGCCTGCAAATGTAACAACAAACATAACAACGGCTGATGTAATAGCAGTAGCGACGAGTGAATTAAAAATGTCTTCCTGGCTGAGACTGTGGTAAATGAAAATACCAACAAAAAGACTATAGAACACTGAAATTATCGCAGCTTCCGTGGGGGTTGCAATACCTGCATAAATTGAGCCAAGTATAATAACTGGAGCAAGGATTGCCCAAATTGCATCCTTAAATGCATGAAGGATTTGTTTTGAAGTGCCTTTTTTTTCAAGACCACGGTAGTTCCTTCTTTTTGAAATTATGTAAGTGATAACAGTAAAGGTTCCTACAATGACAAGGCCAGGAATAATTCCGCCAAGGAAAAGCGCTCCGACCGAGACACCTGTAATATTTCCATAGACAATGAAGGCAATGCTTGGAGGAATAATAATTGCAAGTCCACTCGATGCGCCAACAACTGCAGCTGAAAATGTATCCTTGTAACCCTGCTTGATCATTGAAGGTATGAAGATAAGTCCTATAGCTGCAGCGGTTGCAGGGCCTGAACCTGAAATCGCACCCCAGAAAGCAGCAGTAACGACTGCAGCAATTGCAAGCCCTCCAGTTGCCTTACCAACCAAAAGTATTATGAAATCAGAAATCCGTTTTGCAAGACCTCCTTTGGAAAGAAGTTCCCCTTCAAGTACAAAAAATGGTATTGCAATAAGTGGAAATTTTGAAATTCCTGAAGCAAAGTTTCTTGAAATCATTGTTGCACCAAGATGATAGTGCATTATTCCATAAATACTTGCTACACCTATAGAAGTACCAATAGGAACCCCAATCGCAATGAGTACTATAAATAAACTAAAAAGAATTATCGCTGCTGTCATTTTGTACCTCTATCCAATGATTTGATATTTCGTATCGTTGAAGAAATGAGTTTCTCAAAAACAAAAATTGAAAATATAGGTATGCCAATTGTGTAAATCCAGTTTGGAATATTTAACGCCTCGCTTCGCATGTGGAATAGTGTTAAATCCTTATAGATTTCTCTTATTACATAATAATCAACTATTGCAAAAAGGGATATAGCAAGAAGAGCTGCAATTACCGTTGCAACTTTTTTAAACCAATTAGGGAATTTATCATATATCATAGTCATTCCCAGATGCGATCCCTTTTCGAATGCAATCGCAATACCAAGAACGGTTATCCAAACAAACATATTGATCTCAATTTCCTCTGTTGCGGCAAACGAGGCATGAAAAATGTATCTTGAAAGCACATTTCCAAATCCAAGTACAGCCATTATTGAAAGTATTATTATAACGAGATATTCCTCAATCGTTCTTTTTTTCATTAGATGTTACCACCTCCAAAAAATAATGGGGGCATAAAGCTGCCCCCATATTTACAATAAGCTATTGGCCTATATCCTTCTTTGCCAGGTCGTAAATGTTCTGTCCAATTATCGGAATCCATTTGTCATAGACGGACTTGGTTGCATCAATAAATGCTTGCCTTTGCTCTGGTGTAAGGTCAACTATCTGAACACCTTGGTGCCTTACATAACCCATTTGATCCAATACTTCTGGAACATCGTTGAATTTGTTTTTGAGGATATTTATTGAAGTGAAACCATCAAGTCCTCTTCTTACGTATGCTTTTTCCCATTCTGCTGCTTCAATAGCGGCATCTTGTATGGCTTTCTTGATATAATTTGGGAAAGTATCCCAGGTAGTTTTGCTTACACCAACTATAAGTGGGTCAATTACATAGCTCCAGTTTGATAGGTACTTGTGATATTCCCATATCTTTACGGGAAGAAGTACGCCATATGGATTCTCCTGACCGTCAACTGCACCCTGCTGGAATGCCGTGACTGCATCGCCCCAGTTCATGCTCACAGCATCTGCACCAAGTGCATGGAAAATATCAACAAAAATAGGGGTACCTACTACTCTAAATTTAAGTCCATTCATATCGGAGGGTTTTGTAATAGGTTTTTTGCTGTTTGTAAGCTGTCTAAAGCCATTTTCTCCCCATGCAAGCGTAATAACCCCAAGTTTCTCCATGTCCGAAACGATTTGCTTACCAGAATTACCATTCTCGATCTTATCGACATTCTCATATGTGTTAATGAAGAATGGAAGAGAGAAGAGGTTGAGTGATTTAATGACCGCTGAAGCATTAATCGTAGAATCCATTACAAAATCAATGCTTCCTTCTGAAACTGCCTGGAACCAGTTCGTCTGCTTCCCTGCAAGAAGAGCACTTCCAAAATATGGTTTAATGTTGATCAATCCACCGGTGTTCTCCTTCACAAGATCTGCCCATTTCTGAGCTCCCATTCCCCACCCAAATGCAGGCCCAACATTAACCTGCATCGTGTACTCTGCCTTCGATTTAAAACTAAGAACAGGTTTTCCAGATGAAGTGATTGTAACCATCCTTGTTTTGCCGTTCCAATCGACCTTTGCTCCTATTGTCTCGCTTATAAATCTTACAGGTACTACTGTTCTTCCAGAAAGAATCTTAGGAGCCACATCAAGCTTATTCTTTACGCCATTAACAATAGCAGTTGTTGAACCAATCGTGAGCGTGATATTCATATCCCCAAAAACATAACCCACAGCCTTTTTACTTGCATCCCAACTTACCTGTGCACCAATAGCTTCACCGATGAATCTGAATGGTACAAGAGTTCTGCTGTTCTCTATAATAGGTGGCTGATCAAGAATAACTTCTTTGGAGTTTACATACGCTTTTGTACTACCAATCGTCATCTGAATAGTTACACCTTCACCTGCTCTTACGGGAGCAAGTCCAAAAACTCCAGCAAGCAATGCAACAACTAACAGCATAATCAATGCTTTTTTCATTGTGTTACCTCCTTTAAATTTTTATTTTTAATACTTCTTTTAACAGACTTTCATTTTCAATAACTTCTGCAAGGCCTCCAAGGAACCTGGAAGCTAAAGCACCATCAATAATCCTGTGGTCGTACGAAAGGCTAAAGTAAGCCATTGTTCTTATTGCAGTAGAATTGTCATCTTTTACAACAAGCTCTTTTACGCTTCTTCCAACCCCAAGTATACCAACCTCCTGGCCATTAAGTATGGGTGTAAACATATCGATCCGCATCATGCCAAGATTTGTAATCGTAAAATGCGAATCCTCAACGTCCTCTTGTCTTAGTTTATTTGTTCTTGCATTTTCTGCAAGGCTTTTTAGCTTCTCGTTTACCTCCGCTATAGATAGAGTACCTACACTCTTTATAACAGGAACAATAAGGCCTCTCTCTGTATCAACCGCAACGCCGATGTTAATGGTTGGAAACTTCTCAACAGCGCCACCGTCGAAATGCACATTGAATTCAGGATATTTTAGAAGAACACTTCCAAGGCATTTTACAAGAATTGTGGTAACAGAAACATCTGGAATCAATTTCTTTTTTATTTCAAGCAGTTCCGTCATATCCACCTTGGTCATGTTTGTAACAAGAACATAAGAGTGATATGACCTGGAAAGTCTTTCGGCAATTTCTCTCCTGAGTGGAGGGAGAGGTTCCTTTTTAACCGTTTGCGTTTGTTTAACAATAAAATCAAGTACATCTTTCTCTGTAATTCTCCCCTCTGAACCCGTTCCCTGTAGAGTTGAAAGATCTATACTATGCTCTTTTGCAAGACTCTTTGCGCGAGGAGAAGCGCTTACAAAACTTCTTTGCTCTGATTGAGCAGTAGAAGCTTTAGTAATTTCTTCTACGATGTTATTTTCTTGAAGTGGCGAAGGAGCTTCGAGCGTAAACTCCTCTCTCAATTCTTCCTCTGTTTCGGCAATGTAACCAATTATCTCTCCAACTGCTTTTGATTCACCCTCTTGAACGAGAATTGCCTTAATAAACCCATCAACAGGAGATTCTACATCATTTGTAATCTTCTCTGATTCAATTTCAACTAACACATCTCCTTTTTCAACAGCTTCGCCAACAGCCCTATACCATTTTACAACAGTTCCTTTTTCCATAGAGAGCCCAAACTTGGGTATTCTAATTTCAAACATTAAGTACCTTCCTTACCTCGTTAATTACACTATTATAATCAGGTACTACAAAATCCTGGAGTGGAGGACTGAATGGAATGTGAACATTTTTTGCACCGACTCTCATAATAGGACCGTCAAGATAATCAAATGCCTCTTCTTGCACTGTCGCAGCGATCTCTGCGCCCCAGCCTCCTCTTCTCCATGTTTCATGAATAATAACGAGGCGATGAGTTTTCTTTACAGACTCCAGCACTAATTCCTTGTCCCACGGAATCAATGTTCTAAGGTCAACAACTTCTACATCAATTCCTTCTTTCACAAGTTGCTCGGAAGCTTTTAAAGATTCATGAACCATTCTTGAAGTTGTAACTACCGTTACATCTTTCCCTTCTTTTTTTATATCTGCTTTTCCAAAGGGGATGTAATACTCTTCTTCCGGGACAGGTCCCTTTTTTGCATAGAGCATTTTGTGTTCAAAACAAATCACAGGATCATCAGCTTTTAGCGCTGTTTTGAATAACCCTTTCATGTCATAAGGGGTTGATGGTACTATTATTTTAATTCCAGGAATATGCATAAAAAGCGTTTCGATGGATTCTGAATGTTGTGCTGCAGCAGATTTTGATATACCATCAGGTCCTCTCAGAATAAGATGAATTTTACCCTGGCCTCCCGTCATATACTTGAACTTCATTATTTGGTTTGCGACAGCCGTCATACCTGTAAACAGGAAATCTGCAAAATGAAACTCTGCAACAGGTCTCATTCCGGCAAGAGAAGCACCAAGTGCTGAGCCAAAAATAACCTCCTCAGAAATTGGGGTGTCAAGTATTCGGTCCTGGTATTTTCCAAGAATTGGCTTATACGCACCGAATATGCCTCCTTGTTTTGCAATATCCTCTCCATATGTAAAAATTGTTGGATCTCTCTGCATCTCCTCAAGCATTGCTTCGCCTAAGGCTTCGGAAAAAGTAATTTCTCTCATTTCATTCTCCTTTAATAGTCGTAGCCGGTATCGGATTCGAATAGATCTTGTAAAGCACTCTCAGGTTCAGGATATTTGCTTTTTTCAGCAAAGTTAACAGCGTTTTTTATCTCTTGTTCGGCTTGTTTCCAGATAGACTCTTTTTCAGCATCGGTAATTATGCCCATTTCAAAAAGCGTTGATTCGAACCTCGAAATAGGCTCAAATTGCCACTTTTCATTAACTTCACTTTCATTTCTATAAAGCACTGGGTCTCCGACAAAGTGTCCCTTAATCCTATAAGTTTTGGCTTCAATAAGGGTTGGTCCACCGCCACTTCTTGCTCTATCCACAGCCTCTTTAACTACTTCATAAACTGCCATTACATCGTTTCCATCGACTATAACTCCTGGAATATTATATCCCACTGCTCTGTCTGCAATGTTTTGTACAGAAGTTGTCTCTGTAACCCTCTCGGTTGATGCAAACTGATTATTTTCGTTCAAGAATATCACAGGGAGTCTGTACACCGATGCCCAGTTCAAAGCTTCATGAAAAGCTCCTCTGTTTGATGCACCATCACCAAAGAAAGAAATGACGACAGAATCCTTTTTCTGCATCTTAATTGCCATTCCTGCACCTACTGCAATTGGAAGTCCTCCTGCAACCTCGCCATTTGCACCAAGCACACCAATCGAAACATCGGCAATGTGCATGGAACCACCCTTGCCTTTGCAGTATCCCGTCTCTTTACCATATAGTTCTGCCATCATTTTTTTAACATCGGCACCTTTCGCAATCATATGGCCGTGTCCCCTGTGCGTAGAAGTAATGTAATCATCTTTCCTCAAGTTCGCCATAGCACCTGTTGCGATTGCTTCTTCGCCAATATACAGGTGGATAAACCCTGGGAGCTTTGCTTGTAAGAATAGTTCTTCTGCCTTAAGTTCAAAATTTCTGATTCTCACCATTGTCCTGTAGAACCCGATTAAAAACTCTTTATCATGTTGCACTTTTTACCTCCTTTACTCTGTCTCAACAATATATTGTCCGATTATTCGAAATCCATTTCAAGTAACCCTGCCTTTTCAACCCTTTTAACTCTCGTATCGCTTAACAAAATTGACATCTCAATAAACGTAACAACTTCACACTCAAACAGATGTCCCCCGATAGCTTTCTTATTCTTGTCTCCCAGGCAGGCATGGAAATGAAAAGGTAACTTTTCATCTTTAACGATAAATCCGCTCAACCCAAGGAGTTCAAGTGGTTCTTTTATAATTTCTCTTTCGTATTTCACTTTATTATTTTCGTAGACCCCATACCCTAAGTCAGCATTCTTTACCATTCCAAGTGCCGTCTGAACAATGCCTATATTTTTCATTTCTTGCATTGAGAGAATGCTTATCAAATCTTCAGAGAATAATTCCCCTTTTTCCATTACTACAAAAAGAACGTTTTGATCAAATTTTACTTTCATCGTTTACACTCACTATCTATATATGTGCAAAAATCGTGCCAAAGATGGAAAATTGCTTTAATAGAAATTTTTAATCGGAAGATAAATTAAAATTGATTCGAGAAGTGTTAAAAAAATTTACAGTCGTGTAAAAAAGTGTAAATAAATCTTACGATTAATTAATCTTATTATTGATATTGTAGGTTTTTATTAATTTGTATAGGGTGGGTCTCGAAATCCCAATTTCCTTTG
>MNXV01000065.1 GCA_001871575.1 Caldisericum sp. CG2_30_36_11
GCTTATTTCGATCAGCAGAATGTAGGTTAATAAAAGAATAATGCACAAGAAAATAAAGAAGGTAAGTGCGTCGCCAGACAGGAATAAGCCAAAAACTGCACTTTCGAGGAACATAACTGTCATTATGTGGATGTTTGGCAATAACTGTCTTTCGTTCATTGATAGCACAATTGAAATAAGCGTGATAATGCCAAGGATAAGCGAGAAAAACCAGGAAAGCGAATTAATCTGGAATATTTGCAGAGAGCCGTATGAGCTGGTTAAAATCAGAAAATCTATTTTTAAATTCTCGTAGATGAAAAGTTCGATAATAAAAAGTGCAGAAAATGAAATTGCAAATATATATTTGACTGTTTTGTTTATTTTGCCTCCAAGATATGCAAGTATGCCACCTATGAAGGGCGTGAGGAGAATTGTGATGAGGGAAATGTTCATGGGGTGGCCCCGGGCAAAAATGGTATATAGAGATATTTGAATCCTTGCATGAAGTCAAGAGCGGAATTTTTCGTGAAATTGGTTAATGTGTTTGAGAGCACACTCAGGGCAAGAATTATTACGCCAAATGTTATTATCGAACCTATCAAATACCAGGTTGTGTCAATGGTATCTTTCGCCTTAAAATATGTTCCCAAGATTCTCAAAAGGTAAATGCCCTGAAAAACTGTTTGTAAAATAAAGATTATTATAAATATAGTTGTTTTCCATTGTATTTCCTCTAAGAGAGACACAAGCAAGCTGAACTTTGCGAAAAATCCAGTGAAAGGTGGAATACCCATAATAGAAAATATTGATATTAAAATGAAGAAAATCAAAACTTTCCATTGATAACCAGCTGTTTTTAACTCCGTTTGATGATTATCGTTATTGGTGAATACACCGTTTATTAAAAATAACGAGGTAATTGCAAAAATGGTGTTTATTAAAATGAGAAAGCTTGAAGAAATTGCCTCAGTCGAAGAAATTGAAAAGGCAAATAAAATAAGCCCCATAGCTCCGTATGCTGAATATATGAGAGTTTTTTTTGTATCTTTTGCTAATAGCGCGAGTGTTTCGCTGAAAATAACGGTAAGGATGGAGAATAGAACAAGATAAGGGAAAATTACTTTTATGCTGAATATCATTAAGGTTAATCTCATTATCAAATAAATCTGGGAGGTTATTATAATTGTCGGAACAAGGGGGAAAAATATTTCTGGCAATTCAAAGTGAACTTCTGAAATCATTGTGCTGAATGGAAAGATGCCACTCTGCACTGCGGAACCTAATAATATTAAAACAAGAGGAAGAATCTGGATTTTTAAGGGAAGATCAGAAAGTGATCTTGCGGTATCGATCAGGTTTGAAGTCCCTGTAGTTCTGTAAATCAAAATTGCGCCAGCGATTATAACTACCGTTGAAGTTATAACTAACGGCAAATATTTGAAACCTACCTCGATTGTCCTTATGTTGTTACCTTTTACGAGCGCCATGAAAATGGAAAAATTTATTAATAAAAAAGCAATCACAAGGCTTAAAATATCTCCTGCAATGCAGAGGTAAATTGCTCCGATGTAAAATATGATCAGGTTAACTGCTTTGATTTTTAAGTTAACCCCCTCTTCCAGTTTTGGAATGCTTGAAATTGAGATTAAGACTGTAGAAATTGTAATGAGCATCGCAAATAAGAAACTAAATTTATCAATAAGAATTGTAAGTTTTAGAAATTGAATTGTAAAAGACAGTAATCCTTCGTTTAAAACCCTGTGAGTCATTAATGCAAGCATCAAAAGATTAATCAAGGAGGCTAATGCAGGTCCAAATTTTACATATCTGATGAGCCTTAAAGGCATTATAGAAATTACTATTACGAGAGCTACAGGAAGTAAAATAAGTAATAGCAAAAGCCAGCTTCCCATTTTATGCCTCTTTATGTACAGGGTTTTGGTAAGTTTTCATTCTATATTTTTGACATCCTCTCCGACCTTACTCCTCTGTAATCTGCGATCCTATTCAGCAGATTTAAGTTCGGAGGTTCCCATAGGAGCAGTACTTGATCGCTCTTTCCTTCTGGTTCCTGCTTCACAGGGAGACTCTTGTCCTTTCCCTCCACAGGCTTCCACCGTGTGCCCCACGGCAGGGTAGTTTAAGGAAACTACCAAACCTAATTGCTTTAATGTTCTTTGCCGAACAATCTCTGCACCAACCCAATCTGCATTGTGAGAGAATCCACAGGATTTACAAACAAATACTGCCTGAGAATCACGGTTCTCTTTAGAGACATTGTCGCACATAGGACAGGTAAGAGAAGTATTCCTTGGAGGTACAGCAACAAGCATACCACCCGAATATTCAAGCTTGTATTTAAGCATTTGCTTGAACAGTCCCCATCCCTGGTCAAGAATTGCTCTGTTTAATCCGCTCTTTGCTTTTACATTGTGTCCTGGATTCTCTTTCGTTCCTCTTGCAGATTTTGTCATATTTTTAATCTTTAAGTCTTCCATGCCCACTATCCCGTGGCTTTTGGTTATAGTGGTTGAGACTTTATGCAAATAGTCTTTGCGTGTATTTGAAATATCCTCATGCACTTTCTCAACTTTCTTCTTTTGTTTCATCCAGTTCTTTGAAAACTTTTTCTTTCTTGAGAGGTTTCTCTGTGCTTTTACAAGTTCTTTGCCGTATCTTTTTAAAGGAGAAGGAAAGTCAATGAACTGCTCCCTTCCGGTTCCATCTGAAATAGAGGCAAAATGCACTACGCCCACATCAATGCCAACGATTGAATCTAAAGCAGGATGAACTGGGTCTCTTATCCTTTCTTCTGTTTGTATCGATGCGTACCAATGATTATTTTCTTTTGATACTGTCATATTCTTTGGAGTTCCCTGTATATCACGGCTTTTGAAGAATCTAACCCATCCGATCTTGGGAAGATAGATGCGGTTACTCTGTATCTTAAATCCCTGAGGATACCTGAAATTGTTGTGGATTCCTTTCTTTTTAAACTTAGGAAACCCTTTGCTCTTTTTGAATGCATCTCTAATTGCTTTGTCAAGATCTTTGAGAGTTTGTTGAAGTACTTGGGAATGTGCTTCTTTAAGGAACCTGTACTCCTCACTTTGCTTCCAGAGTTTTAGAAGTCCTGCAAGGTCGTTATACCCCATTACAGGGATTTTATGCTCCAGGCGTTCTTTGTTGAGCGAAAGTGCCTTATTCCAGACAAACCTTGCGTATCCAGAAGTTTTAAGAAGTTTCTCTTCTATCTCTGAATTGGTCTTAAGTCTGAATTTGTATGCTTTGCATAATTTCACAATTAAATTATACTACTCATGTATGAAAGTGTCAAGAGAAAAATGCCCTCTCACGCCCAAGCTATTTTGCCGGTTCCTGTGGTGGAGCTCCACTTGAAGTCATAAATATGCTGGAAGGATCTCATATTACAAAAGAATAAAGAAATACATAGAGAACCAATCTGCTGTATCACCTCCCCTGAATCAAGTTCAGGGTGTCTTAGCAGATAAAGAGGGATAATTATTTTTTAACCCTCATGGGATTTATAAAGAGAAATCCTATCTGCATTTCGAGCCTTGTAAATTTTTATGAAAATTTTGTGAAAATTATTTTTTACTTTAATAATATATTTCTTAAGGTAAAATATATTGGAGGTGAAAAATGGAAGAATTTGATGTTGCGATTATTGGTGGCGGTTCTGCAGGTTATGTTGCGGCTATAAGGGCTGCTGATCTCGGCAAAAAGGTTTTACTCGTTGAACACAGGGAACTAGGTGGAACTTGCCTTAATAGGGGATGCATCCCAACTAAAGCCCTCCTTAAAAGCGCTGAAGTATATCTTGAAGCAAAAGAATCAAAAGTTTTTGGAATTGATGCAACAAATGCTACCTTCGACCCAGAAGGTATTCAAGCATGGAAAACAAATGTTGTTAAAAAGCTTGTTTCAGGAGTTGATTTCCTTCTTAAAGCAAGGAAAGTGGTTGTTGTCCAAGGAAAAGGAAAAATAGTCGATGTTGGGACTATTGAAGTCCACACTGGGAGCACCGTTGAAATATATAAGGTGAAGGATACTGTTATTGCAACGGGTTCTGAACCTGCCATGATTCCTGCATTTAAAATTGATGGAGTGAATGTCCTTACAAGCGATGATGCCCTGAACCTTACATCTTATCCAAAAGAAATCCTCATAGTGGGTGCAGGGGCAATTGGAATTGAATTTGCAAATTTCTTTAACGCTTTTGGTACAAAAGTAACAATCGTTGAAATGATGCCCCAGGTTGTGCCAACACTGAAGGACAAAAGGTTAGCCTCGCTCATCCAGAGAATACACAACAAAAAAGGTATTAATTTTAAACTCGGAGAGAAGATTGAAAATATTGAGATAAAGGGCGGAAATTCAGTTTCTTTAACGTTTGGGAATGGCGAAGTCATTCAAAGTGAAAAAGTACTTGTGTCAATTGGAAGAAAACTTAATTCTGATGGTATTGGACTTGAAAATATTGGAGTAAAAACAGATAGAGGCAGGGTGGTGGTTGATGAATACCTCAGGACAAATACCCCAGATGTATATGCGATAGGAGATGTCACGGGCGGGTTGTTGCTTGCCCACAAGGCAATGAAAGAGGGAGAGGTTGTGGCAGAGATTATTGCTGGGAAGGGTTCAAAAATGGATTATAGAGTTGTTCCCTGGGCAATATTTTCGACTCCCGAGGTTGCTTCTGTTGGTCTGACCGAGGAAGAAGCCAAAGAGCAGGGTATTGGTACAATTATTGGTGAATTCCCATTCACTGCAAACGGTAAAGCAGTAACAATGAACTCTGTTGAAGGAGAGGTTAAGATTGTCGGTAAAAAAGACACTCATGAGTTGATTGGTGCTCAAATAGTGGGCCCTGATGCGTCGGTAATGATTTCAGAACTTGCCCTTGCGGTACAGCATAGACTTTCAATTGAAGATGTTGCACATACAATTCATACGCATCCAACGCTTGCTGAAGCAACGATGGAATCCTGTAATGCCGCAATTGGTGAAGTCTTGCACATAGTTAGACCAAAATAATATTACAAAGTGCCAGGCACCGAGCAATGAAAAAAGATAAGATGTCTCATTTAAGAAAACTTATATTTTCATCTCTATTTACTGTATTGATAATTGTTGGGTCTTACATTTCAATTCCATTTCCTTTTACTCCAATTCCATTTACTCTGCAGGTCCTTTTTATTTTACTCTCTGGAATAATACTTGGTCCTTACTATGGATTTATGTCCTCTTTGTTATATCTTATTCTCGGGATTATCGGGCTGCCCGTTTTTAGCGGAGGACAAGGTGGGCTTGTTGCCATTGTTGGCCCTACTGGCGGTTACCTTGTTGGCTTCCTTGTTGCCCCAATAATAATTGGATACTTCTCTAAAAAAAGCAGAAAACTCATCCTCACGGGAATAATTCTTGGCATACTCATCATTCATCTTCTTGGTGTACTCTGGCTTGCCAGGGTTAATATGCTTTCGATTTCAAAGGCTTTTATCATCGGTTCACTTCCATTTATTCCTTTTGATTTAGTGAAAGGAGTTATTGCTTACACTCTGTCGCTCTATCTTGTGAAGCACGTTCAATTATAACTAGTCATTCGTGCCTGGCACTAGCGAGTAGTAGAAATAAAAAAACAGCGGGATAATTATCCCGCTGTTAAGGTTTGTGCTTAAACTGTTAAATTCCTGGTATTTTTGCTTTTACCTTTGCAAGCTCAGGGTTCTTTTCGAGTTCCTTTTTGAAACTCTCTTCTCTTAGATGATTTACATAATGGGGGTCCTGGAATGAGTACGTAAAGTTTGTGTGCACATCATAGCGTCCCTCAAGCAGTGCAACTGTATCTTCTGTATATACAAGTTCCTCATCTGTAGGAATCACAAATATTTTAACTTTTGAATTTTTATCTGATATGTCGGTTTCAGCGTTTCTTGTATGAGAGATGTTATTTTTCTCGGGATCAATAACTACTCCGAAATTATCAAGACCTTCAAGCATTTTACTTCTCATAACGGGAGACATTTCTCCTACCCCTGCAGTAAAGACAATTGCGTCTACATGACCGAGTGCACCCATATAAGAGGAAATGTATTTTTTGCCTCTGTATGTTTCTATGTCAATTGCAAGTTGAGCCCTTTTGTCTCCTCGCTTTGCTGCTAACTCTTCATCTCTTCTATCAGTATATTTACCCGTGATTCCCAGTATTCCGCTTTTTTTGTTTAAAACATTATTAATTTCCTTTGTCGAGAGTCCGAGTATATCCATCATGTAAAGGTCTATTGCAGCATCGTGATCACCTGCTCTTGTGCCCATTACTGCACCTTCCAGAGGTGTAAAGCCCATACTTGTGTCGACAGAGAGACCATTTTCAATTGCATTAAAACTCACTCCATTTCCTATATGTGCTGCAACTATATTTACTTTGAACGGGTCTTTACCAAGAAGCACTGCGGCTCTCTTTGCAACATAAAGAAGCGAAGTTCCGTGGAACCCATATCTTCTTATATGATACTTTTCGTACCATTCGTAAGGTAGGGCATAAATATATGCATAGTTTGGCATTGTTTGATGCCATGCAGTGTCCCAAATAGCCATATGTGGGATATCTTTGAGTAGTTCTTTTGCTGCTTTTATGCCCGTGATGTTTGGTGGGTTATGAAGTGGTGCAAGGACTTTTATTTCTTCGAGAGTTGCCAATACTTTATCATCAATGATTACAGATTTGTTGAATTTTTCTCCGCCATGAACTGTTCTATGCCCCACTGCATTAATCTGCGAGATATCTTTTATAACTCCATATTCAGGGTTTATAAGTGTTTCCATAATGAGAGCAATTGCTTCTTTATGTGTTGGGCACTCTCTTTCAATCTTTACTTTGTTGTTCCCCATTACTTCGTGGACAATAAATGAACCTCCGATTGTAACCCTCTCAACCAATCCTTTTGCGAGAATCCTTTTTTCTTCCCATCTGTACAACTGGTATTTTACAGAAGAGCTACCGCAGTTTAAAGTAAGAATATCCATTCATTCCTCCCATTTATTTTTAATAAGATATGATAGTATATACAATTTTTGCGCAAGGTCAATATTTACAATAGGAATTTTTCTTCTGGTTTTTAACCTCAACGTATATGGGATAAAGTTTAGAGCTCCCTTAATTTTACTGCTTTTTAAAGTTTCTTCAACATCCTCGTGCGAACTTCTGGGTACTGCAAGTATTGCTATTTCTATTTTTTTATTCTTTGTAATTTCTTTAAAATTTTTTATATCAAAAATTTTTACTGACTCTATCATTTTTCCTATCTTCGAAGAGTTATTATCAAAGAGAGCAGATATATCATATCCTGATTCTTTAAATCCTGGATATCTTGCAAGTGCCTCTCCCAGGGAGCCAGCACCGATTATACATATATTCCATTCCTTCTTTTTCTTTAAAATTCTCTCAAGTTTTTTAATAAGATTATTTACATCGTACCTACTGCCTGTCTTTCCAAACTTTCTGAAATATGACAAGTCTTTTATCACCTGTTCAGGAGTTGCTCTTGTATTTTTAGCAAGATTGCTTTAAGAAATTATTTTGACTCCAGGGACCTGCAAATTTTTAACACATCGAAGATAAGTTGCTATTCTTTCTAACGTTGCATATGGTATTTTCGTCATATCACCCCGAACGATTGTATAATAATTTTCATTTCATTTTATTGCAAAAATTTTCACTATCAACTTTTTGCAAATGGTGTAAATGGGATGTGTCCCTATTTATTCTATTTATTTATTACGCACGCAATTTTTCTTTTGCGATAAATGTAATAAAATATGCTTATGAAAGTGATTGTTGGTATGAGCGGTGGTGTGGATAGTTCTGTTGCTGCATATCTTTTGAAGAGAGAAGGATTTGAGGTTTACGGAACATATTTCAGACTTTTCAAAGGCAAAGAGGAGGAAGCATCTCGATGCTGTGATTTAAATAGTGTTGTAAATGTTGGCAGGATAATTGGTATTCCAATTGAAGTTATTGACGTTGCAGAGGAGTTTGAGAAAAATATTGTGCAGTATTTTATCGAAGCATATAAGTGTGGTATAACTCCAAACCCTTGCACAGTCTGCAATGAAAAGATTAAATTTGGATTGGGTTTTGAAAAGGCGGTAGAAGTTTTTGGCGATTCCCTTTTTGCAACAGGGCATTATGCAACAATAGAAAAAGACAGTGGAGTGCATCTTAAAAAAGGTGTTGATAAACTAAAAGAGCAATCTTATATGTTGTGGAGGTTAAAGAAAAACCAACTTGAAAGAACTATTTTCCCTCTTGGCAAACTTACTAAGGAGCAAGTGTATCAAATTTCGGCAGAGTTACATCTCCCCAAAAGAAAAGAAAGTGAGGATGTATGCTTTATTCAAGGAAGACTTATTGATTTCTTAAAGAAGCATATTCCGCAGAGAATTGGAAAAATCATCAATAAAAAAGGAGAAATCCTGGGTAAGCATAAGGGTGTTTACTTTTACACAATAGGCCAGAGGAGTGGTCTTGGAGTTTCATCGAGTGTCCCTCTTTATGTTATAGGGCTTGATATTGCGAATAATTATGTGACTCTCGGAGAAAGAGAGGATTGCTATTTCAAATATGCCGAGATTACCGATACAAATTTCATTGAAAATTGGAATTATGAGACAATTGTGCTCAGAGGCAAGGTAAGGTATAGAAGTGAGGAAAATGAGTGTATACTAAAAAAAGAAGGAGAAAAAATTATTGTTGAGTTTTTAACTCCTCAATTTGCAATTACCTCTGGGCAAAGCCTTGTTCTTTATAAAGGCGATACTGTTTTTGGAGGGGGAGTAATAAAACAAGCCTTGTGATAAACCCTTCTCTTGGTGAATTTCTTATTGACTGCAATAAAGCTCGTAGTTAAATTGTAGCATGGAGCAAAAATAGTTAAGTGACTCTCTTGGTAAAAATTATACATTATATTAAAATCTAATTAGAATTAGCTG
>MNXV01000029.1 GCA_001871575.1 Caldisericum sp. CG2_30_36_11
AGGGATTATAAATATTTAAAAATGAATACCAATTAAAATACTTAAAAAGGGCGGCTTAGCCGCCCTTTAATATTCTATAAAAATTATTTTATCCCATTAGTTTAGGAAATGCTTCCTTAACTTTCTCCAATCCTAACTTGATGTTTTCCTGTGAAGTTGCATAAGAGAATCTAATATAACCTTCTCCATACTCCCCAAATGAAGTTCCAGACAAAGTTGCAACTCCCGCTTCATTCAAAAGGTATTCTGCAACTTCTTTTGATTTATTTCCGGTTTTCTTTATATTTGGAAACACATAAAATGCCCCCTTAGGCACTTTGACAGAAATACCAGGAATTTCATTCAAACCACTTACAATTAAATTTCTTCTTGCCTCGTATTCTTTGCGCATTCTTTCAGGCTCATCCTGTGGTCCATTTAGAGCTTCAATCCCTGCAAGCTGAACAAAAGCTGCAACGCAGGAAAATGAGTTAACTGCAATTTTCTTCAAACCATCGATTATTTCATTGTTTGCAACAGCATATCCAAGCCTCCAGCCAGTCATTGCATAGGTTTTAGAAAAACCATCAAGAATAACAGTTCTATCCTTCATTCCGGGCAAAGATGCTAAACTGTGAAACTCTCCATCATATAAAATCCTCGAATAGATTTCATCTGATAGCACAACGATATCGTTTTTAATTGCAACTTCCGCAATTATTTCAAGGTCTTGTAGTGAAAGAATGCCACCAGTCGGGTTTCCTGGAGAATTTATAATTATAAGTTTTGTTTTGGGCGTAACAAGTTTTTTAAACTGCTCCCTGTCAAAAGCAAAATCATTTTCCTCAAGAAGAGGCATTGGAACAGGTTTTGCACCAGCGAGTCTTATTGCAGATTCATAAATTGGATAACCAGGATTTGGATAAATTGCCTCGTCTCCTTCATTGAGTATGGCAAGAGCTGTTGAAAAAATAACATCTTTTCCACCTGGAGTAATCATCACCTCGTCTGGACTTACCTTAATTTCTCTTGTTTTAGAAATATAGTTTGCAACAGTTTCCCTTAATCCAGGTATGCCTTGTGTTGGGGAATAGTGGGTATAGTTTTCATTTATTGCATTTACCCCTGCTTTTTTCACATTTTCTGGTGTGTTAAAATCGGGTTCTCCAATTTCAAAATGGATAATTTTTTTGCCCTGTCTCTCAAGCTCCTTAGCTTTAGCAAGTACTTCGAAGGCAGTTTCGGTACCTGCTCTTTGCGCTAATTTAGATAAATTCATATGACCTCCCTTTTCTTATTTTTTGCTATAATATTATAGAACTTTAAAAGTTTTTTCAAATCTTCTTTTTCCCTGCACGTGGTTCAACGAAAGGTAAATTTACCACCATGCACTTGTTCAACTTATTATGTAAAAAGACTGTAAGTTCTGTTTCAGGAATCGTGTATGCAGATTCCACATAAGCCATTGCATTAATTGAGTTTAGCGTTGGACAGAAATTCCCAGAAGTTACAAAACCAGCATTCTTATCGCCCTTAAAAATTATTGCTCCATGCCTTGGAATACCACCTTCGTGTATATGCAAACCAACAAGTTTCCTATTTATATTTTCTTGCGCCTTTAACAACGCTTCTTTTCCTATAAAATCGCCCTTTTCAAATTTAACCGCAAACCCTTGTCCTGCTTCAATAGGGTTTGTTCTTTGATCGATATCATTTCCATATAGCCAATAGCCCACTTCAAATCTCAAAGTGTCTCTTGCTCCAAGACCTGCTGGTTTAATGTTGAATTCTCTGCCCTCGTTCAAAGCTTCTTGCCATATATATACAATGCTGTCATTATCAGAATAAACTTCAAAACCATCCTCTCCTGTATATCCAGTTCTTGAAACTAGAATTTCCTTACCAAATAAGCGACCGTACATAGACTGAAAATAACCTAATTTATCGAGAGCTTTTGGTCCTTCAAAATATCGTATCAAAAATTGTTCGGCTTTTGGACCCTGTATGGCTACCTCACCCCAATCATAACTTTTGCAATCAATTCTAACATTGAACAGTCCTTTGTTTTTAATCACCCAATCAAGGTCTTTATCATAATTAGACGCATTTACAACGAGCAAAATAAAATCTTCCCCTAACTTATAAACAAACAGGTCATCTACTTCTCCACCATCGGGATAACACATTGGGGTGTACTTCACCCTCCCGATTTTGCTTTCTTTTATTGAGTTAGTCACAAGATAATCAGCAAAGTTTACGGCATCTTTACCATGTATCTCGATCTCTCCCATGTGGGATACATCAAAAATTCCTACATTGTTCCTTACATTAAGATGCTCCTCAATAATACTTGTATACTGAAGGGGCATTTCCCAATCATGAAAAGTCACAAGTTTAGCACCTAATTTTTTGTGTTCCTCGTAAAGAGGAGTTCTCTTTAAATCCATTTAACCTCCTTTCAAAATATCTCCATTTGAGATAACAGTCTCGACATAATTTTCACCAATTCTATAAGGGATCCCTTCATAATGCCTGATGTTCAAAATGTTAATGTTTGCTCTTTTACCACGCTCAAGGCTACCAACTTCTTTTTCCAGCCCAATCGCTCTGGCCGCATTAAGCGTAGCCCCTATAATAGCCTCTTCGACTGTTAATTTCAGCCTCACAACTGCAAAAGAAATAACAACAGGCATAGATGGACACATAGATGTGCCGGGGTTATAATCCGTTCCTAATGCAACAGTCAAACCTACATCAGCCATTTTTCTGCCATCTGCAAATTTACTTCCATCAACTGAAAAAGTGGTTAGAGGAAGAAGCACTGCTATAACATTTGCGTCTCTCATTTTTTTCAAAGCAGATTCATCTGTGTATACAAGATGGTCTGCTGATACCGCTCCTACTTGAGCTGCAACTTCTGCGCCACCTGAATCACTCAACTCATCAGCATGAATTTTTGGTTTAAGACCAAACTTCTTCCCAATCTGTAGTATTCTTTTAGACTGTTCACGTGTAAACGCTCCTTTTTCGCAATAAACATCATTAAAATCTGCAAGCTCATTTTTTGCAATAATCGGGATAATATCTTCTACAATAAGTTCGACATACTTCTCGTCCCTCATATGGTATTCTGGTGGAATTATATGCGCTGCAAGGAGAGTAGAACGCACATTGACAGATGTATATTCTTTTAAATAATTTGCGATCTTCAAAATCTTTATTTCCTCTTCAAGGTTTAAACCATAACCGCTTTTAATCTCCACTGTTGTTGTGCCCCAATCGACAAGAGCCGAAAGATGAAGCCTAGTTTCCTCAAGAAGTTCTTCAAAACTTGCCTTTCTTGTCCAGCGCACCGTTGAAATTATGCCTGTATTTTCTTCTTTCAGGATTTTCTGCATAGGGATACCTTGTTGCTTTAAAATAAACTCTTTTTCACGAGTCCCCTTAAAAACAAGATGTGTATGAGGATCTACAAAACCAGGCATTACGACTTTCTTTGATGCATCAAATTGGCGTGTGTCTTTGCCAATTTTTACAGATTTAATGACATCATCAGTCCTTCCAATGTTAATAATTCTTCCATTTTTGACAGCAATTGCACCGTCTCTAATAAGGCCCAATTTTTTCTCAGATTCCTTCTCCTCAGTTGACATACCGAAAGAAAGAGTGAGCAGCTCATTTGCATTAATAATTATAAGATCTGGCACTGGGAATTCCACCTAGCACCTCCTATTCATATATCTTTGTTTCAAGGATTTGGTCTTCGTTGAGTTCAGGGAATTGTAGATAAAAAGACAGGCTATCAAGCGCTGCTTTCATTGGCATAAGCCCAACAAGTTCACTTTCAAGAACGCTTACTCCGAATCTGTCTGCTTCCATTTTAACTATTTCGAAAATCCTGTATATCGGTGCTTTCTTATAGTTAAGAATATTTATAGAAACTTGTACACACCCTTTTTCATCTAGTGGCATCTCTCTTGCCTGTATATATCGCAAACCACCAGAACTTTCTCTTATAGATCGAGCGATTTTTTTTGCAATGCTAATGTCTTTTGTACTCAGGTTTATGTTATATGCAATGAGAAATTCTCTCGCACCCACCGCAGTAACACCAGCTGTTGGATTAACCTCTTGAGGCCCATAATCCGGGGTCCATTCTGGGTCTTTGATTTTCTCAAAAAATCCTTCAAATTCGCCTCTTCTTATTTCAGGCAATAACCTGCGTGCCTCTTTTTTAGCAGACTCAGCATAAAGGTAAACAGGTACGCCAAGTTCCTCACCAATTATTTTACCGACCCTCTTGCTAATTTCTATACAATCTCTCATTGTAACATTTTTAACCGGGATAAAGGGAATAACGTCCACAGCACCCATTCTTGGGTGGGCACCTTTGTGTGAGCGCAAATCGATAAGCCTTACAGCATCTCTTGCTACCTGCACTGCAGCGTTCACAACATTTTCGCTGCCTCCAACAAAAGTGATTACCGTCCTGTTGTGGTCTTCGTCAGAGGAATAGTCAAGTAGCTTAACTTCAAGCTTTTTCAAGTTTCCAATGATCTCCTCAACAACTTCTTTTCGTCTCCCTTCACTAATATTTGGTACACATTCAATAATTTCTTTCATTTTTCACCCCTTTTCCGTAGGTATTTTACCATTATTAAATCCATTTGTCAATGATAAAAAGCAAAAACTGCATCTTTCCAATAACATTGGATAACTTTTTATGTAAATAGAATTCTTTAAAAGCGGAGCGAACAGGCATGGATATTGATTCTTGCAAAAATGCCCAATTATGCTATAATTTTTCAAAAGCGGAGGTAGTTTTGGAAGCTGATTCAATAGTGAGTACAATAGAAAATCTTCTAAAAAAAGAAGGGCTAAGCTTTAAAAAAACCAGAACAAATGAAATGATAATTTTTAGGAATATTAAGATAGGAGAAGATTTTTTTATTGATATTTCTAAAAATCTGGTTACCGTCGAAATATTTCTGGCAAATCAAAAAGACATTAAAACAATGCAAAAACTTCTTAATAAGTTCATTAAAGACCTTACAAGTTTCGATTTTTCCATTTTAGAAAAAGAATCATCTATGAATTTCAGGCTTTTTATACACCCTTTTAAAACTTCTACTTTTAAAGAAGTTCTGTCTGATTTAAGTTTTGAATTTCAGCGAGAAGTTTCGCCTTTTGTCCTCGGAATAGTTACAGAAAAACCAGAAAAATTCTTATTAAATCAATACAAAACATGGAAATCAATACCTGACGAAGAAAAAGAAAGAGTATTTGAACAAATCTTGTTAATGAAAGAAACCTATTTTAGAAATATTAAAACACAATCTGGAATTATTAAAAAACTAAATCAGATTAAGAAAGAAATTGCAAGCAATTTTGGCAAAGATATTGAATATAAGCCTAAAGAAAATGACCAGGATCTTGCTGAGTTTTATTTTCTTGATTTTGCCGCACTGTACAGAGCAGTCGAACTTGGATTAATTAGGTTAAGACTTAGTGATTTCTTTGAGGATTTTAACTTAAAGGGTGGCAAATGAATATCTCTTTCATTGGAACAGGCATAATGGCTTCTTCAATAATAAAGTGTATTACAGAAAAAGGCCTGTACAGAAAAGAAGAAATTACTGGAAGTGGTCCAAGGCTAAAATCCCTAGAGGAAGTAAAAAAAAGATTTGGAATAAACATAACTCAAAAAAACACAGATGCAGCAAAGTTTGGAGACATTATAATATTGTCAATAAAACCACAAGTGTTCCCATCGGTTGCTGAAGAAATTAAAGATTCAATTAATGATAATCAGATGATAGTATCAATAATGGCTGGAGTCGATATAGAAACACTTCAAAGAGAATTGCTTCATAAAAAAATTGTGCGAGCAATGCCCAATACACCTGCACAAATAAGCGAAGGTATGACAGTCTGGACTTCCACAAAAGAAATAAAAGAAAATGAAAAAAACGAAGTTAAAAAAATATTTTCATCTATGGGCAAAGAACTCTACTTTGAAGAAGAACAATATGTAGACATGGCAACTGCGCTCACAGGAACAGGACCTGCATATGTATTCCTATTCCTCGAAGCAATGATTGCCGCTGGAGTTCACCTTGGTTTTTCAAGAAGAGATGCAAGAGAACTCGTTTATCAAACAACCCTCGGTTCTGTTTTATTTGCAATAAACTCTGAAAAACACACTTCCGAGCTAAGGGATATGGTTACTTCCCCTGGAGGAACTTCTGCCGATGCCTTATATGAAATGGAAAAGGGAAGTTTTAGGACTATTATCGAGAAAGCAGTTTATTCGGCTTTTAAAAGGACAATATATCTTAAAGAAATTGTTAAAAAGAAAGGAGGCTCAAATGTCTCTTGAATATGAAGTAAAATTATGTGCATCGAAAAAAACAATGGAAAAAATCGAGCAATGCAATAAACTAATGAACTGGGATATCAAAAAAAGTGGTGAGAAACATCTTGTAAGCCATTACTATGATACAGAAGACCTCAAATTACTTTACAACAATCTTGCTTTCAGGCTTAGAGAAGACGGAAATCAAAAGTTATTACATCTAAAGGCAAATGGTACCTTTAAAAACGGGATTTATATCAGGGAAGAACATGAGTATGCTTTGAAAAATAGCGAAAATTATACTTCAAAAGGATTTTTGAAAAAACATTTCCCCATAATTGTTGATGCAATAAAAGAAGACGGTCTGAGAGAAATAATAACAATAGACAACCACAGGCATATACTTTTATTTCAAAAGAAAAACTCTGTAATAGAAACTTCTCTTGATTTTCTCTATTTCGTGAGAGGAAAAAGAAAGATAGAACATAACGAAATAGAATTAGAATTAAAAGAGGGCAAAGAAGAAGATCTTATTGAATGCTATTCTCTATTACAAACTCAGTATAACCTCAAACTCGCCGGAGCTTCAAAATATGAACTCGGATTAAGAAGCTTCAGCATGATCCCATTACTTTAATTGATAAATATTCATACGACCTTTTAAATAAAATTTGGAGGCATGTATGCAAATTCTTGAAATAGAAACAACAAGCCATACGGAAATGATAGATATAACTGCAGAAATCGCAACTGCAATCTCAAAAAATAATGTGAAAAGTGGAGTTTGCACGATTTTTGTTCCACACACAACTGCAGGAGTTACCCTGAATGAAAATGCTGACCCGTCAGTTCGTAAAGATTTTATAAACGTATTTGAAAAACTTATACCAAAGTATGAAAGATATTCTCATGCAGAAGGAAACGCCCCTGCTCACATAAAATCCTCAATTTTTGGATCCAGCTTAAATATTATAATTGAAGACGGCAAACCAGTGCTTGGAACGTGGCAGGGAATTTTCTTCTGTGAGTTTGATGGACCAAGAAACAGGAAAATTTATTTGCAAATAACAGCTACTTAGTTATTCCTCAAGTTCCTTAAGTAGCTTTTCATAAATTTCTACTGATTTTTCAAAAAGCTTCCTTCCGAGGTGAGCTGTGCTTTCCTGACCATCATTAATGATTCCTGTTTCTGTAATCTCCTGGTGAACAATGTCATTAGAAACATAATAATAAGGTATATTTCTTTTCTCTTCTGTAAACATATCCTTATGCACAAGCTCGGGATAAAGATAAAGCATCATTGAGGCTTCTCCTCTACCCGCATGCCCTGCATTGTTGTAAAGGTCTTTCAAATCTTCGAAAAGCCACCATGAGCCGACAGAGAATCTGGAATTTTCAAAAACATCAACAACTGTATCAATTGCGCATCTTAAAGGCGCTATATTCCCACCGTGACCATTTACGAAAAGGAACCTCCTGAACCCATCTTTATAAAGAGATTTTAAGTAATCAACAAGGTAATTAACAATGTTTACAGGTGATATTGACATTGTGCCCGGGAAAGTAAAAGTTATTGAGTGACAATTCCCAACTGAAATTGTTGGACCAACGGTTCTTTTCGTTCTTTTTCCAAGCTCAATTGCCATAGCCTCGGTCGTGAGAGTATCTGTCCCCAATGGAAGAGCTTTTGAATGCTCTTCCACAGCACCAATTGGTATAATAATAATCGAATTTGTTTTTAGATATTCTGCGATCTCAGCCATCGACATTTTTATCGTTTCCATCTTCTCTCTCCTCAATTTCTATACTTCCAGCTTTTAAAATCTCCATGGCTTTCTCAAGATCACTTTTCATAACAAAAACATTAAATCGTCCGACACTTCCAAGTAAAGGATTGCTAAAAGGCGAGGATATTGAGTATCCTGCGCCAGGCCTTTTCATCATAATATTTATACCATTTTCTTCAAGCAAGGCGCCAACAATATCAGCTTCAAATTGATTTTCTGAAGTTAAAAGCAAAACCCATTCAAAAGAATCTTCGTCAAAAGGTTTGCCGCAAACTTTGCAGACTTTTGTATCATCTTCATTTTCGGCACCACAATTTTTACATATTTTCATTTTTCTCTCCTTCTGCTACAATTATAAATCAAAACAAGAAATTATTAAGCATTTCTGGAGGAATATATGATAAGAGTAAGATATGCACCAAGTCCAACAGGAGAAATACATGTAGGCAATGCAAGGACTGCATTGTTCAATT
>MNXV01000040.1:0-5497 GCA_001871575.1 Caldisericum sp. CG2_30_36_11
AAGAACATATCACGTTCACAAGAGCAAGGCCATACAGGAAGAACGATAACTGTTTCGTAGAACAGAAGAACTATTCTGTTGTAAGACGTGCCGTAGGATACCTGAGGTACGATACAGATGAAGAACTCAGGATAATGAATAAACTGTATGATGTATTAAGTCTCTATATAAACTTCTTTTTGCCTTCAATGAAGCTCTTGGAGAAAACAAGAATAGGGAGTAAGGTAATAAAGAAGTATGATAAACCTCGTGCACCATACAAAAGAATCATTGCTTTAGATGCAGTATCAGAAGAAGTGAAAGAGAAACTTAGAAAAACATATGGAGAATTGAATCCTCTTTCACTTAAAAGGCAAATAGATAAATTTACTCAAGAACTTTGGAAGGCATATGAGAAAAAGATGAAAGAAAGAGAAAAGAAAATACAGAAAGTCGATGAAAAACTACCCAATGATTTTCCTTTATCTCAAAATAATTTCGTATATAATTTAAATGAGGCAACCAGATAATATTTCGTAGAATCGCAAAAACAGCGATTAGAAAGGAGTAAGAAAATTACGTGAGGCAACACGTAAATATTACAATAGCATTTAAGGTTGCAGGACCTCTTCGCTATTTCCATTGGCTGAAATTATTACCTGATAACCAGGGAAAAATTGTTCAACAGTTTTCGAAATCTCAGCTCGAATCGCACCCACCTTGCAGGAGCCGCCACCGGCATCAAACAACTCTTTGCCAAAATCTACCTGAACATTTTTACCAGAAACTTTAACGGAATTTATTGTTAGATTTTGAGGTGTTGTAATCGCATACCCTTCGTCCTTTTCTTTTTGTGTGGGGCCTTTCAGGAAAAGTTTCAGGGTTTCAACAACAAAGTCATTGCCTGAAGTAAAGAACTTTGAGTCAAGTCTTCTGTCAACAGGAAAGACTTTCGTACAATCAAGCATTTCCGGATTTAGCTTTATATTTGAATAGAAAACTTTAACTGTTCTGTAGGGGACTCCATGGTTTAAAGTAGTTTCTTTGCTATCCAGAATCGACCCATCTTTAGGAGAATCTTCAAAACAAATTACAGTGATAGAATCTGTTTGAGGAAAGAAGTCAAGTGTAATGTCTTTGGAGAATTTGCCAAATTCTGAGGGGTCCTTTGCATCAGTTATTGCTGAACCAGAAAAGCAAATATTTCCATTTGCATCTGTAACTTTAATTCCAACATTATTTTCAAATCCTCTTGCAGTTCCTTCAACGTGAACAGTGCCATTAGAATTTACCGAAGCTTTCATTTCTTTAACCTGATAAGTTGAAGCAGTTGGCTTACACCCAGAAAAAAGAAATACTGCAAACAGCAAAAAAAATAATAATTTTTTCATTAATTCCTCCTACCCTTTAATTTAGACTTCACAAATCTTTTAAAAGTTCCATATACATTATACTTTTCTAAATAGATCTTTATAGTCATAAGCTGTTTCGTAAATTTTTAAAATTGTCTCTCTTTCCAGTGGCTCTCTTGCAGTTACTACTCCTTGACCTCCATCATCAGCAATAGCCATTTCTGCGAACTTTTTCAAATCTTCTTTTTTTACTCCATACTCTTTTAAAAAATTGAATGTATTCATATTCTTCATCCAGTGTACTATTCTTTCTATTGTTTTAGAAGGAGAATCGGTTGAGAAAATTTCTTTGCCAAAAAGTTTTAGTCTTTCAGCATGCATTTCTTTTGTATGATACAGAAAAGAAGGTAAAAGTATTGCAAGGCCTCTTCCGTGAGAAATCTTTGTAGGATAGATCCCAGAAATAGGATGCTCAAGTCTATGTACCGCAAAAGGTCCGCTTCTTCCTGCGCTTGGGAAACCAGAAAGAGCAAGCGTGGAAATCCACGATAATGATTCTCTTGCCACGATATTTTTTAAATCTTTAAACACAATCTGCCCCTGCCTTATTGCCTCTCTCATAAGCCCTTCGGCTACTCTATCAGAAACTGGTGTATTGGCTTTCGAAGAAAGGTAGCTTTCAAATATGTGCACAAATATATCTACAACACCATCCACTGTTTGTTTTTGTGGTATTGAAATTGTAAGCACGGGGTCAATGATTGATACTCTTGGGAAATTTGCAATCCCAAAGAAACCTCTTTTTTCACGAGTCTTTGTGTTCGTTATGACAGCTCCAGAATCTGCCTCGGAACCAGTTGCCGCAACTGTAATCACGGCAAGAATTGGAAGGGTGTTCTGTGGTACTTTTTCTTTTGGAGGCCTTTCACAATAATCCCAAATAGGTTTTCCTGTTACAGCAACGGTTGCAATTCCTTTTGATGCATCAATTACACTGCCACCCCCCAATCCTATAACAAAGTCGACTCCATTTTCTCTTGCAATTCGGCTACCTTTATCAACAGTTTCACTCTCAGGGTTAGGCTCGACTTCCGAAAATACTACATAATCTATTGAATTTTTTTTGAGCATTTCTTCGGCCTTTTCAAGCAGCCCAGACTCTTTTGCAAATCTTTTTCCTGTAACAATTAGGGCTTTCCTTCCAATTTTTTTTGCTTCTTCTCCAAGCTTATAAAACTCATCCTTACCAAAAACTATTTTTGTAGGTAAACGAAAAATAAAATTATCCATATTTCCTCCCTGCTAAATTATATAGCAAAAAGGACGGAAACAATCCGTCCTAAATTAACAAATTTTATAAAAGTTGTATTTAAGTTCTCGTCTCTTTAAGTGAAAAAGCTATATCCTTCAGCCTCTCTTTGTATTGAGATACATCTGCGTGAGTGTTTACCAATTTGTTTGCAGCAATAGCTTCACCCTTTAAGCCAAGTATTATGATCCCCTGGACTTTACCGTCTTTAAGAACTATCTTCCTATATTTACCATCAATTGGTGCCTTTGCTCTTATAATCTCATACTGTGGATCGTCTTCTATTAGATTAACAAGTCCTATAGAGGTAAAATTAAATCCGGCAATTTTAAGAGTATTTGTTGGCATTGAACCATGATAGATTGCAGTTCCTGGTTTAATCATGTTTTTTGCAGCTATAGTTGCCTGCTCAATTGCTGGCGGTATTATGCCATAAACATTTCCATTATGTTCAGCAATATCTCCTGCCGCATAAACATCTTCAGTAACCGTCAAGTTATCATCAACTAAAGCCCCCTTCTTGTATGGTAACTTAGATCTCTCAAGTAAATCTACATTGCTTCTCACTCCAGAAGAAATTA
This sequence comes from Caldisericum sp. CG2_30_36_11, assembly GCA_001871575.1. GTDB lineage: Bacteria > Caldisericota > Caldisericia > Caldisericales > Caldisericaceae > CG2-30-36-11. The sequence continues at coordinate 3,222 of MNXV01000040.1, forward strand.
GTACCATTTCAGCAGGTAGCATAGTTCCATTTGATAGAATTACCTTATCTACGTTTTTTTCACCAGTAATTCTCTCTGTAGAAGAATCAGTTTTTATCTCAATACCCCAGTTTTCAAAAATTCCTCTTAAAACATCTGCACCTTCTTTATCAATCTGCCTGGGTAAAAGATAAGAATTATATTCTATAACTGTTGGTCTTAGTTTGTTTTTCATAAATGAATGAGCAGCTTCAAGTCCTAGTACACCTCCGCCAATTACCACAACCGGTTTATGATTCCCAATTAATCTTGAGTGTCTTCTGATCGCAAATGCATCGGATAAGTTTCTAAGGGTAAAAACACCTGGAGTGTATGTGCCTTCAAATGAAGGAACAAAACAACTTGCACCGTTTGCAATAAGGAGCGAGTCATAATTAACCGTTCCGCCATCCTCAGTCAAGAGTTTATGTTCAATTGAATCTATTTTTCTGATACCAGTTCCAAGATGGAGTCTAATTCTGTTTGTATCATACCAGAAGGAATCGTAATAATATATATCTTTTGCGCTAAGAGTTTCGTAAATTAAGTCGAATAATTTTGGTTTTGGATAAAATAATGTTTGTTCATCAGTGTAAATACTGATTTCGCTTCCGGAGTCAAGGGATCTTATAGTTTTCGCAGCTGTTAAACCAGCAATACCTAAACCAACAATTACATATTTTTTCATATACGTCACCCCTTTAGAATGGATAAAATTTGTTATCTATCCAGAATTTTTCCTTTATATCATTATAGTCTCTTTCGAGTATTCTAAGATGCTCTTCTTCCCATTTTTCTAAAGTTTCGAAGAGTTCTTTTTCCTTCTCAGTGATAGAATTTTCTTTTTGCTTTCTATAAAAGTTAATAGAAGCTTTTTCGAGAAGCATTCCGGTTGAAATTGCTGAAAATTCAAAATTTTTCCCTTTCAGGTTTGCTCTAAAATCATCAGAAAAGATTTTATCAAAAGAAGGTACTTCAAAAATAGGAAGTTCAATCTTAAACCCATTTCCTTTAGAGATGCTGTCGAAGATTTTTTTCAAAGTATTGTAATGTTTTAATTCTTCGTTGGAAAGAAACATAAAAGCCTTACGCGCCTGTGAATCATCCGTTTTCTCTGAAGCTGACTTATAAAGCTCTATCCCGTTCAATTCAATTTCCATAGCTTCGACTAAAATGCTCTGTCTTTTATCCATAATATCTCCTTACTCTTCTTCAAATTGGTCTTTTGTGGCTCCACAAACAGGACAAGTCCAATCCTCTGGTAGATTTTCAAAGGGAGTATCTGGTTTTACATCCTGTGTATCGTCTCCAACTGTCGGGTCATAAATATACCCGCACACCATACATCTGTACTTTTTCATGACTTCCCTCCTTATATTTAAAATTCTTGAAAAGAACCCTTTGGAGCACCACAAACTGGGCACTTTTCTGCTGCTTCTCCAACAACAGTATATCCACAAATTGGGCAAATTGAAATTTTTTCAAATTTTACATCCACTCCATTGTTAAGCTTCTCTTTAGTATCAGCATAAAGTTCTCTGTGTATTTTTTCAGCAGATAGTGCAAAATAAATTGACCTCATTGCATCTTTCTCATCCTGCAAAGATGCGATTGCGTTAAAAGCAGGATACATTTCTTCGATTTCGTAATTCTCGCCATTCCAGCCAGTTTGAAGATTTTCACCGGTTGATTTAAGGTTCCCAAGCACTCTAAAATGATTTGTTGCATGAACTTGCTCCGCATAAGCTATAGCTCTGAACAACCTTGCAATATCCTTTTTCCCATCTTTTTCTGCCAGGTCTGCAAAAATAAGATACTTCATATGCGCCTGGCTTTCGCCTGCAAAAGCCTCTCTCAGGCTTTTTTCCGTCATAGGTTTCATCTTTTGCCTCCTAAATTAAAATTATTTTAATTTAGATATTATACTAATTAAAAAACAATAATCAAGAGCCCAAACGAGCTATAATAAAAGCACTCACCTTCGCTATATTATAATACTTTATAGCAAGAAATAGAAAAACTCTTAAGATTGCAATTCAAATGTATCTAAATACGAAAATCATTATTTATTGAAAAAAATGAATGCTTTTTTGACTTTAAGCTTTAGAAAGAAGAATAATTATAATAAATAGGTGTGATGAGTATGAAAAAATGGTTTATTGTATTGTTACTTATTATGATGATTTTATCACCAGGAAAATTACAAACAGCAGGAAGAAACCCTTAAATGCAACTAATGTTGAACTTGTAAAAAAGTT
>MNXV01000040.1:5591-8731 GCA_001871575.1 Caldisericum sp. CG2_30_36_11
TAATAGGTATTTCAGATTATCCAGGGAGAGAGTTTGATTTTAAACTATGCTGACGGTATGCTACTGATGTAAAGACCACACTTATGGAGAAATACGGATTTTGTGATAAAAATATTCACCTTTTAACAAATATGAATGCAAGTTATGATAATATTCTAACTGCCATCAATGATGTAAAAGGTAAAGGCAAAAATATTTTCTATCAATAATTATTTACTTTTATCTATTTTTTTGTCTTTATTTTTTTAAGTTCTTAAAAACAAAAAAATGCAATTTCATTAAAATTAAAAACTTTTAGGAAAGTGTTACATACGAATTTTATAAAAAAATTTTTGTTTTTATTTTTTTTACCACTCTAATATTTTAACTAAAAATTTTTAAAAATTAATCTTGAGAGAAAAAATGATCTACAGGAATGCCCCTACTTTGAAAATTTTGAATGGTTAAGGTATAAAACATCAACCTTATAAAAAAATGCTTAACTTGAGACCTTATTTTCGAAGTTTAAAATTCGATAGGCTTAAAACCTATGTTCGTAGATCTCATTCTTTTAATTATTATATTTTGAAATTTTTTATTTTTCTGTTACTATGCAATAGGACTCTATTGCATAGGAGGAAACGGTGAATAAGAAAACAAAAGTAGAAAAATATATGATGAGTATGAGTATGAAGGGGTTTTCACCAATGACTATCAGAAATTACATGTATATAATAAACGATTTTCTTGAAAAATATAAAATCCCTGACGAAAAATCTGCAGAAGATTATTTAATGAACAAAAAAAGTATTACCAAAAATTCAAGAGCAACTCAGGTAAGAATTTTAAGAAGTTTTGGTAAATTCCTGCAAAGAGAGCTAAAAATAAACTTCCTTCTACCTGAAGCACCAAAAACTGGAAAGACCCTTCCTATTTTTCTTACAAAAAAAGAGGTTAATGAAATATTATTAAGTGCTTCAGGGAACACCAGAGATCTTGCGATTATTGCATTTCTAATACACACTGGTGTGCGAGTGAGCGAACTTGTGAATATAAAAACTGAGGATATAAACTTGATAGAAAAAGTTGTAAGAATAAAAGGAAAAGGAGATAAGGAAAGATTTGTACCGTTAACAAATGAACTTGCAATGATTGTTGCAAAGTATGTTTCAGAAAAGGAAAAAGACAGCGACTATTTATTTTTAAGCAAGTATAAAAAGAAATTAACCCCACTATCAATTCAATTGATTGTAAAAAAATACGCATCGAAGGCCATGCTCAAAAAGCACGTAACACCTCATAAATTAAGACATACGTTTGCAACACTCGCCCTTGAAACAGGCGTAAGCCCGATAACAATAAGTGAACTTCTTGGGCATAGTTCACTAAATACAACAATGAAATACACACATGTTACAAACAAACTTACTGAAGAAGCCGTAAGAAAAATTGCAGAACTTACAAATTTAAATAAAATGCTTTTAGAGGTTTGGGGTAAAAAAGAATAAAAATTTGAATAGCTGGAGGTAGGAAATGACTAAAAGAGTTATTGAACTATTTGAGAATGTAGATTATCCTTATACTTGTGCCATCGTTAATAATCAAAGAATGGGGTTTCTAGATGAAGTTGAAGAACCGAAAAGTGCAGAATTGCTTTCTGTGGAATGGGGAGAGGGAAGAAGAACTTATGAAAGAACCCTTACGTTCCTTGCTTTAATCGCAGTCAAAAAAATAAATCAGAACTTTAAAATTATAATTAAACATTCACTTGGAGATGCTTTATATGGGGAAATAATTGGAAGTTTTGAGGAAGGAGCTGTTTCCAGGATTAAAGAAAATATACTCAGTCTTATAAACGAAAATAAAAACATATCCAAGATAGAGCTGACAAAAGAAACAGCAATTCAAAGGCTTGAAAGAGAGAACAGATTTGACGATATAAATGTTCTTAAATATTTATCTAAGGATACAATTCCTTTATATCATTTAGATAACAGTTTTGTCTACTTTGCGGGTCCCTTACTACCAAGAACAGGAATGGCTAAAGTTTTTGATATAGTACCTTATTCAAAAGGATTTTTAATTTTGTTGCCGAAAAAGGATAATTTTAAGGAAATAAGCGAGGTACCGAAAGTCGGCAGGTTATTTGAGGCAATTGACGAATCCGAAATCTGGCTTAAAAAATTAGAAATAAGCAATGTAGGCGAAATAAATAAAAGTATAATAAATGGTAAAATATCAAACATTATAAAAATCCAGGAAGCACTTCATGAAAAAAAGATAAGCGATATTGCAGATATGATATCAAAAAGCAACGCAAGGCTTATTTTAATTGCAGGACCAAGCTCGTCTGGAAAGACGACTTTTGCCAAAAAACTTGAAATACAACTCAGAGTAAATGGCTTAAAGCCATTTATAATTTCAACTGATAACTATTTCATAGATAGAGACAAAACACCTAAGTTAGAAGATGGAACTATTGACTACGATTGCTTTGATGCAATTAACCATACCCTTTTAAAGTCTCAACTTGAAAAACTCTTAAAAGGAGAGGAAGTTGAAATCCCAAAATACAATTTCCCAACAGGTAGAGGCGAGCACTGGAGAAAGTTAAGACTCGATAACAAAGGAATTTTGATTGTAGAAGGCATACACTCGCTTAACCCTGCCTTAACAAGCAACATAAAAGAAGAAAATAAATTTAAGATTTATGTCAGTGCTTTAACACAGATAAATATAGACAACATAAACAGGATACCAACAAGAGATACAAGGCTTATTAGAAGAATCGTTAGAGATAATCATTTTAGAGGAATTTCAGCATCAGACACAATTAAAAACTGGCCTACGGTTATTAAAGCAGAAGAAAAATACATATTCCCATATCAAGAAAATGCAAATGTAATGTTCAACTCAACTCTTGTTTATGAACTCGCAGTATTAAGGAACTATGCAGAAGTACCATTAAGGGCAATTGATTATAAAGAAAAAGAATACGGTGAAGCATTAAGACTTTTAAATTTTCTTTCTCACATACTTCCACTTATCACCGAGGAAGTACCACCTACTTCAATATTAAGGGAGTTCATAGGTAAAAGTTCTTTTAAGTATTAAAAAGGGAATGTCTTTATTTCAGGAATTAAAGTAAGAATGAGGCACAA
>MNXV01000021.1:0-1280 GCA_001871575.1 Caldisericum sp. CG2_30_36_11
ACAAAATAAATCTAACAAAACCAATAAAAATTAATATTCCAAATCTATTGACAACTTTCTTTATTGTGATAAAACTAAAATGAAATTTTTAATAAAGGGGGTCAATTTATAAAGGAGAAAAAAGCTTATGAGATACAAAAACCTTTTCAAAAAAACCTTTTTCATTGCAATTATTTCTACCTTTGTGCTTAGTTTTTTTAGCTTTGCAAAGGGTGATGAGCAGATAACCTGGACACAACCACAAGGTATCTATGGCGGAGAGATAGATGAAATTGTATTCTCTCCGAATTTTTCAAAAGACCAAACCGTATTTGCGGGAGGGCCTGAAGGACTATATATATCAAGTAATAGTGGCTCAACATGGAAAAGGATTACTTTCACTTTTTCAGAAGGAGTGAATTCAATTGCAGTGTCTCCAAACTATTCACAAGACCATGCTCTTGTTGTCGGAACAAAAGATGGAATTTTTTCTTCAAAAGACTCAGGGAATAACTGGTTTACTATGCAAAGAGGCGTTGTAAATAACTACATCATAAAGGTAGCGGGTGATTCTAGTGGTAATTACTTTGCCCTTTCCTTTGATGGGGTCCTTATGGAAAAAGCATCAGGAAGCGATATATGGCAGCAACTTGACACGTTCAAAGACCCACTGGCAGAGACCTTCACCATTTCTAACAACACAATATATGTGGGATGTGAACAGGGCTCTATATATAAACTTGATCTACAAACAAAAAATAGTGATCTTATGGCAAACAATTTGACAGAAGGCGCAATATCAGAGATAAAGGTTGTAGAATCAACAACATATGCTTCTTCTTACGATAATGGCATTTTTATTTCAAGCGATTCCAGGAATTTCTCAAACGAGCTCCCAAAAGAAAAAATTGCAGATTTGGAAGTTGCAGGAAATGGAGTTATATATGCAATAACCTCTTATGGAGTGCTAAAAGTAAAAGACTCTTCAGGCTGGAAAAATTATGATCTTACTTTTAACTCAACAAACCTTTCCATAAAATTTTCCCCTGATTTTTCAACTTCAGGTTTGCTCTTTGTTACTTCTTACGAATACGGGGTTATAAAATCAAGCGATTTTGGAAAGACATTTACAGTTTCAAACAATGGAATAACAAACCTCAATATTACCGATATATCATTTTCAAAGCACTATGCTTCAAATAATGCTGTTTATTTAACAACGCTTACAAATGGAATATATACATCCAAAAACAGTGGAGATTCGTTTACATATCTGGGAAGCGTGGGCAATAACGATTTAA
>MNXV01000021.1:1340-30217 GCA_001871575.1 Caldisericum sp. CG2_30_36_11
TTTACTATTCAAAAGATGGAGGTACTTCGTTTGCTCATTTAAACGCACTAGAAAACAACGTAATTAATTTTACTAAAGAAATAGGCAACGGGAAAATAATTATAGGAACCAGAGACAGCGGAGCCTATATATCAGATTCAAATTTAAGCAACATTACCAAAATTGAAAGTGGAATAAGAATATGGGATACAGATATTAGCACTTTTGCATCTTTCAAGAATATTACACTTCTTGGAACAAATGGTGGAGACCTGTACCTTTCAAACGACAGCGAAGGAAGCTTTACTGAAATCGCCAAAAATGCATTCGAGGGTTTATCAATAACAGGTCTTGCAATATCTCCAAGTTTTGATCTGGACAAAACAATTCTAGTAGGGACATCTTCAGGGATTTACATTTCACATGACGGCGGTGCGCACTTTGTAATTATTCCTGACCTTCTAGGGGTATGGGCTGATGGATGTGCAATTTCTCCAAAATACAACGACGACGGCTTTATGGTGATTGGAGCCTGGCAACATATATACACAACGAACAACAAGGGTATGGGATTTAAAGATATATATGCAAACATCAACAACAGATACATAAATAAAATTGTTTTAACGCCTGACTTTGAGTATATGAAATCGGGCTCTATGTTCGTACTCACAAATTCTGGTAGTGTGTTTCGACTGAAACAAGGTTTAAAAACAGTTGTGAAAATGACCATAGACAAAAAAGGAATGCTTGTAAACGATAAATTCATAGATACAGATGCAGCCCCTGTTATAATAAACAGCAGGACTCTCGTGCCAATAAGGTTTATATCAGAAGCATTAGGTGCAAATGTCCAATGGTTTGATAAAGACAAAAAGGTACTCATAAGACTTAAAAATACGGAGGTTTCGCTCTTTATAGAGAACCCAAAGGCATACGTTGATGGCAAGGAAGTGACGATAGATCCCCAGAACTCTAAAGTTGTACCAATAATCATCGGTGGAAGGACCTTTGTGCCAATAAGGTTTATATCAGAAGCATTTGGGGCAAATGTTCAGTGGGATCCATTCTTAAGGCAAGTTACAATAACACTGGAGGGATAAAATGAAAAAAATTAAACTATTTTTAATAGCATTTTTGATTTTAACAATCTTCTCTTCATTATCATTATTTAAAGTCAATGCGAATTTAACACCTTCAGTCCCTCAAAACGAGCTTATCGTTCAACCTTTTTCGGGCACCGGGTCACTGGAAAGAGAGATTCTCTCCGCTAAAAACTATGTGCACATAGAACTTTACGGTTTCACTTCTTATGACCTTTTTGACTCTCTCGTTTTTCAGGCAAAAAGAGGCGTTGAAGTAAAAGTAATGCTTGAAAAAGCTCCGTATCAGGCAGACACCGAAAATTGGAATGCAAGATATACCCTCACAAAATATGGTATTACATGCAAGTGGTCAAGCCCTGCATTCTTCCTTACGCACGCAAAGTTCATTGTCATCGATGGGGAAAAGGCCATAGTCCTTACGGGAAACCTTACATATTCATCCTTTGCTAAAAATAGAGAGTTTGGAATCATATTGAACGATGAGAAAAAAGCCTCTGAGTTGGAAGATCTGTTCAAGAAAGACTGGACAAGGCAAAAATACGAAAATGATGACCCTGAATTAGTGGTAAGCCCGATTGATTCAAGGGTCAAAATAGAAAATGCCCTGAAAAGCGCAAAAAGCAACATAAAAATCTGGGAGCAAGAAGTTGAGGATCCATCAATAATAGACATTCTTAAGAATGCTAAAGCAAAAAATATTGATGTAAAAATCATCACTCCGCCCCTTTCAAAAACGCCAGGCAATACTACCGCCACGAATGAGCTTGGGGATAGTATAAGAGGACTACCCAACCCCTATGTCCATGCGAAGACATTTATTATTGACGGCACTCTTGCCTATATTGGCTCAAACAATTTTACAACACCATCCCTTGAAACGGAGAGGGAGGTAGGGGTACTAACAGAGGACCAATCAATCATAAAGGTTTTACTGGACCTCTGGGAGATAGACTGGGCAAATAGCACAATCCCATGAAAAACAAATGCCTTTATAATACAGACTTTTTAGAGCAAAATTGCACTATAAAGGCATATTTTCTTTTATCTTCTGTAACCTGCGATATTTTCAGCAGGTTATTATTCCACTAATCAATTATTGATTTACACTTTTTCTTTTAAAATTTCTTCTATTTCAGGTATTTCCCTTTCTTTAAAATAATTGCTTTTGCCTCTTATGGCACTTTCGAATGTTTCATTTTCTTTATCATAGAAAATCCCTATTGGAATTTTGCCGTCATACTCAAGAGATTTCATCACAGCGTTCTCATAATTATCGGGTTTATAATCAGCCTCCTCAAGTTTATAAACCCGTTCTCTAAAATACTCATACGTGTTGTTAAAGGTAATGCAAGGCTGAAGCACGTCAATACAAGAAAAACCCTTATGAAATATTGCCTTCTCGAAAATATACTCAAGTCGTTTTGAATTTCTTGCAAGGAAATCATTTTGTAACAAAATTCAAAATGAGGAATTTTAACTTTCCTCACCAACCAATTTTAAAAATTGCAAACTTTTATATAATTCACATTAAGGAAAGAAGGTGAAAATTATGAATACCTGGGAAAAAGCACTTACCATCATGAAAGCGCAGCTAAGCGTTCCTTCATTTGAGACATGGTTCAGGCCTGTTACACTTCAAGAAGAAAAAGAAGATGAAATAGTTCTCAATGTTCCCTCACAGTTCGTTAAAGACTGGCTTGAAACCAAGTTTCTTTCCCTTATTCAAACCACTCTTTCTGAGTTGTTGGGCAAAGAAATGAAGATAAACTTTAACGTAGAAGAAAGGAAAGCCGAGCCTCAACAGAACATTGTCATAAATAACATCGTCCTTTACAGACGTTACACATTCGAAAATTTTGTCGTAGGAGGCAGCAACAGGCTTGCATACGCCGCAGCAATTGCTGTGGCAAATAGTCCGGGCAGGACGTACAACCCATTATATATCTATGGAGGAGTTGGTCTTGGCAAAACTCACCTGCTTCAAGCAATTGCACATTACTTTTTAGAGAAAAATCCCGATCTTAAAATCATATATACGACAACGGAGCAATTTACAAATGAAGTAATTTATGCGATTCAAAATGCACGGAGCAACAGTGATCTTATAGATAGAATCCACAAATATTATCGTTCAGTAGATGTGCTTCTTATAGACGACATTCAGTTCCTTGCAGGGAAAGAAAGGACTCAGGAAGAATTTTTCCATACCTTCAATGCCCTTCACGATGCGGGAAAGCAGGTAGTATTATCTTCCGATTGTCCTCCAAAAGATATAGCCACCCTTGAAGAAAGGCTTACAACAAGGTTCGAATGGGGACTTGTAGTAGATATTCAGCCACCTGATTTTGAAACTCGAGTTGCAATCCTGAAAAAGAAGTCGGAAATTGAAGGAATACAAATAAGTGACGAGGTTTTATTTTACATAGCAAAAAATATATTTTCAAATATAAGAGAACTTGAAGGAGCACTTATAAGACTCATTGCTAAAGCTTCACTCTCAAACGAAGAGATAACCCTTGAATTCGCAGAAAAGGCCCTTTCAGACATAATAAAGCAGGGGAAAATACCTATAACAATAGATAGAATCAAAAAAACTGTTTCAGAATATTTTAATGTGTCAATCGACGGCCTATCTGAAAAGAAAAGGTCTCAGGATATTGTTATTCCAAGGCAGGTAGCAATGTATCTTTCACGAGAGCTTACTGACCAGTCGCTTCCAGCAATAGGAGAGGCCTTTGGAGGAAGAGATCATACCACTGTTATGTATTCCTATTCAAAAATAAAAGAAGAAGCTGAAACACATGAGACAATGAAGGCTCTTATTGACGAAATAATAAATAGGCTGAAGGAATGAAATGTGGAAAAATCTGTGGATAAATAGGAAGAAACCGTGGAAAAATTAAAACCTGTTCAAACTGTGAATAACTTACAACCAATCTTCATAAACTTTTACACCAACACGCCCTATTATATAGAACAAGTTTCAATGTATATACACACCATCCACAATACTTATTATTAATTTTATTATTCTTTATATATTTAAAAAATATAAAATAATAATATAGGAGATAAAAATGAGAATAAAAACTTCTAACAGCGAATTAATGAAAACTTTAAGCAACATCGGAAAAGTAATTTCATCAAAACCAATTGAGCAAATTCTTAGCAATGTTTTGATAAGAATTGATGAAAAGATTAATCTTATTGGAACAAACCTAGAACAGGGAATCGAGTGTGTTTTAGAAGGAGAAATAAATGATTTAAGCGATGGTGTAAGAGAAGTAGTTCTTCCTTTCTCTATACTGAGAGACATTGTATCAAAACTTGATATGAATGACACTACCGAAATTGAGCTATCTTCCAAAAAAGGAGTAATAAAACAAAAAAATGCTTCTTATAGCCTAAATTGTTTTAATCCTGAAGCCTTTGCGATACTCCCAAAAATCGAAGAAAAACTAAGTTTTTCTCTTAACCTAAGCTTTCTCAGGTTCCTTATAGAAAATACTATTTTTGCTGCATCAAAAAAGGAAGAAAGCAGGAAAGAATTTAAAGGAGTCTTAATTGACTCGAAAGATGGATTTATAAACTTTGTAGCTACAGATAGTACAGCACTTGCCTTAAATAAAAAACAAGCAGAGCTTCCTGAAATGAGCTTTATAATCCCCTGGAGGGCACTTGATATTTTTAGTAAGATTGATACAGGTAAGGATGATAATGTAAAAGTTATTTCAGATGGAAATAGTATGAAATTTATGCTCTCAAACCTTACACTTATAAGCCTTTTAATTAATGGGAAGTTTCCTGCTTATGAAACTGTTATACCAGAAAGTTTTGAATATTCTGCTGAGGTAAACAAAGACGATTTTTTAAAGTCTCTTAAAAGAGTTAATATTCTTGCAAGTAAGGGAAACGAAAGGATAAATTTAACTTTTTCAAATGGCTTTGTCGAAATTGAATCCGCTTCGACGGAAGTTGGCGAAGGTAAAGAAAAAGTTCAATGTAATGCAAATACCGAAATTTCAATACAATTCTATTCGGAAAAATTAATTAACGGAATAGAGCATGTACCTTCACAAACTGTATTATTTGGAATAAATGGGCCACTACACCCAGTTCTCATAAAAGGGCAGGATAATGATTCTTATGTTTATGTGATAATGCCGCAAAAACCTTCTGAATGAGGGTAGATTCGATTTATATAGAAAACTTCAGAAAGCTTTCTAAGAGGAATTTCGAATTTTCTGATTCTTTTGATATTATTGTAGGGCAGAACGGTTCAGGCAAAACCACTATTCTTGAAGCTATTTACCTGCTTTCAACCGGAAAGTCTTTTATAACAAATCACATTCTTAATTGCGTTAATTTTAGTGCGGACTTTTTTCTTTTGTCTGCAAAATTTGAAAAACAAAATGGAGTAGATTCAATTGATTTTTTACTTGGTGAAAAGAAAAAAGAGCTGAGATATAATACCCAAAAAATAACAAGTTTTTCTGAAATTATTGGAAATTACCCTGTTCTATTGCTCAATTATACCCTTTCTGATATTATAAAGGGCGGGCCTGATAAGAGAAGAGATTTTTTGAACCACTCACTCATTTTTACAGACCATGACTACTATAAAGCCCTTTTGAGGTATTATTCCATGCTTGATAGGAGAAATGCGCTGCTTAAAAGTAATAAAGCTTCTATGGATATTCTTAGCGTATTTTCAGAAGAAATGGTATCGCTTGGAGTTGAGATTCAGAGTAAAAGGGAAAACATGATTAATGAAATACAATTGGTAATTGACGAGCTATTTTTAAAGGTCTCAGGCGAAAAGGTGGAAATTAAAATAAAGTATTTTCCATCCCCTGTTTCCAAACTCAATAACCTGGAAAGCATAAAGGAAGAAAGAGCAAAAAAAAGAACACTTTATGGCATCCAGCTTGACGATATTTCTATAAGACTTGATGGCAAAGAAACGAGGGAGTACAGCTCTCTTGGAGAAGCATATAGCCTTGCCTTTTCTCTACGATTTGCAGAGGGTGAGATTATAAAAAAGAAGAAACATGAAATACCGATTATTTTGATAGATGATTTTTTTGCAGATCTCGATGAACTAAGAAGGAGTAACATTTTAAAACTACTTTCATCCGAACAGGTTTTCATAACTACGCTTTCTACCAAAATAATTCCGCCAGAAATAATTGATGTTGCCAAAATCTTTATGCTATGAAGAGAATTGGAAGCGTCCTTAACGAATTTCTCGTAAAAAGAGAATTATATTTAAAAATTAAAGGCAACCTCTCGGTTTTTAAATGGGACGAAATTGTCGGACAAAAACTTGCTGATTTTACTTCCCCCCTTTCTTACAAAGATGGCGTCCTGCTTATTGGAGTTATTAACCCCCTCTTAGAAAGAGAGTTAAATTATATGAAAAATGACATTATCGAAAAGATTAATACTATTGTCCCCAATTCCCCGGTAAAGCGAATAAGGTTCAGGATTATAGAGCGATTACCTATAAGAGAGAGGAAACAAGTTCAAGAAGATACCTTAGCCCTGGATGGCGTGCAACTTGAAGAAGAAGATCTAAAATGGATTAATAATGTGATAAACCGTTTAAAAGTCGACGATAAGCTAAAGAAGAAGTACAAAAAGCTTTTAACTGTTTACAAACAAGATCAAAAGCTAAAACTTAAAAAGGGCTATAAAAAATGCAAGAAATGCGGTGTCCTTTTTAAGAGCGAGGGGCCGCTCTGTCCTGTGTGTGAAATAAATGATAGGGGAAATACTCCTAAAAGCAAGTGAAGACTGTTACGTGTATCATCTTTTCAAATTATGCGATTATGAACTTGAAAAGGCGGAGGTTAACCTCCGCCTTGATCATACCTAAAGTAATAAATAATTTCTAATGCTTTCCGCTTTGCCCGTGATTATTTTCGCTACTTCCAGGGTTTTCGTTACCGCCCTTCTTTATTACATTTATATTCTGTATGTTAATAGTATTTGCATCAACCCTCATACCAACTATCTCTACTTCATCTCCAGGCTTTATCTCCGTCAAATCTTTGTTTGATTTTGTGGAGTTTGTGATTATGAAAGTTTCCGTGATGTCTTTAAGTAAAACATCCTTATATATTAGATCTATTACTTGTACTTCACCTTAAAAAGCCTCGTTTTTATGTTGAGGAACAGTAAGTAAAACAACGCTTGTTGCGTAATATTTCTCTCCGTCATATCTTATGTGTATTTGAAGCGTGTCATTTGACTGGATTGCCTGTACATCAACTCTTCCTGATCCTTCTTTCTCAACTTTTGTATCTTCGTTAACGACGATGTCATTTTCAAAATCTTTTATTCTGAGTATGACGTAATTAAAAGAAACAACCACACTTCTTAACTCATATTCTTTTGTTTGTGCATTATCTTTATTTTCTTGCCCCTCGCTTCCATTGTTTTCCTCTCCTTCGTTTCCTTTACTGGAGTTATTTCCTGTTACCGTTATTTCATCTGCAACATTGCCGCTATCTGAGGAGTGTACCTTTGCAACTATCCTGTCTCTTACTTTTATTGAGGAGAAATTAACTATTTTACCCTGCGCTTTTATCTCCGTATCTGAGGGAACTGCAACCACAGTGGTATCGATAGTTAATATATTAGGGTTAGTGGTTATGCTTTTGACAATTCCATTTACTACAAAGAAATTTTTCTCATTTCCTTTATTCTGGTTATTTTTATTGAATAGCTGAATAGTCTGTGCCGTTATTGTACCATTGTCATTTACTGCATGCACAAGAACTTCATCATCAATCTTTAAATCTTTGATTGGAAGCAATTTTGAGGTATCCCTTATAATTGTTTGATTGGTTATTGAGATTGGTGTGTAATTTACAGTAATTGCAATTACAGTTAAGTTTTGTAGCGTTATGCTCTGTATCTCACCCTTTATTATGAGAACAGTGCTTGTTGGGGTATTGCTTGCACCCTGGCTATTGCCGTTTCCTGCCCGATTTTGATTTCCACCCTGATTTCTCTCTGAATTTTGGTTTTGTTCACTTATCTGGTTCTGGTCTCTTACCCGATCTTTTACCTGTACGCTTGCCTGTTCAAGAGTTTGCTGAACCGTGCTTAAGGAAATTCCCAAATCTGCAAGAATTTTCCCCCATCCTGTACCACTTAATCTCATTTCTATAATTTTATCAACAGGAACATCCGTTTTATCAAGAATTGCTAGGATTATTATAGAGTCAGAAGTTGATAAACCCTTAGCCTTAATTTCATTTAGCACTTCAGATTGAGCTTCGATTGTTCCAGAAAATGTCATTGCGTTTTTCTCAAGGGAAATCCCTGAGATCAGTTGTGGTAAAGTGCCATTTCTACCGAATACAGGCACAATTGAACTCATAGCGATAAGGAAAGATAGAGTAAGCACCATAGAAAGTGTAAATATCCTTTTTCTTCTTATTGTATTGTTCCTTATCTTAATGTGCTTCATTACTTTTGTCGCTGTTCCGTCTTCGACTGGAATCTGTTCTTTAAAATCTTCAAAAAATTTCTGCATTTTTTCATCAAACTCGCTCATTAGCAATCACCTCCCTTAATTTGTCTCTTGCTCTTGAGAGCTTTGATTTTATTGTTCCTTCTTTTTCGCCTGTAAGTAAACAGATTTCTTTTATTGATGCGTTATCCATGTAAAATAATGTCATAATAAGCCTTTCCTGTGGTTCAAGGTTTTTAAGCACCTCTTCCGCTGTTTCTTTAACTTCAGGGTCATTTGAAACAGGCTCGGCTATTTTTAATGTTTGTCTTTTTCTCATCATCTTAAACGCGTAGTTTATAGCTATTCTTTTCATGTATGCTATAAGAGATTTTTCATCATCAATTCGTTTCCTTAAAGCATATATCTTAAGGTATGTATTTTGTACAACATCTTCCGCATCCTCTTTCGATAGCAGATAAGCATAAACAATGGAGTAAATGTAACGTACTGTTCCTTTGTACAGCTCTTCAAATGCAGCATCATCTCCATTTTTAAATCTTTTTATAATTTCCTTCAGGTCTATGCTCATCCTATTTATTATTATATCCTTTAGCTGTCAAAAAGGTTGCAAAAATTTTACTGTGTTTTTGTGTCAGGCACCGGAGCACAGTAGAGAAAAATTTTTGGCATTCTCGGTTACATATATAATAATATCAAAGTCAGGGATCCTGGAGGAGGAGAAGATGAAAAAGAATAGGAAGTTGTTAGTTGCAGCTTTATTGGCTTTTCTTTTGGTATTTGGTATCGTCAGACCTGTATATGGATGGAATAGTCATGGGATGACTTTGTCTTATGTACTTCAGAATGAAAGCTGGCTGTCAAAATATAACGATATTACAATCACTGAATATTTGTACAAGGATGTTGATACTGCACCAGTTAATCCAAATTTCCAGATTAAATACCTTGACGGGGAAATTGGCGAAAAGACTACTGCCGCTAAAATCCTCACGACTTATGTAGATGAGCCTGATTGGGATATGGACACTGAATTAAATCTATCTAAACTTCAAATACTTACAGGAGGTTCCCAGGGGTGGAGACATCAGTACTATGGATTAGGTTTTATAAGGCTGGGAGCTGGTCCGGAACGCGTTCAGTATTGGTTTGATCTTGCAAAAAAGGCACATGAAAAAGGTGATGATTACTGGACATTCAGGTTTCTTGCTAGAAGTCTTCATCAAATTGAGGACCTTACGTGCCCATATCACACGGTTCCAGCACCAACTGGCATTATATTCAAAAACATTGTGAAACTTAGTAATTTGATAACAATGGGGAAAAACCATCACTACAATATGGAGGAGTATCAGGGTCAGCAGATTGCATTGAGTAATTCAGATTGGATTAACTGCCTTACACAGGCAAAACCGCTCGATGTAGAAGTAAAATCTGCGGAGTGGCTGGGTAAATATGCGGCAATCCTTGGACGAAAGGATGTAAAGACACTATGGGGACTAGAAGATAAGTTTTTTGGCTCTTCTATCTCAGGTAATAAAGAGTGGTATTATGATAAATCAACTGTTGGTATTGCTCCTCAAGATTCAGTCCAGGCTCAGTACGATGCTGCGATATTTAAGGCCCTTTCAAGGTTTTCATCTTTCTCTCAGACATTTCTTGATTATGCAAAGGAGAACCTCGGACTATAGTGATTTCAAAGAGGGATTATTCTGTAATTCCACTTTTCAGGTTAAGGGATTAAATTGATGTTAGATAAATATCTTACGATAATCCTTCCAATATTGATAGGCTATTTATTGGGCTCCTTCCTTCCAGCTTATTTTATCACTAAATGGGTAAGGAATATTGATATTCGCATGGTGGGAGACGGAAACCCCGGCACTGCAAATGTGAAAAGAAATGTAGGAACAAGCGCCGCAATTTTAACCGGGTTTTACGATGTCACAAAGGGATTACTTGCAATGGCAATAGCCAGTACACTATTTCATTCATCTTTGCTCTTTGTTAATCTGTCTGGTCTTGCAGCAGTTTGTGGTCATAAATTTCCATTTTATCTTCAATTTAAGGGAGGGCGTGGAATCGCAGCAGCCGTTGGAATATTTCTTTTTACAATTGCGAGAGTGAGTATTATAAACTTCACTTTTAAAGATATTCTCGTGACCTCAGCTTACATTGTAACCTACGCCCTCTGTGTCCATTTTGCAACTCACAATGATGATTTTTTTACTGTAACGATGCTTTCTATTATTGCAGCAATTTTGATATTCAAGGTTAAGTTTTTCGGAGACCTTATTCTTCTTTTAGCCTTGATATCTTTTATCTTCATAGAAGCGGTAAGGAATTTAAAAAATTTAAAAATGTTTCGCCTGAGCAGTGAGGAATTACCATTATGGCGCACATTTATTCGTCCAGCAGGGATGTCTTTCCTTTTTTTGTATGATGTTATGGGCAAATCAGGATTGCTGATATTGATAGGTTCAATCCTTGCAGTCTCGTTTCTCGCAGATATAGTAAGAGTTTCATCAATAAGTCTAGAGGATCTTTTTCACAAAGAATTTTTTAAGGGGTTTAGAGTATACAAAAGGAAAGAAAGGGGCAATATATCATCTATAACGACTTTCCTTGTTGGAGTATTCCTTACTTTCCTTTTGTTTAAAGAGAATATCGTAGCCGCAAGCCTTGGTTTTTTGGTATTTGGAGATATGATGGCAAAGATTGTTGGGATTAATTACGGCAAGATAAAAATTTTGCGATTTAAAAACGACAAAACGCTTGAAGGTTTTCTTGGGTTTTTGTCTGCGTCTTTCAGTGTCTCTTATTTTTTATGGTTATCAAAAACTCTCCCCATCTGGTTAAGTATTGTAGGTGTTCTTATTGCGTCTATAGTTGAGGTGTTTCCAATTTCAGTTGACGGCAATATCAGCGTTCCTATTCTTTCTGGAGCTACGATGTATTTACTCTCGGCTTTGCCTCGCTTATAAACTTTTTAAAAAATCTATCTTACTGCTTTATATCTTATTAACTTCTTGAGGTTGTAAGGCTTTGAAGCATAGGATATCCAGATGAGAAGTAATTTGAAATATCCATAAGCGTCGAATCTTCTTGTTGATGTAAATACCTTATCTGTCTTGAAGAAAAAGAATTTTCCATGCTTTTTAATTTCTTTTAAAAATTTTGTATCTTCACCAAATTGGAGTTCTTCATCAAATTTTATTTTACTGAGTAAATCTCTTCTTGCAAATTGTAATGAGTAAGAAGTTTTGGTAAGCCAGTGAGCGAAATTGTAAAATTTAAACCACTCTTTTGCAACTTTGGGGTTAGAAGCTGGTAATACTGATGTTGTACCTGCTACAAACTCTCCGTCGGCAAAACTATTAAGATAATTGTTGAGGTCTCTTAAGAGGCTTCCTTTTAGAATCGTATCTGCGTCTAAAAATATTACCCAGTCGCTTGAAGGATAAACAAGAGAAATTCCTTTATTTTTTGCCCTGGAAACCCCTGCCTCTTTCAGTGAAACAAATTTAAATTCTTTGGGGATTGTAGATTTTGTAACTTCCCTTGTTCTATCTGTTGAACCATTCTCAACTATGATTACCTCAAGTTTTTCTTTTGGATAATCAAGCCTCTTTAATGCTTCAACTGTTTTCTCTATGTATTTTTCTTCGTTGTACGCTGGCAAAACAATTGAGAAAAATAACTCCTCTTTTATATCCATCTTTTCTTTCACGGTGGTATTATATCAGAAAACATTATTTTATTAGATACCATACATAGTTAAGGTTATTTGTTTTTACTGCCGGTAACCATGAACTTCAGGCCAAAATTTAGTTCAGCCTTGTTTTAACACCCCTTTTTTCTCACTAAAGGAAAGGATTGCCTGATGAAAGAAAAGGCTGTCACCCGAGCCCGCTCTTTTTGTTGTGAACCTTGATTTTAAGCCATTTCTTGAAAATATAAGCTCCAAAATATAATTTAGAAACCCGCATTGTACCGCAGGATAGGTATCAGTAAAGGCCTAATTGCCCCTAATTTAATGCATTTTGAGGCTCAAAATCTGGGGACCTTGACCAAAAATACCTACCACTTCCAAAATTCACTCAGAAGACCCATTAGATTCGAAATAATAAAAAATGCTTATTTATAAAGGATTTGTTGTTAGTATTTAAAACCCATTTTTAAAAAATGAAACTTGTGCTGTTGAGGCATTCGTATGAAGAATTTTAGAATGAAATCTTCAATGCATCTAAGTGCATGCTAAAATTTTACATAATTTGATTTTTTGTTAAAATAGTTTCATAAAGAGTAAAGATGATTTTTATTTTTAAAAATTATTGACTAATAAAAAACTTTTGGTATATTAAAATAATAATGTGAAAATTTTTTGCAGGAGGTTTAAAATAATATGAGAACAACATACAGACCGCATGTGCGTAAAATGAAAAAAAATTTGGGTTTCAGAGCAAGAATGAAGACAAGTTCTGGAAGGAATGTGCTCTCAAGAAGAAGAGCAAAAGGTAGAGAAAGACTCACCGTATAGTTCTTGATTTATGAAATCGGGGAATCTACTTTATAGTGAAACTTTGGCAAAGGTTAAGGGGTAAGGAATTTGAAGAGGCCTTTAAAAGCTCTAAGAAATACTTTGGGCATTATATTGTGCTTTTTATTTCAGATTCCCTGGGTAACAAAGTTGGATTCGTCACCTCAAAAAAGGTGGGCGGAGCAGTTCAAAGAAATAGAGCAAGAAGGATAATGAGAGAAGCTTTTTTAAAAGTAGAACCTTTTTTGCCAGCTGATAAGTCATATATCCTTGTTGCTCGTAATAGCATTAATGGCAAAAAAATGCAAGATGTTTTAAATGACTTTATAAGAATGCTAAGGGAAGAGGGTATAAATATATCATGAAAAAAGTAACGCTTTATGTGTTGAAGTTTTACAGGAAGTATATCTCTCCTCTAAAACCGCCCACATGCATTTATATTCCAACATGTTCTGAATACGCAGTTCAAACAGTTGAGAAATACGGGGCGCTGAAAGGTGGATGGCTTGCTGTAAAAAGAGTTTTAAGATGCAATCCATTTTTTAAGGGCGGACACAACCCCGTCCCATAAGGAGGAGATATGAAAAAGAAACTTCTTTTATTTACTTTGCTTGCAGCTTTTTTTGTTATTTTCCTTACAGGCTGTGGAACTTCCCCATTTCCAAAGGTAACTGAATCAGGTGTAGTGGTTCAGGTTCTCGCAAGGGGAAGGCCTATGGAAAATATTACTGTTGGAGTAAAAGTTACCAATAATACATCAAATTACATTGGCGATGTTACGGTAAGGCTGGATTCTATTGATGGACATCAGGATCTTTTACCGTTTCAACTCTGGAGAAGCCAGCAGGAATTAAATATTCAATCTATATCTAAATCAAGCACAATAGATGCTGGAAAAGATGCAACATTCACTTTTGGGATTACTTCTTATTTGTATATAGAAGCTAAATCATACCCGATGGTTATAAAGACAACCTACAAGGATAGCAACGGCAAGGAAAATCTAATTACTCGGAATAGCATTGTTGATTTAGTAATTCCCAACAAATTCTACAAATTTATGAGAGACCTTATTGAAGGGATCCACAAGGTAATACCCAATTATGGATTTGCAATTATCGCTCTCACAATTATAATAAAGCTAATTACCCATCCGTTAACGAAAACCCAGTTTAAGTCGACTGCAAAGATGCAGAAAATCCAGCCAGAGATAAAAAAGATTCAGCAAAAGTATAAGGATGACCCTAAGAAAGCAAACCAAGAGGTTATGAGAATCTACAAAGAGCATAATGTAAGCATGTTTGGTGGATGTTTGCCTCTTCTTGTCCAATGGCCATTACTCTTTGTGTTGTTTGGAGCTTTGAATAATTACGCACCTTTCAATACTTCACGTTTCCTTTGGTTAAGCAACATAAACAGTCCTGATACTTACTATATAATGCCAGTCCTTGTTTTTCTTTCAATGTTTTTGCAAAGCAAGACTTCGCAGCTTCCTGGTGTAGAGATGGATTCAAACACAAAAATGATGACATATTTTCTCCCAGTTATCTTCGCAGTTTGGGCCATAAAATGGTCACCTTCTATTCTTATTTACTGGATCACATTCTCTCTTATTGCGGTTGGAGAACAGACAATTATTTTAAGAGGCATAAGAGTAGCTATGGAGCAACCTAAGGGACAGAGTAAATCGAGGATTGTCGAGGAAGAGCTTCCTCAGAGGGAGCTTCCGGAGCAAATAGGAACTCATGAACAGTCGCAAGTAACAAAGGAGAAAAAGGAAAAAGAAGTAAAACCTGTAAAAACAAAAAAGAACCCCAGATCTAAACAGGAGAAGAAATAGATGGTAGAGAGTAAGGTTACTGAATTCCTTGAAAAAATGTTTAAAGAGATTGGTGAAGATGTCAAAATAGAAGATGGCAAAAGGTTCGGTGGCTATTATGTTAATTTGGCAAATCTATCTGAACCGGGCCTTTTCATAGGCAAAGAAGGCGCAGTTCTAAGGTCTATACAGTATGTGGTGAACATTTATGCTCATCGTCTTGACGAAAATTTCCCCACAATTATCCTTGATGTAAATGGATACAAAATGAAGCAGTATGAAATGCTCAAAACCGTAGCAATAAACGCTGCGTTAAAGGCAAAAATGCTTAAAGAACCTGTTGAACTAAGGCCGATGTCTGCATCTGCAAGAAGAATCATTCACCTCACCCTAAGTAATTATCCTGATATTTGGACGAGAAGTGTCGGTATAGAGCCGAGAAGAAGAGTTATTGTAGACGTTAAGAGATGAAATATAGTGACGGTATATTTCTGTTAAAAATTTATTTAGATGGTTAAATTTTATGGGAGTGATTAATCGGGGGCATATGCCCCCTTTAAGCTATGAGTGATACTATCGCTGCAATTTCCACCCCGAGAGGTTTCGGGGGAATAGGTATTATAAGGATTTCAGGAAACGATGCTTTGAGGATCGCTCAAAGCATTTTATCTGTAAAAATATCGGAGCCAAATACGGTGTACACTGGATATGTTTTCGATCCCGAAACAAGTGATAAAATTGATACTTGCATTGTCCTATTTTTCAAAGCCCCGCACTCTTACACGGGAGAGGACGTTGTAGAACTTCAAATGCATGGTGGCATCAAAAATCTTGACCTTATCTTAGGTTTTATTCTTGCAAAAGGTGTCCGCCTTGCAGAAAAGGGTGAATTTACAAAAAGAGCGTTCATCAATGGGAAAATGGATTTGCTTGAAGCAGCGTCAGTTATCGAGCTCATTGAGGCCAAGACCGACAAAGCTTTGAAGCTTGCTTCCAAAAAATTATTTGGCATTTTTAGCGAGAAGATAATTAATTTTAAGAAGAAAGTTCTCAGCTTGCTTTCACACATCGAAGGCGTTATTGATTTTCCATTTGATGTCAAACTGATGACCAGTGAAGAAATAACAAAACTAATTAAAGAGCTTATAGAAGAAACTCAAAAATACCTATCTTCCTATAAAACAGGCAAAATGATTGAAAACGGGGCAAGGGTTGTAATTGCGGGGAAGCCAAATGTAGGTAAATCTACTCTTCTTAATGTTCTTCTCAAATTTGACAGAGCGATAGTGAGCGAAATTCCAGGTACCACAAGAGACACGGTGGAAGAAGTGATAGATTTCTTTGGTGTTCCCGTAAGACTTATTGATACTGCAGGATTACTGGAAACTGGTGATGTGATTGAACTTTTAGGAGCAGAGCGAACCGTGAGGGCTATTGAAGAAAGCGACCTTGTACTTTTCGTATTCGACGCAAGTGAAACATTGTCTCTGGAAGATCAACGCCTTGCAGAACTTACAGAAAGTAAGGAAAGGATAATTGTTGTAAACAAAACGGATCTTCCCGTAGAGCTTGATATAGTAAAGTTGAAAGAGATTTTCAAAAACGATAAAATTATGGAAATTTCCGCACTGAAAAGGCAAGGAGTCGAAGAACTCGAAAACAAGATTCTTGAGCATATACTTCCATCAGATTTTGAATCTGCATTTGTAACCACTGAGCGCGAGAAAGAAATCTTTGAAAACATTCTTTCACATCTGAACGGCTCGCTCGCTCTCGGTGGGAGTGGAAATGATGAGCTAATTGCAGAAGAATTGAGGGATATAATTTCTGAACTCGGAAGTCTCACAGGGGAAGAAGTGGGCGAAGATGTTCTTCAAACAATCTTTTCACGGTTTTGCATTGGCAAATAATTTCAATAAAGTTTTTTGATGTTATAATATACACATTCATAAGGAGACTTTGTGCAGAGAATAATAGAAGAGGCCCTCATGGTTGCGAAGAAATTTGGTGTCTCTTACGCTGATGTGAGGGTAATTGACAGAACTGAAGAAGAAATTTCAACGAAAAATGGCTCAGTGGATGGAATTAAAAGCTCTAGCTCAAAGGGGTTTGGCATTAGGGTTATTGCAGATGGTGCATGGGGATTTTCTTCGTCTTTTGTTTTAACTGATGAAGAGATATCAAGAGTTGCAGAAGAGGCGGTGGATATTGCTAAAGCAAGTGCGAAGACAAAGATAGAGGATGTAACATTAAGTAAAATCGAGATTTATCAGGATAGGGTTGAAGAGCAAGTAAAGATTGATCCATTTTCTGTTCCTATAACTAAAAAAATCTCAATTCTTCTTGATGCAGACAAATTGATGAATTTACAGGGGATTATCTTGAGAAGAGGAGGCATGTATTTCTCAAAGGAATGGAAAACTTTTGCATCTTCTGAAGGTGCCTATTTAGAACTTGAAAGAGTGATAAGCAATGCAGGAATTTCAGCGATTGCAACAGATGGTAAAGATGTCCAGACGAGAAGTTACCCATCTTCATTTGGTGGCGACTATCAAAGGAAAGGTTTTGAATTTATTGAAGAGGTAAAACTTCTCGAAAATGCTTGGAGAATTGCCAATGAAGCAATTCAACTTCTCAGCGCAAAACCTTGTCCTTCAGGAAAAATGGATATTATTCTTGAAAGTTCCCAGCTTGCTTTGCAGATTCATGAATCCTGTGGCCATCCTACCGAACTCGACAGAGTTCTTGGAGAGGAGGCATCATTTGCGGGGACTTCATTTTTAACCCCAGACAAGCTAGGCAAATTTAAATATGGTTCTGATATCGTGAATATTGTTGCAGATGCAACAGCTCCTTTTGCAATAGGAGGGTTTGCTTACGATGACGAAGGAATAAAGGCAAAAAAGATTTATCTTGTAAAGAACGGTGAGTTTGTTGGTTATTTAAATTCAAGAGAGACTTCCAAAAAGTTGAGACTTGAACCAATGGGTGCCATGAGAGCCGAGAGCTGGAACAGAGCACCGATTATAAGGATGACGAGTATTAACTTAGAGCCAGGGGATAAAGCTTTTGAAGAACTTGTTTCAGGAATTGATAACGGAGTTCTTATGGCAACCAACAAGAGCTGGAGTATTGATCAGAAAAGGTTGAACTTTCAGTTTGGTACCGAAATAGGCTGGGAGATACGAAACGGAAAATTACAGGATATGGTAAAGAACCCGACGTATTCAGGCATAACTTATGAGTTCTGGAGAAATTGCGATGGCATAGGGAACAAGGATTACTACCATATTTGGGGACTTCCAAATTGTGGGAAGGGTGAGCCTATGCAGGTGATGCAGGTAAGTCATGGTGCTTCCTACGGAAGATTTAGAAATGTTCAGGTGGGGGTGCTAAGATGATGACAAGAGACAAAATTCAAACAATATTAAAAAAGTCAGTTTCCTTTTCCGAAGGAGATCAGACAGAAGCTATGTTATACGGTGGCAAATCTTACTTAACTGGATTTGCAAATAACCACATTCATAGAAATGTAGGTGAGAATAATTATAATCTATCCCTGAGGGTTGCCTTTGGAAAGAAAATAGGCAGTGCGTCTGTAAACGATTTTTCTGATGAAGCAATTAAAAATACTGTAAAAAGGGCTGTTGAAATTGCAAAGCTTCAAGAGGAAAACCCTAGTTTTGTTTCTTTTGCAAAGCCTGAAGAAGCTCCCGAGAAAGACTTCTTTGTTGAAAAAACAGCGGAAGTAACGCCTGATATGCGAGCTGAATATGTAAAGAAAATCCTTGATAAGTCAAAAGAAAAAGGCCTTAACGCAAACGGCACTTTTGTAATAGATTTAATGCAAATTGGTGTTTTAAACTCGCTTGGAATATCAAGATTTTGTTCCCTGACTGTTGCATCTCTTAAGAGTGTAATTTTGGGTGACACTTCAAGCGGATATTCAATTGAAACTTCTACCAATGTCGATGATATTTCGGTTAATTCTGTGATAGAAGAAAGCATAGGCATTGCAGAGATGGGCAAAAATCCCATAGCAGTAGAGCCTGGAAAATACGAAGTTATCCTTTCCCCATATGCATTCGCCGAATTTATTAGCAGTCTTTCTTACCTTGCTCTTAATGCAAGGGCAGTTGAAGAAGGAACAAGTTTCCTTGCTGGTAATTTTGGAAAGAAAATACTCGGAGATAATATTACAATTTATGATGACGGTCTTTCACCTGAAACTATCCCTATGCCATTTGACTTTGAAGGAGTATCCAAGAAAAAGGTTGTTTTCTTTGAGAACGGTGTTGCAAAAGATGTTGTTTATGACACACTTACAGCTTACAAGAATGGGAAAGAGTCAACAGGTCATTCTTTACCTCAACCAAGTTCTTTTAGCCCTTATCCAATGAATATCATAATGAAAGGCGGCGATTTATCAAAAGATGAAATTATATCTCATGTTGAACATGGATTATATGTACACAGATTTTGGTATACTAATCCAATGGATCCGAGAAGGGCTGTTATAACAGGAATGACGAGGGATGGTCTTTTCCTCGTTGAAAACGGCAAAATAACAAAACCAGTTAAGAATATGCGTTTTACTGAGAGCATTATTACTGCACTCAATAACTGCATTGAGTTAAGCAAAGAGAAGAGAGTCATGTATGATTCTTCTTCGATAACTGTTCCTTATGTCAGGATAAAGGACTTTACTTTTACAAGCATAACTGAATTTTAGGAGGTTAATATGAAAAGATTTGGAATTTTGTGCGACGGTGGAGATGCTCCCGGTATAAATACTGCGATAAGAGCTATTTCAAGGGCCTCTTTTGAAAGAGAGTTTGAAATCCTCGGTTTTTCCGATGGCTTCGAGGGTCTTATACATAACGATGTAAAAATAATGACAAAGCAGGCTGTTTCAGGCATTTTAAACGAAGGAGGTTCAATTCTTGGCATATCAAGGGTAAATCCCTTTAAAGACCCTAAATATACCGGGCTTATAAAGGAAAACTTTAAGAAAAATTCTCTAACACTCCTTATGTTGATTGGCGATAGAGATACTGTAGTAATTGCCAAAAAACTTTCGGACGAGGGGATACCCTCGATTATTATTCCTAAAACAATTGATAATGATGTATATGGCACAGATTTTTCAGTGGGATTTTACTCTGCAGTAAATACTATTAGTAACGCGCTTGACAACCTTCATGCAACTACTTCTGCTCATCATAGATTAATGATTGTTGAAACAATGGGGAGAGAAACAGGATGGCTTGCTTTGTTTGGAGGGCTTGCAGGCGGTGCAGACTATATAGTTATCCCTGAAGTACCTTACAGTCTCGAGAATATTGCAAGGCATGTCGAAAATAGAAAAAATGAAGGAAAGAATTTCAGCATTATTATAGTTTCAGAGGGAACACCCCTTAACGAAGAAATCGAGAAAAGTTTGGAGAAGGATGAATTTGGGCACCCAGTAAGTGGGAAGAGAAGGATAGGTTATTATATTGCCGAGAACCTCGAAAAGATGACCAATATAAAGGCAAGAACTACAGTTCTTGGCTACATACAGAGAGGTGGCGTGCCTGTCGTTGAAGATAGAATTCTTGCTACAAGGCTTGGTATTATGGCAGTAGAATATGCTGCTATGGGCAAATTCAATGGGATAGTCGGTATTAAAAACAGTGAAGTTGTCTTTACCCCACTTGAAGATTCTGCTTATAAAATTAATATAGCAGACACAAAGTATTTAGAATTAGCAAGGCTTTTCTTCTGATATGCTTGAAGGTGGCTTAAAGGACCTTTCAATTGAAGACCTGCTTCAAATGGTTTCCCTTGGAGAGAAAACAGGTGAACTTATTCTTTCGGGGGAAACCCCTTTAGGCAAGACTTCAGGCAAGATTTATTTTGAAAAAGGACAGGTAAAAAACGCAGAAACAGAGGATTTAAAAGGTGAACCTGCGGTAATAGAGTTACTTATTTTGAAAGACGGCAACTTTAAGTTTATCCCGAAAGATATTAGCCAGATAGAAAAATCAATTTATAAATCAGTGCAGGACCTTCTGATACTTTCCACATCGAAACTTGATGAATGGAACAAGATAAAAGACAAAATTTCGTCAGTTGATTCTTCCTTTGAGCTTTCTTTAGAGGATATACCTGACGAAATTAGTTTAAATAGAACTCACTGGGAAGTTCTTAATATTTTAAGGACAGGGAACACAATAAGACAAACAGCGCTTAAACTCAATATGAATATCTTCGACGTTGCAGGGATAGCCTATGGACTTGTTGTTTTAGGAATCATTAAACGGATAGAAGAAAAACTACCAGAGAGAGAAGAATTTGAACAAAATAAGACCGAACCAAAAGGCCTTATAAGAAGGTTTTTTGGTAGAAATAAACCAGATGCATAAAAATAAAGGAGTTTTTTTGTAATTTTTTCCTGAGAAGGAGCATTGATGAGGGTAAAAATTATCGGGTTAAGATCAGACGAAACGAAAAGCCCTATTGTAAAAGAGTTTGAAGAGGCTTTAAAAGAAAGAATACCTGATTTCGAAATTGTAACCGAGGAAAAAACTTTTGACATTCCTCTTTTTGTTATTGCAACTGGAGGTGTTGAAAACCAATTCAAGTCGGTTTATAAAGAGTACAAACCTCCATATATTTTGATGTACAATGAATTTAACAACTCGCTTCCTGCATCTATTGAAATACTTTCTTTCTTAAATAGAGAAGGACTGAAGGGAACTTTGATTGATGTTAACAGAATCACAAGGGAAGAAATTCTGAAACCATTCAACCCAATTGAAGAAAAAATCGGCTTGATAGGAAAACCTTCTGATTGGCTTATCGCAAGTCAATACCCGCTGGAGCTTTATAGAGAAAAATTTAAAATTAATGTAATTTATATCCCAATCGAAGAGGCAATAGAAAATTTTAAGAATGTAAGTGAAGTAGAGGCAAAGGCACTTGCTTTTGAGTTGATTAATAACGCAAAAAATGTTTTCAATATTGATTTAGAAGAGGCAACTAAAGGGTTTAAGTTCTATCTTTCTCTAAGGGAAATTATAAAGAACTATAATCTTAACTATGTAAGTGTAAGATGCTTTGATATTATAAAGCCACTCGATACGACTGGATGTATTGCACTATCTAAATTAACTGATGAGGGTTTTGTTGCAGGATGTGAGGGAGATCTTCCTTCAACTATTTCCATGATTCTTTTAAGGAAAGTTTCCACAAAGACTCCATTCATGGCAAATGTTTCTTATATAGAAGAAAAAGAAGATAGTCTTTTTGTTACACTGGCTCATTGCACAATAGGTTTGAGTGCTGTAGATGGATACAATCTTCGTACCCATTTTGAGACAGATAAGGGCGTTGGAATCGAGGGATTTTTTCCTCATGGACCAGCTACAATCCTGAGAATTGGCGGAAAAAATCTTGATGAAGGTTTTGTGGTTGAGGGAGAAGAAATTGGAGCAGAGTTTTCCTTGTCAAGGTGCAGGACGCAGCTAAAAGTCAGAATAGCCAAAAAGTATGCAGATTACTTTTATAAAAAGCCTCTAGGGAACCATCATATTGTTGTAAGCGGAAACTTTAAGAAGGAGGTTCAGGAGTTATTTAAAGTTTTTCTAGTTCGAGAAATTGCTTGAGTTTAGGAGAATTTGTTTTTAAAAATTTTTATTTTGGTATAATTAATTTTGATTATTGACTTGTTTGTTTGACAACAAGTACAATAGTTGTATAATTAATAAAATCCCATTTTTTGGGAAAGGAGGAAGGAAATGAAAAAGTTGTTAGTCTTGCTTTTAGTGGTTGGGCTTGCAGTGACGGTTTTTGCAGGTTGTAAAACAGCTCCACCTGTAGTAACGAAGATTAAGGTCGGACTTGTAACAGATGTTGGTGGAAGAGGCGATAGATCATTCAATGATTCTGCACTTCGTGGGCTCGAAACCTGGGCTGCAAAAGTAGAATATGTGCAGGGTGGTGGATATTCCGCGATTACTGATGCACAGTATACTGCGAGCATTCCGGATGATCTTAAGAACATGAATATTACTGCTCTCAATGTTGAACCTATTGTTCTTGAATCGAAAGCAAAAGAAGACTACATTCCAAACATTCAGAATCTTGTTGAACAGCAGAATTGTCAGCTTGTAATCGGTGTTGGATTCATGCTTGCTGGTGCAATTGGTGAATCTGCACTAAAATATCCTGACACGAAATTCATGTTGATTGATGCTACTCCTGTTGATGCAGACGGAAACACAATTGATCCTGCAAATGTTGTTTCCTATCTGTTCAAAGAGAATGAATGCGGATATCTTGTCGGAGCAATTGCAGGATACGTAACAAATACCAATAAAGTAGGTTATGTTGGTGGTATGGCAATTCCTCCAGTATTAAGATATGAAGCAGGTTATAGAGCTGGTGTAAAGACCACAAACCCAACTGCAACGATCTATGGGCAGTATACAAATAGCTTTACCGATCCTTCTCTTGGTAAGACCGCAACCGATGCACAGATCGGACTTGGTGCAGATGTTATATTCCATGCTGCTGGTGCAACTGGTAATGGTATGTTCCAAGCAATCTGTGAAAAAGGCGCACCATACTGGGGTATCGGTGTAGATGTGGATATGGGCCTTGATCCTAATCTCTGTCCTGACAGAACATTAACTTCGTCTATTAAGCACGTTGACCTTGCAACTTATGACGCAATAAAGAGTGTTGTTAACAACGCATTCCAGAGTGGAGCCATAACCCTTTCACTTAAAGATGGTGGTGTTGGCTATGCGCCAGACCACGTAGCTGATGTTCTTACGCAAGACCAGATTACTAAGATTGAGAATCTGAGAACAATGATTATTAATGGAACTATTACTGTTCCAGAGGATCCGAAGAACGTTGATAGCTGGACTCCTCCAGCATCATTCTAAAGATTAAAATTTCTATGGGTGGGACAAAATCCCACCCATATTTTTATATTGGAGAGGTCAAATGGAAGCGCTCGGTGTAAGAAATATTGTAAAACAATTCCCGAATGTCCTTGCTAATGATAAAGTTACTCTTTCAATTGAAAAAGGCGAAATTTTTGCTCTCGTCGGAGAGAATGGCGCGGGAAAATCAACCCTTATGAAGATTGTTTACGGACTTTATACTCCAAATTCTGGTGAAATATATGTTTTCGGTAAAAAGGAAGATATAAAAACTCCTCAGGATTCAATAAAACTAAAAATAGGCATGGTCCATCAAGAGTTTATGTTAATACCAAGGTTTACTGTTACACAAAATATTGTTCTTGGGGATGAGCCTCATAAGGGATTTGTATTTGATTATTTAAGGGCCATAAGTGAAGTAAGGGAAATTTCTGATAAGTTCGGACTTAAAATTGATCCCACCGAGAAAGTGGAAAACCTACCCGTGGGAATTCAGCAGAGGGTTGAGATTTTAAAAATTTTGAGGAGAGGCGCGGAAATACTTATTTTCGATGAACCAACAGCGGTCTTAACTCCCGAAGAGACATCTGAACTTTTTAAAACCTTGAATGCCCTTAAACAAGATGGAAAGACAATTATTTTTATTTCTCATAAACTCAATGAAGTCATGGAAATCGCCGATAGGATTGGAGTAATGAGGAGAGGTGAGCTCCAGGGAATCGTAAATAAATCAGAAACCAACGAAAGAGAGCTTGCAAGAATGATGGTTGGACGTGATGTTGTACTTGAGCTGCCTAAAGCAAATGTTAAAGCAGGTGATGAAGTTTTTTCTGTTTCTAATCTCAATGTAAAGAATACAAAGGGTATACTTGGACTGAAAGGAGTTTCATTTAGCGTCCATGCGCGAGAAATCGTTGGTATAGCAGGTGTTGAAGGTAATGGCCAGGCCGAACTTGTTAACGCAATTTTAGGTTTCTTGAAACCTACTTCAGGGAAGATTAGCATTAATGGCAAGGAAATAAAACTTATAACTCCTTATAACATGCGAACCAGGGGCATGTCTTACATTCCAGAAGACAGAAAGAGAAGAGGTCTTGTGCTTCCTTTCAGGGCAAGAGAGAATATAATAATGGGTCAGCATACGCTTTACCCGTTTTCTAATAGAGGTATTTTAAATGATAAGGAAATAGATGCTTTTGCTACAAAAAAGCTGCAGGAATTTGATGTAAGACCACCCGACATCTATTCAAAGGCTGAAAGTTTTTCAGGTGGGAATCAGCAGAAAATCATACTTGCTAAAGAAATGTCATTGAAGCATAATTTTCTGCTTGCTTCGCAACCAACAAGAGGGCTTGACATAGGTGCAACCGAATTTGTATACAAGATGCTGGTTGAAGAGAAGAAAAAAGGTATCGGCATACTTTTGATTTCTCTTGAACTTTCTGAAATTATGGGCCTTTCAGACAGGATACTCGTTCTTTACAATGGGGAAATTGTAGGAGAGGTAACACCCGAAGAAACCACAGAAGAGGAACTCGGACTTATGATGCTTGGACTTAAGAGGAAGGAGAGGGTGCAATAATGAAAGAATTCTTTTACAGGCTATTTATGAATAGAAGACGAGAAAAATACTGGTGGATAAACCTTCTTGTTCCTTTAGTTTCAATTTTTCTTGCTCTTATTGTTGGTGGTATTTTTATACAATCTACCGGAAGAAACCCGTTCCTTGCCTATAGGTTACTTTTTAATGCCTCTGGATTAATTCCAGGCCCCTACTGGAGAAGCAGTTTTGCAGAGTTGCTTCTTTCATCTTCAATGTTTATTGCAACAGGTCTTTCTTTTGCAATTGCAGCAAAGGGAGGATTATTCAGTATAGGTGCAGAAGGGCAATTTTATGTTGGAGCAGTAGTCGCAGCCTTTTTCGGATACTCAAAGCCTTTTGCAGGCCTACCCTCAATAATCCACATTCCTATTATTCTTATCATGGTAATGCTTTTTGGAGGTTTCTGGGGGCTTATTGCGGGTTATCTTAAGGCAAAAAGAGGAATACACGAAGTTATTGTGACAATCATGCTCAACTGGATAGCATTTTATCTTATACAGGGATGGCTAGTGCCTACTGGAGGCCCTATGGCTGCTAAAGTTGAGACAGGTGTTTCCGGGACTCCGTATATATCACCGACTGCAAAACTTCCTATAATACTGAGCAATACACGTCTGAATATAAGTATATTCATTATGATTGCTGTTTCATTTCTCATATGGTTTTTACTTTACAGGACAACATTTGGTTATGAAGCCCGTGCCATGGGTCATACTGCAATATACAACATGGAAGCACCAAAGGTATCAGGAGTAAACACATCAAAAAGAATTATGCAGATAATGTTTCTATCAGGTGCAGTAGCAGCTCTTGGTGGGTCCTTTATTGTGTTAGGTATCCTGTCTCAGTTTCCGCCTGTTTTTGAAGGAGGTTATGGGTTCGATGGAATTGCCGTTGCCCTTATCGGGCAGAATGAACCACTTGGAATATTCCTTTCGGGTATATTAATAGGTGCCCTCAGGACAGGTGCTACTTCAGTTCAGATTGCAAGAATTCCAAAAACCTTTCCTCAGATTATTGAAGGATTAATAGTAGCATTTATAGCGCTTCATGAGCTCGTAAGATATCTATTGTTAAAGTTGGCTAAAGCTAAGAAGTCTTCTGTCACTGAAGGAAGTGTCGAATAACATGCAGCTTTTAAACCTTGCAATTGCTATGATGCTTGACTTTGCTGCGCCGATTCTTCTTGCATCACTTGGTGGAGTTATTTCAGAAAGCTCAGGCGTTGTAAATATTGCTCTCGAAGGAATAATGAGATTTTCAGCCTTTTTCGGCGTATGGGGATCAGCCGTTGCCAAAAATCAATGGGTCGGACTTTTATGGGGAATCGGAATTGGTATAGTAGTTGGTGCATTCCATGCCTATATAACTGTCAAATGGGCAGGAGACCAGATAGTTTCTGGAGTTGCTATTAATGTTGTATCACTCGGCATTATTACATATTTCCTTGAATTAATATTTAAAACAACCGGTTACTCGCCGTCTGTACCATATTTTGGTTCTGCAGCAAACAGAATAAGTTTGACTTTTCTTTCAAAGATTCCAGTTCTTGGTGCATTTTCAAGACTGACTATATTCGTATGGCTTTCATTACTTTTAACCGGTGGGTTGCACTTCCTTCTATATCATACCGTACTTGGCTTAAGAATTAGATCAGTTGGTGAAAACCCAACTGCAGCAGAAACACTCGGAGTAAATGTATTTAAGATCAAATGGTTTGCGGTTATAATGGGATCTGTCTTTGCTGCAATAGGTGGAGCAGCACTTTCGCTTGGAACAATGGCTTCTTTCAATAACACTGGAGTAGCTGGAGGTAAAGGATTCATAGCACTTGCTGCAATGATTTTCGGAAAATGGACTCCTTTTGGTGCAATGCTAGCCGCCTTCTTATTTGCCTCTGCACAGGTTTTGCAGTTTATTCTACAGGCAACCGCAAGGGGTATCGCATCGCAAATTCCTTCCGGATTTTATAGTGCGCTTCCTTATTTCCTTACAATAGGTGCCCTGGTCGGTGTTGTCGGTAAGGCGGTTGGCCCTGCTGCAGATGGTATCCCCTACAAGAAAGAAAGTTGAAGTTAATATTTATGATTTATTATGTGGGAGCCTTAAGGCTCCCACATTTTTATTTTGGGGATAAATTTAATCAGTTATTATGATTATTTTCTGTTTCCGTTTTATTTTCAATTTTATATCTTTCAATTGCGAAATTCAGGATATCGTTAATAAGGTCTTCATAAGTTTTTCCCATTAACCTGTAGATTCTTGGGAAGTCTGAATGTTCAGGATCAAGCCCTGGCAATGGATTTACCTCGAGGATGAATAGGTTGCCTTCTTTATCAACCCTCAGGTCAAACCTTGCAATATCGCTATTCCTTAATGCAATGAAAGCATCTTCACATATTTTTGATATTTTTGAAAGCATTTCTTCAGGCATCCTTGCAGGCAGGCAATAGTTTGCTTTCGTTGAGTAGTCTGTTTTAAATTTGTAAGTCTGAATTCCCCAGGCAGAGGCTTTCAATTCTCTCTTTGTAAGAGAGGAGAAGTCAATTTCCATAGGTGGTAGAGCGTGAGGAGGGAAATTCCCCATTACTCCAACTGTTATCTCGGCACCTTCGATGAACTCCTCCACAAGCACTGGCCTTTTAAATTTCTGAAATGTTTTATAAATATCAATTTTTGCCCGTTCTTCATTATAGCAGACCGATTTCGATGTGATCCCCATGCTTGAACCTTCAAATGGAGGCTTCACGATTACAGGGAATTTTAATCCTTCAAGACTTAGATGTCCATTTGGTCGCACAACTTTATAGTTCGGGGTTGGCACATTTGCAAGCTTAAGCACTTCTTTAGTCATTATCTTATCCATTGATATTGCAAGAGACAAGACATTAGAGCCCGTATAAGGGAGTTTTAATTCATCAAGCAGTGCGGGAACAAAAGCTTCTCTGTGAGAGCCATTTTTTCCTTCGGCAATGTTAAATACAAATTGAGGCCTATCAAGTGCAAGTGAATAGAAAAGGAGAGGTGAAGATGCTTCATATAGTTTTACTTTGTATCCTCTATTCTCAAGAGATTTCTTGACCATATCGATAGTTTCAGGCCTGTCAAACTCGGCTTCTCTATCGCTGTCGCTTTTTTTAAGATTGTACGTTATCCCGATTTTCATTTTAAATTTACGGATTGAATTTTAACAGCATTTTTTATTTAGTCAATAGATCGAATTGCCTCATTAAAGATACTACGATCCGTGTCAAGAGGGTAAACATAGATTTTTGTTATCTATGTAAAGCAGTTTGTATTCTGACTTATTTACATAGATTTGATGGGCTACCAGGAGAATTTTTCTCATACAGGCTACCAATGCAACCTTAGGTTTCTTGTGGTTATTAGTAACGAGGTGCTCATAAAACA
>MNXV01000018.1 GCA_001871575.1 Caldisericum sp. CG2_30_36_11
TTACAAAAAGGCGATAAAATTTACTTTTATGACGAAATTTCAAGAAAAGAAGAAGTGTCAGAGGTTGTAAGAATTCACCCCCGAGCTTCGGAGGTTAAAGATCCCCCCGCAAAAGTAGTGGAAATATTTAAAAAGTATGTAAAATAAAAGTAGAATCTGCTGATAAGTATTGCAGATTGCAAAAGAGTAAAGTTGTTTCTCCTTCGTTATTTTATTTATTTGTTTAAGCGGGGGTAAGTTCTGAATTTGGAGGAAAAGTGAAAGAGATAATTAAAAAAGCAGTTATTCCTGTGGCAGGTTTTGGAACAAGGTTGCTGCCTGCTACCAAGTCACAGCCAAAAGAAATGCTTCCAATAGTAGATAAACCTGCGGTTCAATATGTAGTTGAAGAAGCTATAAAATCAGGTGCTGAAAACATTCTTTTTATAACAGGGAGAGGCAAAAGAGCCATTGAAGATTATTTTGATTATGCTGTTGAGCTCGAGAAAGAACTTGAGGATAAGGGAAAAACTGATCTCCTTGATGAAGTAAGAAATATAAGTGAAATGGCGAAGTTTTTTTATGTGAGACAGAAAATTGCTCGAGGATTGGGAGATGCAATAAATCATGCCAGAGGTTTTATTGATGACGAGTACTTTAGCGTGCTTCTTGCGGATGACATAATAGATTCTGAAATTCCTTGCCTTAAACAAATGATTAATGTCTTTAGAAACTATCGTGGAATGATTCTTGCCGTAATGGAAGTTCCAAGAGATAAGACAAACATTTACGGTATTGTTAACGGTAAGAAAATTTCTGATAGAGTTTATGAAGTCTCCGACCTTATTGAAAAACCAGAACCTGAAGAAGCTCTATCTAACATTGCAGTTATTGGACGATATATCCTTAACGCAAATATTTTCAATGCAATTGAAGAAACAAAACCTGGTAAGGGAGGAGAAATCCAGATTACAGATGCAATTAAAAGTTTAATTGGACGTGAAAAGATTTTTGCATACGAGTTTAAGGGAATGAGATACGATGTAGGGGAAAAGATAGGTTTTCTTAAAGCAAATATTGCTTATGCTTTGAAAAGAGAGGATCTTGGATCCGAACTTAAAGAATATTTGAAAAAAATAGTTGAAGAAACAACCTAAATTTAAATTTTATATCCGTATAAGTATTCAGCATCAACTTTCTCTATAAATGTATCTACAATATCCCCTGTTTTGATATTGTCTCCTT
Organism: Caldisericum sp. CG2_30_36_11; assembly: GCA_001871575.1. GTDB lineage: Bacteria > Caldisericota > Caldisericia > Caldisericales > Caldisericaceae > CG2-30-36-11. The sequence goes on from MNXV01000018.1 coordinate 1,225, forward strand.
TTAGTTTTATTCTGAGATAATATGGAGTAAATCCTTCATAATAATCATTGGTGAAATTTTCTATGAGGACTTTTGCAGTTTTTCCTAAAAATCTTTTTTTAAATCCAATTCTTTCAGCATCTGTCACCTCTTTCAATCTTTGTGCTCTTATTTTTTTTAAGTTTTCCGAAACTGTTTCTTTCATAAAAAATGCAGGAGTGTAAGGCCTCTTTGAGAATCTGAATATATGAACCTTAGAGAATTTAACTTCTCTTATTATATTGATAGAATTAAAAAATGCATCTTCAGTTTCGCCGGGAAATCCGACGATTAAATCCGTGCTTATTGAAAAATTTTTGTCTTTTTTTCTTAATTTTCCAACTACTTTTAGAAAACCCTCTCTTGTATATCCTCTGTTCATTTTTTTTAGCACTTTATTGTCGCCTGACTGAAGTGAAATATGAAGGTGTGGAACTACTGGCGTTTCAATTTCCTCAATAAATTCGTCTGTTACATGGCTTGGGTGAATCGAACTTATTCTTAATCTTTCCAAACCCTCGATTTGCTTCAATTGCTTAAGAAGTATTGCAATGTTTGTCCCTTTACCTTCGCCATATTTTCCTATTTCAGTTCCTGTAAGAACGATTTCTTTATAGCCTCTGTTTACAAGTTGTTTAATTTCATCAATTATAACTTCTCTGCTTTTACTCTTAACTTCCTTTCCCTTAACAAAAGGTACAATGCAATAAGCGCAGAAATTATCGCACCCTTCTTCGATTTTAACAATTGCTCTTGTACGGTTTGCAAATGTAGTAATTTTTTCTGAATCTATATTTTCTGATTCAGTTATCCCATTAGAATAAAAGTCTGCAATTTTATTTTTTCTACCCGTGTAAATCAAAATATTCTCGTTTTGAGAATTCTGATGTAGAGAAACAAAACAACCTGTGAGCAAAATTTTTGCATCAGGATTTTTATTAACTGCTTCACTTATTAGCTTTCTTGTTTCTGCTTCTGCTTTATTGGTTACAACACATGAATTAATAATATAGAGATCGGCAAAATCTTTAAATCCGACAATTAAATCCTTGTTTTTTAGAAATGATTCTCTAATTAGTTCTGACTCATATTGGTTTGTTTTACAACCAAGTGTGGAAATTGCAACCTTCATTCAATAATTTTATCTGAAAAATCTTCGAGCCTTTCAGCTATAGTATCAAGGACGAATATACCTCTTAAATAATCCATTCTTGTAGGGCCAAGCAGTGCAAGCCTTCCTTCCATTTCTTTCACCGTATATTTAACCGCTATAAGGCTATAATCCCATAGTTCTGGGATTATATTTTCTTTGCCTATTGAGAAACCAACTCTGTCTTTCGAAGTGATGTTTTCTACAATATCGCTTATGGCTTTTTTTTCTTCGAGCATATAGAGAAGTGATTTTATCTTTTGTTCTGCAATAGAAATCCTTGCTGAAAGCAAATTAGAGATGCCTTTAATATATATTTCCCTTTTTTCTCCCTTCTTATGTTCATTTTCGAGGTATAAATGAAGAGATTTTACTATTTCAGCTTCATTTTTCAATTCTTCTTCAAAAAAGTTTTTTTTCAAAATTTTATCCAGTGCCTTTGCAGATGTTATGTTAGAAAGCTCCTTATTTATAACATTTTCGGCCTTTTTAAGATCTATTTTTTCAACATTAAAATTGCCTATTGGTACCGCTTCAGAAGTGTAGGTATTTGTAACAAGCACAACATAAACAATGTTTGATTTAACTGTAAAGAAATGCACATATTTTATTTTGTTTTCGTTTATACATGGAGAAAATACAAGGGAGATTTCATTAGTATGGGACGAAATAAGCTCAGATACATCACTTAAAATCTCGCTTAGGCCTTTTATTTTTTCCGCATCAGGGAGTTTTATATCCTTAATTTTTGTTGGTTTTTTTCCTTTTAGAATACTTTCCACAAAAAACCTGTAGCCTTTGCTTGTCGGCACCCTTCCTGCAGAAGTATAGGGCTGGCATATATAACCTGATTTCTCAAGCTCAACCATATCATTCCTTGCAGTAGCAGAAGAAATAGGAAAGTGAAACTTTTCAACTATTCTTTCAGAGCCTACGGGTTGGCCAGTTCTTATGTACTCTTTTACTATTTTTTTAAGTATTTCTTCTTTTCTTTTTTCTAATTCCACATTATATTATAATTTATTTTCGACTTATCTTGAATTAATCATTTTCCAATTTTTATATTTTCTTTATTTAAATAGAATTAACGTTGGTAAGCTTTAGACTGGAGGTCTAATTTGAATGTCATCATTAAAAGATTGATAGAACACCCGAAAGGGAAAGTTTTAGAATTAAATCATGAAAAAGCTAGTATGTTTACATTAAGAATAGCAGTACTTAAAAAAATCCCAAAAGGTTTTTCCCTTGTTAATCCAGGAAATGGCCGACCTTAATCCTGATTTCAGAAATTATAAAAGATTTTTTCCTGGCTTCAACCCATTTTTTAAACATCTTGAATATTTGCAATATTATCTTGCATTTTCGGATGGTAAGATAGTTGGGCGAGTAGCCAGTTTCATTGATCGGAATTATAAAGAGAAAGTTTTTGCAGGAAAAGTAGGCGCTGTAGGGTTATTTGAAGCAGAGAATATTAACTCAGGGAAGATACTTTTAGAGGAAGCCATTGCCGATCTTAAGAAAGACGGTGTGGAAAAGATAATCGGACCTATGAGGTTTAATGCTTCAGGAGAAGTGGGTTTGCTTATAGATGGATTTGATGTTGCTCCAATGCCAATGGAACCGTATAACCCTCCCTATTATAAGGATATTTTTGATGGGTTTGGACAAAAAGAAAATGATTGGTTCTCATTTTTAATTGATAAAAATACGACTGAAAGGTATATGGATAAAATAAATGGCTTTAAGGTGGACGGGAGCCAGCTCGAGGATAGGTTTAAGAAAGAAAATATAGTTTTTAGAAACGCAGAAATGGTTCATTTCCAAAGAGAAATAGACCTTATACGAGATGTTTATAATAAAACCTGGGATAGTATTGAGCACCCTCAATTTGAGAAGTTTACTGACGATGAGTTTAAATATATTGCCTCAACCATAAAGACTGTTGCAATTGAGGACCTTATCTTTATCATAGAAGAGCATATTAATGAAGAAAACAAGGTTTTAGGAGTTTCCGTTACTATACCCAATGTTAACGAGGTTATAAGCGAGGCAGACAAAGAAATTTACAGTGAGTTTGTCCCCTCTAATAATCCATTTAGTTTGAGAGATTTTAAGAGAGACCTTCTTATCTTTGGAAGGCTTAAAGATAGGGTTAGAAAGAAAAAATTTAATTCTGCAAGAATATTTATACTCGGTACAATTAAAAAGAAAGTTGGGCTTGATGCAGTGCTCTACAAGCGTACTTTTGATAATGGTGAAAGGATTGGCATGAAATATGCCGGTGCATCACAAATTGCTGATACAAACCTGAATATGATTAATCCTCTGTTGCGAATGGGAAAAGTTGGTCTTCAATGGCGTGTATACAGGCTATTATAGAATTTAATGGATGAAATTAGTAAATTCGCTGCTCGTATTTCATTTTTCATCCTAAAGTGCCAGGCACTTTAGGATATTTTTGAGGTTATAAAAATTTCATAGTTTTAATTCTGATAACAGCTTTTTAAGTCTTAGGAGAAGTCTGTAGTTTGTAAGATCTACGTTTATCGGAGAAATTGAAACCTTTTTATATGCAATCGCGTAAGAATCTGTTTCTTCATCAATTTCATGAGGAGGTCTATCTCCCCCTATCCAGTAATAAGTTTTATTTCTTGGGCTTGTATATTTCTCTACATAATTTTGATAAGAAAGATCTCCCTGGCGTGTTATTATAAAACCTTTAAGTTCTTCATAGGGTATGTTTGGTACATTAATGTTGAGAATTGATCTTTCCTGGAGAAGATTTTTGTAAAACTCTTCGGTTTCTACAATTTTAGCTACTGCTTTTGCTGCAGTTTCAAAATGTCCATTTAAGGAGAAACTATCGAGTGAAACTGCAAATGAAGTGATACCTTGTGTTAAACCCTCAAGAGCTGCCGCAACAGTCCCTGAATAAAGAATATCTCCTCCAAGGTTTGCCCCCAGGTTTATTCCTGAAATGAGAAGGTCAGGTAATTCGTCTTTCATTATATCTTTAATTGCAATTAGTACGCAATCCGTTGGAGTTCCATTAACCACGGCAAATCCTTTGTAACCACATGGCATTGGCACTTCCTTAATTGGTAATACACCCTCAATAGTAAGCGAGTGGCTAGTTGCAGTTTTTTGCCTATCAGGAGCAACAATTGTTAAATCTGCTATATTCATAAGCTCTTCAACAAGCTTGTTTATTCCGGGTGATTCAACCCCATCATCATTTGTTATAAGTATTTTCTTTCTTTCCATGGATTTTATCTCACCACTTTATATTGAATTTTTCTTTTAAAATATGAAGGTGTTATTACATAAGATAACCATATAAAAAATAGTTTAAACCATCCATATTTATCGAATCTTCTTGTAGAAGTAAGTACAGACAGTGTTTCAAAGAAAAAATATTTGCCATACTTTTTTAACTCGTTCGTAAGCTTGTAATCTTCCTCGAAATTTAAACTCTCATCAAATCTTACATTTTTAAGAAAAGGAGTTTTGGCAATTTGTATGGAAAATGAGCTTTTTGTAAATCGATGCCCCCAATTGTAAAATTTGAACCATATTCTTGCATATTTTAAATCCGACAGAGGAAGCACATAAGTAGTTCCAACCGATAGATTTTCATCTTTATGCAATTCAAAATAATTGTTAAGGTTCTTTAGAAAGTCCGTGAGGAGGATTGTATCTGCATCAAGGAAAATAACCCAGTTGCTTTTATTGGATAAATTATCAATACCCATATTTTTTGCTTTTGATACTCCTCTTTCTTTGATTGTAATAAATTTAAATGTTTCGGTGATTTTCGATTTAACTATCTTGCAAGTTTTATCGTTAGAGCCGTTTTCTACAATTATTACTTCCAAATTATCCTTTGGGTAATTAATATTTTTTATCGCTTCAATTGCCTTGCTAATATAGTTTTCTTCATTATGTGCAGGAATTATTATTGAGAAAAATCTCTCTTTCATTTTGCTTAAAATTCCTCAACCTCCTCCTGATTCTTCCAGAATAAATTATATACCATAATAATGAATTGTATAAAAAATTTTCCTTAGATTATAAAAGAGGACAACTTAAACGAGCATTGTTTGAATTCGGTAGAGGTTTATGAAGCTCTAAAATAGATTATTAAGATGGAAATTTTGCCTTAAAAATTATCAACAGATAGATTTTATCATTTAAGCTTTATAATCTTTTAATAAATTGGAAAAGAGTTTTTTATCTCCCAATCAGTTACACTTACTTTGTAATCTTCCCACTCTCTTTCTTTTGCTTCTATGTACTTTAAAGAAACGTGTTTTCCAAGTACATCAAGAAGGATTTTGTCTTTTTTTAGTGCTTCTATCGCTTCTTTAAGTGTTGATGGTAATGTATCTATTTTTTTTCTTCTTTTCTCAGATTCGGTCAATTCATATATGTTTATTCCATTCACTCGAGCCGGGGGTGTAATCTTGTTTTTTATTCCATCAAGTCCTGCCTTCAATATTACTGCAAATGCAAGATATGGGTTAGCCGTAGGATCCGGGCTTCTAAATTCGATTCTTTTTCCATTTTTACCTGAATTGGGTATTCTTATCAAGGCACTTCTATTTATTACTGCCCATGATATATATACAGGAGCTTCATATCCCGGTACAAGTCTTTTGTAAGAGTTTACAAGAGGATTTGTAATTGCTGTTATTGCCTTTACATGTTTAAATATTCCGCCTATAAAGTTTAGAGCAATATCAGAAAGTTCGAAATCTTTATTTCCATCATAAAACGCATTATTCCCATTAAGGTCAATGAGAGAAATATTTGTATGAGCACCAGAGCCATTGATGCCGTAAATTGGCTTTGGAAGGAATGTTGCATAAAGTCCTTTTATCATGGCTAATGTTTTTGCTACAATTTTAAAAGTAATTATTCTGTCAGCTGTTGTTACAGGATCTGCATATTTAAAGTCTATTTCGTGCTGTGACGGCGATACTTCATGGTGTGAGGCCTCTATTTCAAAGCCCATTTTTTCGAGGTTCAAGGCGATTAGTGCTCTTGTTTTTTCACCGATATCCTCAGGAAGCATCTCAAAGTAACTCCCGTCGCTTACAAGTTTAGTTGTTGGATTTCTATCCTCATCAAGCCTAAAAAAGAAAAACTCTTCCTCTACACCGTTAAGCATTCTAAAACCTTCTGCTTCTCCTTCTCTGATAACCTTTTTTAGAACATTTCTTGGCGACCCCTCAAACAAAGTACCACTTGAGTCATAAACATCGCATATAATTCTTGCAATTTTTGTTTCTGCCTCAAGTGTCCATGGAAAAGCTGAGAAAGTGTTGATATCTGGCTTAAGGAGCATGTCAGATTCCTCAATCCTTGCAAAACCTTCTACTGATGAGCCATCAAATGCAATGCCATCTTCTAAAACTGTTTCGAGAGATTTTGAACTAATTTCGACAAGCTTTGGAAAGCCCAGAATATCTACAAATTGTAGCCATACGATATCAATTTTTTTATCACTGATCTCTTTAAGTATTTTTTCTTTGTCCATTTTAAACCTCCTATTGGTCACTATTATATCAATTGGAAAAAAAAGTCAATATGTCGAATTGAATCATCAAAAATCTTTAATCTGCTGAGAAGAGCACAGATTACAAAGGATTAAAATTGCTGTCTTTGCTATTCTATGAAATTGAATCGTTGCCTCGTCAATCAATCTATACAAAAATTTAGAATAAGACAATATGAATTTGTATAGACAGTAGTATCATATGTATCGTAACTTATTCATGATCTTTCTTATCCTTGCCAGGGAGCATGGGTTATACCTATTCTAAAGTTTTCTTATCAAGAATG
>MNXV01000034.1 GCA_001871575.1 Caldisericum sp. CG2_30_36_11
GCCAAATTATAATAAGTAAATTTTAAAAGTTCAACTATTAAAAGGTTTAAAAAATATTTACAGTATTGATTTTTACTTCAAAAAGTATACAATATTAACGGTAAGGAGGATAAGTAAATGGAAAAATCTTTTGGCACTATAAAAGTTAAAAGAGGCCTCGCCCAGATGTTAAAGGGTGGAGTTATAATGGATGTAACTTCTGTGGAACAAGCTAAGATTGCCGAAGAAGCCGGAGCAGTTTCAGTAATGGCTCTCGAAAGAATTCCTGCTGATATAAGAAAGCAGGGTGGTGTGGCAAGAATGGCTGATCCAAAGTTGATTAAAGATATAATGAATGCAGTAACTATACCTGTTATGGCAAAAGTGCGTATTGGTCATTTTGCTGAAGCGCAGGTAATAGAAGCAATAGGCGTTGATTTTATAGATGAAAGCGAAGTTTTAACTCCCGCTGACGAAATTCATCATATTAATAAATGGGACTTTAAAGTTCCTTTTGTCTGTGGCGCGCGAAACCTTGGAGAAGCTCTGCGTAGAATTGCTGAAGGCGCTGCAATGATAAGAACAAAGGGTGAACCCGGCACAGGGAATATCGTTGAAGCAGTAAAGCATATGAGATTGGTTATGGATGAAATTAGAAAGATACAAAATATGAGTGAAGAAGAACTTTACCAAGAGGCTAAAGAACTGCAATCTCCTATTGAGCTTGTTAAAGAAGTTAAAGGACTTGGAAGGCTTCCAGTAGTTAATTTTGCAGCAGGTGGCATAGCAACACCTGCGGATGCTTCTTTGATGATGCAACTCGGCGCTGATGGAATTTTTGTTGGTTCAGGAATTTTTAAATCATCTAATCCTCGTAAAAGGGCTAAGGCGATAGTTTCTGCAACAACTTACTTCGATGATCCAAAGATTGTAGCAAAGGTATCTGAAGATTTAGGTGAAGAAATGCCTGGTATTGATATACGTGAACTTGAGGAAACCGAAAAGATGCAGACTAGAGGTGAATAAATGAAAATTGGCGTACTTGCCCTTCAGGGTGATGTTTCTGAACATATTAAGATGATCGAATTAGCAGGAGCAAATGCTGTTCCTGTAAAAACAATAGAAAATATCAAGAAAATAGATGGACTTATTATTCCAGGTGGTGAAAGCACCACTATTGGAAAATTAATAAAAAATTATAAACTTGAAGTAATAATAAAAGAAAGGATAAATAAAGGTATGCCAGTTTATGGCACATGTACAGGTATGATCTTGCTTGCTAAAAAAATCCAAAGATTTGAACAATTTACCTTTGATATTCTTGATATAACTGTTGTAAGAAATGCTTTTGGAAGGCAAGTTGACAGTATGGAAATTGACTTGGATGTAAAAGGTTTTGATTCAAAGTTTCATGCAATTTTTATTAGAGGGCCTGTTGCTATTAACCTAGGACCTGACGTCGAAGTTTTGTCTTCTATTCCGGAAGGAGCTGTATTTTTAAGGCAAAACAACATTTTGGTATCTTCTTTTCACCCTGAATTGGGAAATGATATAAGAATACATAGATATTTTTTAGATATGATAAAAAAATAAATTAGGAGGATAAAAAAATGTCTGGACATTCGAAGTGGCATAATATTCAAGGGCGAAAATCTTCGCAGGATGCGAAAAGAGGTCAACTTTTCACTAAACTCACGAAGGAGTTGATAATTGCTGCAAAGCAAGGTGGAGGAAATCCTGAAACAAACTCGCGACTAAGAACCTCTATTGATAAAGCAAGGAGAACAGGAATGCCGATGGATAATATAAATAAAGCAATTATGCGAGGAACAGGAGAGCTCCCAGGGGTAAGTTATGAAGAACATACATACGAAGCTTATGGTCCTGCTGGAACTGCATTCATTGTTAAGATATCAACGGATAATAGAAATCGAACGGTTGCAGAGTTAAGAAAAATTTTTAACAATTTCGGAGGAAGCCTTGCAGAATCAGGAGCAGTTTCCTGGAATTTTGAAGTAAAAGGAAATATTGAACTAGAAGATGTTAGAGGGATGAACTATGATGATCTTTTTATACTTGTAGCCGACGCGGGTGGTGAAGATTTGAAAGAAGACGGAGGTGTTTATACAATCATAACCGATCCAAAGCTACTTGAACAGGTCAAGGAAAAAATTGAAAGCAAAGGCTTTAAGATTAAGGATTCAGATATAATTCTTATACCAAAGAATTTTGTTAAAGTATCAGGCGAAGAAGCTGTAAGAGTGGTAAAACTTTCTGATGAACTCGAGAATCATGATGATGTGCAAGATTATTATACAAATTATGATATAGACGAAGCTGAACTAAAAGTCATTGCTGAAAAGATTGGTTCTTGAATTGGATAAAATAACAGTACTTGGAATAGACCCGGGTTTGGCTCTTACAGGTTTCGGCATTATAAGTAAAGATAAAGATAAACTTGAAGTAATTGAATATGGTGTTATAAAAACTTCAGTCAAAAAGATAATCCCTGATAGGCTAAAAGAACTTAACGAAGGACTTTCTAAAGTAATTATATCTAATCAAATTGACCATGTAGCAGTTGAAAAGATTTTCTTTAACACGAATCTTAAAACTGTGGTGATTGTCAGTGAGGCAAGAGGAGTTATTCTTTTTACATTGAGCAGCTTCAATAAAAAAGTATTTGAATACACACCTCTTGAAGTAAAGAAAGCAATTTTTGGTAGTGGCAGAGCAACAAAAGAAGAAATAATAGTCTCTGTAACAAATATCCTTAATCTTGAAAAGGAAACTAAGTCAGATGATGTTGCTGATGCATTAGCAATTGCTCTTTGCCATATTTATTCAATTTCTTACCTGGAGAAAGTAGATGTTTGCACTGATTAAAGGAACAGTAGAAGAGAAGAATGAAAACTCAATAGTTGTATTAATAAGTGGCATTGGTTTTGAATTACTTGTGCCATATCCTGAGAGGATTGAAAAAGGTAAACAATATTCCTTTTACATTTTTGAACAATGGAAGGAAGATGGAGTAAACCTTTTTGGTTTCATTGACAAAAAAGACAAAGAACTCTTCGAACTTCTTATAAAAAAAGTAAATGGCATAGGTGCAAAAACTGCACTTATGATTTTCCGTCATATGGATAGAGAAAATATTATATCTGCAATTAAAAAAGGTGATTTTAAATCATTTTTGAAGATACCAGGCATTGGTGAAAAAACTGCTAAAAGAATTGTTATAGAACTCGGTGGCAATATAGAAGACTATATTGAAAGTCCTCAAAATGATAGTCTGAAAATAGCAAAAAATGCCCTTATTTCTTTAGGCTACAGTGTTGAATCTGTAAGAGCAGTTTTGAAGGATTTTGATATCGGTGAAGCTTTTACAGTTGAAGAAATTATAAAATTGGCAATTAAGAAACTGAGTAATGTATAAGAGTATAAGACCTAAAAATCTTGATGAGTTTATTGGACAGGAAAACATCAAAAAAAGCTTAAGGATATTTATTGATTCTACGAAGACAAGAGATGAAGCCCTTGATCATACTTTATTTTATGGTCCACCTGGTCTTGGTAAAACAACGCTTGCAAAAATAATTTCTGAAGAATTAAATGTTTCCATAAAGCAGACAAACGGTCCGTCTATCGAAAAAGTAGCTGATCTTGCATCGATTTTGATAAATCTTAGCAAGGGAGACATTCTTTTTATCGACGAAATTCACCGTTTACCAAAAACTGTTGAGGAGGTTCTTTATTCGGCCATGGAAGATTTTAAACTTCCTATTGTTGCAGGCTCTAGAAAGAGCGCTCACACGATTGTTATAAATTTGAATCAATTCACTCTTATTGGTGCGACAACCAGATTTGGCTTGCTTTCACCTCCTTTAAGGGATAGATTCGGCATTGTTTATCATCTTGAGATTTATTCTCCAGAAGAGCTTAAAGAGATAATTCTGAGAGACGCACAGATTTTTGAAATAAAAATAACCGATGAAGCCGCCAGATTAATTGGACTTCGTGCCAGAGGTGTTCCAAGAATTTCAATTCAACTTCTTAAAAGAATGCGAGACTTTACTTCTGTTATTGGGAAAAACGTTATTGATGAGGAGTTAGTTGGTAAGGCTTTCAAAGATTTACATATAGATGATTTTGGTTTGAACGATCTCGATAGAAAGTACATTTTTAATCTTACTTCAAGATTCAAAGGTGGTCCTGTTGGAATTGAAGCTATATCGACTTCGCTTGGAGAGGACAAAGGCACCATAGAAGATATTGTTGAACCTTATTTAATAAAAATTGATTTTATTTTAAGAACACCAAAGGGACGTATTGCAACAAATAAAGCTAAAATTTACTCTAAAAAGTTTTTCGAATTAGAGGCAGATGCTTCTGAATCAAACAAAACTCTTTTTTAATTTTTCTAAAATAATATAATACTTATAGAATGAGTGAAAATATAATAAATCAGGTTTTTGTTTTTTTACTTGCCGGGGGAAAAGGCGAGCGGCTTTACTCGCTTACTGTAGAGAGGGCTAAACCAGCTGTTCCTTTTGGCGGCAAATACAGAGTAATTGATTTTACTTTAAGCAATTGCATAAATTCAGGCTTTCGGAAAATTGCCGTTGCAACCCAGTATAAATCATCCTCTTTAAGCAGACATCTTGCGTTAAGTTGGGCATTTTTAAGTAGTAACCTTGGAGAATATGTCACTGATTTACCTCCCCAGCAACGCTATGGCGAAAAATGGTATTCAGGAACTGCCGATGCTATCTATCAGAATCTCTACTTTCTTGACCGAGAGAAGCCAAAGTATGTTATGGTTTTATCTGGAGACCATATCTATAAAATGGATTATAAAAAAATGCTTGAATTTCATATAGAAAAAGGTGCAGATATTACAATTGGAACGGTGATTATTGATAAAACTAAATCTCAGACTTTTGGAATTATGCAAGTAGATAAGGAGTATCGAATAATCGGATTCAGAGAAAAACCAAAGAGCAACCCACCTGTAATGCCAGAAGATCAAGATAAATGCCTCGCTTCTATGGGTATTTACATTTTCAATACGAATACTTTAATAGATTTGCTTGATCACGATGAACGAATAGAAACTTCTTCACATGACTTTGGCAGGGATATAATTCCTTATGCAATTAGTACTAAACTTAGATTATTTGCGTTTAAATTTTTAAATGATAACGGAAGCCAGGGATACTGGCAGGATATTGGAACAATTGATGCATTTTATGAATCCAATATGGATCTGCTGTCGGAATCTCCTAAAATTGATATTTATGATAAAAGTTGGCCTTTTTTTACACATCCGCGTCATCATCCTCCTGCGAGATTCACTTATGGCAACTTAAATGGGGAAAAAATCAATAGTTTAGTTGAGGATTCAATTGTTGGAGAAGGTACAATTTTAAAGGGTTCTACAGTTAAGCATTCTATTATATTTTATGATGTAAGCATAGATGCTGGTTCAGTAGTAGACAACTCTATAATTTTCTCGGAGACAAGAATTGGGAGGAATGTTAAGATTAAACGAGCGATTATAGACAAACTCGTTGAAATTCCCGATAATGTTAAGATTGGCTATGATTTAGATTTTGATAAAAAATATTTTTATGTAACTCCATCTAATATTATTATAATACCAAGGAGTTTTAAGTTTAGCAATATAACTTCAACAAGAGGTGATTTAAATGCGTGAAAAATATGAAGATATGAATAAAAAAGAACTTTTACAGATTGCTAAAGTTTACGGAATTAAAGACAGGCATAAAATGAAAAAGGAAGATCTAATAAAAGCTATAAAAAAAGGTAAAAAACCATTAAAAGAGATTAAGAAAATCGAAGAAAATTTAAAAGGAGAGATTAAGAAAAAAACTCTACAAGACCATTTAGAATTACTTCCAAAAGAGCCTGGTGTTGTGTTTGTTAACTGGCAGGTTGATACAGCAGGTTTAGAAACTAACGAAGGCGAACTAAAATTGGTTGGAGGGAAAAAAGAAATTTTGGATCTACCTGTTAAAATTTCTGAGGGAAAAGGTTATATTAAAGTAGAAGAAGGAATCACCGTAAAGGCAGCGATTGGTTTTAAAAAGAGAGGTCATTTTAAGACAGTAATTTCTTCAGAGTCCATTGTTGTCCCAAGAGGAAGTGCATTGAAAAAGACTGAATTGAAATGGGGCAAGATAGACTTTAAAAAAAGAAAAGTGGAAAAGAAAACTGTTACTACCAAACCAACTAAAGAAATGGAAAAGGAAAAAAAGAAATTAGAAAAAGAAGCAAAAAAAATCAAATATATTAGATACCCCAAGGAATAGTTTGAACAAAAAAGGTTTTCTAAGCATAGTTTTACATTCTCATTTGCCTTTTGTAAAGCATCCCGAAGAAGAATTTTTCCTCGAAGAAAATTGGCTCTATGAGGCAATTTCTGAAAGTTATCTTCCTCTGTACATAGCTTTCACCAATCTGAAGGAAAAAGGCACAAAATTTCAGATAACAATGTCTATGACTCCGCCTTTAGTTTTAATGCTTCAAGATAATTTGCTTTTAAAAAGATTCAACAGGTATTTGAAGAACAGGATTGAGCTGCTGAAAGAAGAGTTTTCAAGTACTGTAAAAGGCGAAATAAAAGAATTATTTAAATTTTATTACGATAGATATCAGGATCTTTACAGGGTATTTAACGACGAACTTAAAGGAGATTTAATTTATGGGTTTGGAGAACTATTTAATGAAGGGCTTTTAGAGCTTATTACTTGTTCAGCAACACACGAGATTCTACCATTAGAGATAAATGAAAAAATAAAAGAAGTACAGGTTTACTTAGGAGTCGAAACTTTTATAAAGGCCTTTGGTAGAGAACCGAGAGGTATTTGGCTTGCTGAATGCGCCTATACCCAGGGTATAGATAGAATCCTTTCAAAACATGGAATTAAATTTACGATACTTGATACTCATGGAATTTTGTATGCCGATATGCCTCCAGTTTATGGAGTTAGCGCCCCGATTATTTCTGAAAGTGGTGTAGCATTTTTTGGACGGGATCCAGAATCTTCAAAACAGGTCTGGAGTGCACTTGAGGGTTATCCAGGTGACTTTAACTACAGGGAATTTTACAGGGATATAGATTATGATTTACCAGAAGAGCTTATTAAAAAATATTTGCATCCTGCGGGTTTTAGATTTGACTCGGGTATCAAGCTTCACAAGATCACAGGGAAGGTTCCCCTCAATAAGAAAGAGCCTTATGACAGAAACAAAGCAATGGAAATAGTTGAAACTCACGCAGGAAACTTTATGCTTAACAGAGAGTTGGAGGCAAAATACCTTCTTGGAATTATTGATAGAGAGCCAATCATGTTAGCCTCTTTTGACGCTGAACTTTTTGGCCATTGGTGGTTTGAAGGTCCGGACTTTTTAGAATCCGTTTTAGATAAAGTTTACAATTTTTCAAATGTTATTGAAACAATTAATCCCTATGACTATCTTGCTAAATATCCCGTGAATCAAATTTCAGAGCCATCTACTTCTTCATGGGGTGATGGAGGTTATTTTAAAGTCTGGCTGAACGAGGGAACTGACTGGATTTATCCCTACTTGCATGTTATGGGTCAGGAAATGATAACTCTCGCGAAGAAGTATAAAAACCCTACGCTCTTGGAAAAAAGATTACTGAATCAAATGTCCCGTGAGCTTCTTCTTGCAGAAAGCAGTGATTGGGCATTCCTTATTTCTGTTGGAACTGCCGTGAATTATGCTACCAATATGGAAAAATTTCATATCAATGCGTTTTATACTCTTGAACAAGAGCTTAATAATAAGAAAATTAACCTGAATTTCCTTGAATATTTAGAAGAAAAAGATAGCATATTTCCATTTATTGACTATAATATTTTCAAATAAAATCTGGAGGTATTATGAATAGAGATCAATATTTTGAAGAGCTTACAAAGAGAGTTCATGATGAAAACCTTATAAAGCATATGCTCTCGGTGGAAGTTGTTTTGAGAGCTCTGGCTGTTAAATTTGATCAGGATATTGAAAAATGGGGGCTTACAGGTCTACTTCATGATATAGATTATGAGGTTACAAAAACCAATCCAGAACAACACAGTCTTATAGGGGC
>MNXV01000095.1 GCA_001871575.1 Caldisericum sp. CG2_30_36_11
CATCAAGAATTGGGTTATAGAAACATTTGGAGAATACAAATGAAAGAAGCCAAAGAAGTTTTTAATGTCCTTTCTAGCGAATTATCTATTAGAATCTTAAGACTTGTTGTTGGAAGAGGTGAACCTGTTTGTGTTTGTGAGTTTGCTACTGCTCTTGAAAGGCCGTCTTACGAAATTTCCAAATCCCTAAAGCAGCTGAGAAAAATAAGCTTTTTATGTTCCAAGAGACGCGGAAAGTACAACTATTATTCTGTACAAAAGATTAATGATGCGGCAAAAGCAGTGGTATTCGATGTTGTTGCAAAGCTAAAGGATGAAATCTTCAAAGAAGATCTCAATCGATTTGTCAAAGAAGTTTGCTCGGTTAAAAAACGATAGTATTATATTGAAAATAGGGTGCAGTTAGCTCACTCGGTGTTGAGGGAGTAGTGCTTGGTGGTTCATTTGATGATGGAGTAGCTTGGTGCGATTTTTTAAAAATAAAAATACTTGATATACTCCCTAAAACAATTGCTGCAACCACAATGATTGCACAAATAATAGTCTCGTATGTTCCGTAACTAGTTCATTTTTCATTGAGTTTAATAAAATTAATTGTGGAAAATATTCGTAGGAACAAAGTATTCATATGAAAAGAGCAATGAATACAGAGGAGTAAACGAATACAAAGGATTATAAAGATACAACGGATAGAAATTTAATTAAGATTCACTTAACTACTCCATGTTTTTATTTGGTAGGAGTCTTTCCCAAATATCCTATCAAGTACTGATTGCATTGATTTTGAATTCTGAACAAAATATTTTGGAGAGGTAGTGATTCTTATATCTTTCTCTTCAATAAAAAGGTGAAGAATCAAAGGACTGCCGCCTTTGAATTTTTCTATTTCTTCCTTAAAATCCTTGAGTTTTTGGTATATAACATCCAGAGTTGCTTCTTTCAGATATAGATGCAAAGATGTATATTTATTCTTTTTCGAAATATCTTTTTCAGTAAAAAAGTTTAAAACTTCTTCAGCAAAAAGTGTAACAGTCTCTTCTTCCCTTTTTATTTGCCCTTTTATTACTATAACTCCTTCATTTTCGATAAAGTCATCGAATTTATTGATAAACTTTGGCAGTACTAATGTTTCGATTTTTGTGAAGCCATCTTCGAGCGAAAACCTGTAAATATAATTTCCATTTTTAGTTTTTGTTTTTCTCAATGAAGAAATAACACCTGCTACTTTGACAACTCCGTCTTCTTCACTTTCTTTGATTTCTGATACTGTTGGTACATCTTCTTCTTTCAACAGTGGTAAATAAGCATTCATAGGGTTATCAGTCAAATAAAAGCCAAGGACTTCTTTTTCATATTGCAAAGTCTCAGCATCTGAGGACTGGGTTTTCTGAGGCAAGTTAATTGTCGCTCCTCCAAAAAGTGATAAAGTTTGTATTTGATCTTCACTCTTGTTTTCCAGTAATGACTTTCTTTCTTCCCCAAGCGAATCAAAACAGCCTGATTTTATTAGGCTTTCAATAACTTTTTTGTTTACTTTCAGACTTTGTATCCGACTTTCAAAATCTCTAAAAGATTTAAATTTACCACCTTTCTCTCTTTCTTCGATTATTTCTATTAATGCCTTCTCTCCAACGTTTTTAATTGCCAGGAGCCCTAATCTAATATCTTTCCCTTCTACTTTAAAA
The DNA here is from genome assembly GCA_001871575.1 of Caldisericum sp. CG2_30_36_11. Taxonomy (GTDB): domain Bacteria; phylum Caldisericota; class Caldisericia; order Caldisericales; family Caldisericaceae; genus CG2-30-36-11. The sequence goes on from MNXV01000095.1 coordinate 1,686, forward strand.
AAAGTATCTGACTCATTTATACCGGGCTTAAGGATGTTTATACCTTTTGTTTTTGTCTCATATATGGTTTCACTCAATTTATCTTCGTTTCCAATGTATGAGTTAAGAATTCCAGTAAAATATTCTTTTGGGTAATGAGTCTTGAGATATGCTGTCCTATAAGCAATTGTCGCATAACTTACAGCATGAGCTTTATTAAACCCATATCCTGCAAAATATTCTATCAGGTCAAAGACTTTTTCTGCCGTTTCTTTTTCTACTCCATTATTTAAAGCTTTCTCTACAAAGATACTTCTTTGTGATTTCATAATTTCGGGTATTTTTTTACCTATTGCTTTTCTTAATGTATCTGCTTCAGCCATGGAATAACCTGCAAGGGTATTTGCTATCTGCATTACTTGCTCCTGATAAACTATAACACCATAAGTATTTTTGAGAATTGTTTCAAGTTTTGGATGAGGATATGAAACTTTTGTTGTTCCATTTTTTCTGTTTATGTATTCTTCTATTCCTCCTGCTTTTATAGTTCCTGGCCTATACAAAGCCACAACAGCAGTTAGGTCTTCGATACTTTCTGGTTGAACCCCTTTTAAAACTTTTCTCATTCCGTTACTTTCCAGTTGGAATACTCCTATTGAATCTCCTTGTTTTAACATTGAAAATGTTTCTTTATCATCCTCTGGAATTTTTTCAAAATCAATCTCTATGCCTTGTTTTTTGAGACTTTCAAGTGTTTCTTGTATTATTGTTAAATTTTTCAATCCAAGGAAATCCATTTTTAGCATTCCAATGTGTTCTATAACATCCTTATCAAACTGCGTAATAATTGCATCCTTCTTATCAGTTTGCAGAGGTAGGTATTCTGTAAGAGGTTTGTCTCCAATTACAATCCCTGCGGCATGAGTAGAAAAGTTTCTTACTACACCTTCAAGCTTTGAAGCAATGTTAAACAGTTCTTTATATGCGGGATCCTGAGCCTTTTGTTTTAGTTCAGATACTGTTTCGACAGCCTCAGATAATGAAGCCCCCATTGGGATAAGTTTAGCAATTTTATCCATATCACCATAACTAAAGGCAAGAGCTCTCCCAACATCTCTTATTACTGCCCTTGCCTCCATCTTGCCAAAAGTTGCAACTTGTGCTACGTGGTCTGCCCCATATTTATTTTTTACATATTCTATAACTTTATCTCTAACTTTATCTCCAAAATCAATGTCAAAGTCCGGCATAGAAATTCTTGAAGGATTTAAAAAGCGCTCAAAGAAAAGGTTGTATTTTATAGGGTCAACTTCTGTAATACTCAGTGCATGTGAGACAATGCTCGCAGGTGCAGAACCTCTTCCAGGGCCCACAGGGATTCCCTGTTTTTTTGACCAGTTTATAAAGTCATGTACAATGAGGAAATAGTCTGTAAAACCCATATTTTCTATTATATCAAGCTCGTATCTCGTTCTCTTTAAAATTTCGTCAATGTTATCTTTGTAAATATTTCTTATTCCACTAAAGGTTAGTTCTTCAAGGAGTTTTTTGTTTTTCTCTGGATCCCATTCTTTGCCATTTTCTGTGAAGTGGGGAAGGTGATAAGAGGAAAAATCGAATTCAAAATTACATATTTCCTTTATTTTCTCAGTGTTATCAAGAGCTTGCGGAATTTCCCTGAATATTTCTCTCATTTCTTCTTCTGATTTGACATAAAATTCATTTGTTTGAAATCTCATTCTTTCCGGGTCATCTATTTTTGAGAGAGTTTGGACGCATAAGAGTATGTCATGAGCTTTGGCATCTTCTTTTCTTAAATAATGAGCATCATTTGTCGCAACAAGAGGAATGCCATCTTCTTGCGAAATATCTTTTAGTATTTTTATAACTGCCTTTTCTTCAGATATACCGTGATCCTGAACTTCAAGGAAAGTGTTTTCTTTCCCAAATATATCAATGTATTTATAAAGAGATTTTTTGGCACTATCTTTACCTTCTTTTAGGGCTTTTGATGGTACTTCACCTTGTAAACATGCTGTCATTGCAATGAGTCCTTCGTGGTACTCTTCGAGAACTTTGTAATCAACTCTTGGTTTATAATAAAAACCTTCAATGAAGCTTTTTGAAACAATCTTTACAAGATTTTTGTAACCGTTGAGATCTTTAGAAAGAAGAATAAGATGGAAGCGATCTTCGTCTTTATTCTTATTCTCCATCCCCGCTGGGGCAACATAAATTTCTGCGCCTATTATGGGTTTAATTCCTTCCTTTCTCATTTTTTCATAAAATTCTATTACGCCGTACATATTTCCATGGTCAGTAATAGCAACCGCATCCATTCCAAGCTCTTTTACTCTTGAGGCAAGGTTGTTTATCTTATTAAGGCCATCAAGAAGGCTGTATTCTGTGTGTAAATGTAAGTGTGTAAAACCCATTTTATCCTCCTAATTAATCGTAATCGATATAGTAGCTTCAAGGTCTACTTGCAAATCTTGAGAAGAAATATTCACTGTTACTGATGAAACCTTATTTTCATAAAGAGTTAGCTTAATTGTTTCGGAAAACTTTCTGTCCTCAAACTCTCTTTCGCCCGTGAAACTGATCGAGTCCGTATTTGCATCTTTTAAATTAAGGCTCTTAATTTTTTCTTTGAATTGCAAAAATTCCTGTATTGTATCTCTGGCAAATTTTAGGATGGTTGCCCTTTCTAAATCATCGACTTGCTCATTATTGATAAATGGTTCACTGTTTTTAAATGTGTAGGAAACATTGTTATCGCTTATGTTTTCGATTAAGTTATTTTTTACGGCACCTTTCAAATCATACGAAAACTTATTTTTTGAAATATCACCGTTTATTGTTATTGAAAAATTAAAGTTTTTATTATCTTCAGGGAATTCTATGTTTTTAAGTAATTCCTGGACTTTTTCACTGTCGAGAGCTAAATTCGCATTAATTAAATTTTCCCCTTTATGAAATTCCTCTGTGATTTTTTTTGTTATGTAGAAAGGCGCTTCAATAACTATACTGTGTTGCCCTTCATTTACTGGAGAAATTATGATGCTTTCCTCTTCTATTTTACCTTTTCTTTCAGCTTCGTCTATTAAAATCTTTGCATTTTGATTGTCTGTTAGAATAATAAGGTAGGAAATTGGTTCCATATAGGTACTGATATTATTAGTTCTGTTTCCATTTATCCCAAGGTTTAAGTTCCCATAACCTTCTTTTTCTATTGTATAATCCCCTTCATTAAGATACAAGATACCTTCATTTATTTTGACACTTTTTCCATTTACCTGTATTTTCCCCTCAATGGGAAAGCCAGTTTTTGAATCGGTTATGTTTACTTTGAAATTTGATCTGTTACACCCCAAAATTGTAATCAAAATTGCGATTATTGAAATTACAGTTAGTAGTTTTTTCACATCAAAATTTTATATCAAAAGGGGTTTTTTGCAAAAATATTTATGAATCATATTTTGTTTATCTTTTTATTTAAAAAATTTTTATTTCGACTCTATCTGTGTTTTTTGACGCCCAATTTTGGACATACATCATTAAGAGGGCATTTAGAACATAGGGGTGATGCTGGTTTGCAAATATTTTGTCCAAAAGGAACTATAATTCTGTTGTATATTGACCAAAACTTTTTAGGTAAAACTTCCATAAGGGCAAATTCTGTTTGCTCTGGAGTTTTTGTATTAACGAGTCCTAACCTGTTTGAAACTCTGTGAACATGTGTATCAACGCAAATTGCTGGTTTTCCAAACCCCTCACTTAAAACAAGGTTGGCAGTTTTTCTCCCAACCCCGGGGAGTTTTAAAAGCTCTTCAAGGGTATCGGGCACTTTTCCATGATTTTGGATAATTTCCTTAGATATTTTTTTAATTGTAGCAGCTTTTTTATGGTAAAAACCCACTGGATAAATCAATTTTTCGATTTTTTTATTTGACAGTTTGAGAATTTTCTCTGGAGTGTTTGCTGTTTCAAATAATCTTATTGAAGCATCGTGTGTAGTTTTATCTTTTGTTCTCAAGCTAAGTATCGTCGATATAAGTATTTTGAAAGGATCTTCGTAACTATTCGCGATTTGAGTTACGGCAGGTTTTTCGAACTTGCTTATGCTTCTCTCAATTTTTTTAATTATTATCTCTATTTTATTCATTTACCATCTTTTATTTTAAAGATTTTCCAGTTCCATTATAATATATAGAGAAATGTTTGAAAAATTAGAAGAAATTTCAAATTCGCTACGCGGTAGCGAAAGGCTATGTGAATACGACTTCCTGGTTCAACTGTTTAAAATCCTTTCTTTTTATAATTTTCCAATACTCTTACCAGAGCTTAATATAATGAGTGGTTTTTCTTTGAGATTTTTATACAGTTTTGACTTTCAAAATGCTTATAATGAAGATCTTAATTATTTAAAGTGCAATCTTTTTAATAATATTAGGTTAAACCTCTCCATTGTTGAAAACGTAGACCTTAAAAACTTAATTATCGAGAAGTTAAATAAAGGCATTCCTTTGATTCTACATCCCGAAAACCTCCTTGTTTATAAAATTGATTCTAATAATTTATTTTTTTTTAGAGCGCTGTTTATGGAGTCTTCTTCATTGGAAAACGTAATTAAGGGTAACAGAAGAGCAATTATTATAGAAGAAGTTCCAGAATTGAAAAGAGAGGAAGTTTATGATATCAAAAAATTTCCAAATTTATCAAGACATCTTTATGAAAACTTCTATAAAAAAAATATTGCTATAAACGGTCTCAGAACTTTTGTAGGAGAAGATGCTTATATTGAATTTATAAAAGATCTGCGAGATGAAAGTAAGCAATTTAATGGTAATTCTAAAGAGTGGTTTTCTATACCTTCATATGCACAATGGACTTCTCTTTATGGATTACTTTCTTATTTTCTTGGAATATATCATTTTCTTGACAGAAAGGCTCAAAAAGAAGGGATGAAAATAATTAAAGGGCTTGAAGATGTAATAATATACTGGAGAGAATGGGGTAGGATAGTGGGCCGAGAATCGCACATTCCTTATGCCAGGATAATACCTTACACTGCAAGGAGAAGTTCTGCCAATAGCCTGGATAAAGCATTGAAATCTTTAAAGTTTGTTGTTAATACTTTTCAGAATATTATATAATCGCTCACGAGGAGTGCGATTAGAAAACAGTAAATCGCTGAAAAGGAGTGCGATAAATTGCAAAGTCAGTAATTTACTCTTCTCTAACCGCGAAAGCGGTTCCAAAAGAGTAAGAAAACAGTAAATTTGTGTATTATCAAGAATTAGGGGTAAAATTAATGGAAGAGATAGAGAGAATATTCGAAATGCTAAATTTACAAAAAATCATATCGTTTTGGGCAATTTTAATCTTTTGTAATCTGCGCTCTTTTTCAGCAGATTATTTTCATAATATAAAAATTATAGGACATCTTAATGTATCTTGAGAGTATAGAACTTTTTGGATTTAAAACATTTGTCAGCAATACAAAAATTTTCTTAGCCCCGCATATTAATTGTATAGTTGGGCCGAACGGGGCTGGAAAAAGTAATATAGTTGATGCAGTAAGATGGATGCTTGGTGAACAGAGATTAAGCTCACTAAGAGCTATAGATTCGACAGATTTGATTTTCTCTGGCTCATCGATGAAAAAACAATTAAATGTGGCTTCTGTAAAAATGGTATTTAACAATGAGTCTCACACATTTTCAGTTAAAACGCCCCGTTTGATAATTGAGAAAAGGATATATAGAAACAGAGAAATCCACTACTATATTAATGGTGAAGAATCTACTTTGCAAAAAATTAATTCAATATTTCATTCTGCAAATATCTTTGGGCATACTTATTCAATTGTTGGACAGGGTAGAGTAGACGAGATTCTACTTGCAAGAGCCGAAGAAAAGAAAACAATCATTGATAGAATCGCGGGTATAGATGTGTATAAAAGGAAAAAGGACGAGGCTATCAAAAAATTAAAAGAGGTCGATGAAAATCTTGCAAGAGTGTCTGACAGGCTTTCTGAATTGCGACAACATGCAAATCATGTCTTAACCGAGGCCAAAAAGGCTCATATGTATTACATTTTAAGCGATAGACTAAAGGAAGAAGAAACTGTATTGTTTAATACAGAG
>MNXV01000074.1 GCA_001871575.1 Caldisericum sp. CG2_30_36_11
AATCATTCCGATGGCAAAGATTATAAGAATTGTTCCCGGAAAGGATTCTGGTAGCTTAAGAATAGCAAAGATAATGTTTGCAATAAGAAGCGGAAGAGTAAAAGCAAGAGTTAAAAATGAGGATTTCTTGTTTGCTTCCTTCCATATTTCAGGATCGCTGAGGGATTCAGATGTTCTAACTCCAAAAAAATAATTTTGCTTTACTTTCATTCCAACAATGGCACGTAGCATATAGACAACAAAGACTAAGGTGCTAGGAATGTAAAGGTTGGTGCCTTCAGGCAATGGTCCAAATGGCATATTTTACCTCCCCTCTATGGAAATATTGCACAGAAATCATAGCAAATTCCCCAAGCTACTGCTGCACATATAGGATAGATAGGTTTGTATTTTAAACAATCATACAGAGCACCTGGAATACAACTCCATACACAATGCCAATTAATATAAAAGTCTGGTGTAGCAATGTTTGATGCAGAGGCAATTTCTCCGTTATTGTTTTCAATAAGAATATCTACTGACATAGATTTTGGATCTTTAATACTATCTACTTCAACCATATATGAGAGAACTCTTTTCTGTGAATAAACAAATATGATTCCTGCAATTTTGTTGTCATCAAATGCGTTAATAAATGGGACAGATAAGATATATGGTCTCTTGACTTTTAAGTTGACACCATAAGAAAATTTAAAGTCATTATTTTTATCACCATATCTAACATCTTTTTTAATCACCGGTGTTTTCTTGAAGAATCCACCAAATATACTATTCGTACACTCAGCATAACCTTTGTTCTTTAAAAACTCGCTGTAGTCTTTGTATATTCTTTGCGATTTTGTAGTTGAAATAAGACTTTTTAACTCTATCTCAGAAGGAGTGTCATAAATTTCATTAAGTTTTGGTTTTTCATTGCATCCACAAGGACTTGAGGAAACATTTGAACTTGTTGCTTTTGCACTTTGAGTTGATACAAATGATTTCTTATTATTGAAGGAAACAAACAATGATGTAGTTATTAGAATTGTTAAAAGAAGAACTACAATAAGTTTCTTCTTATTAATAAAAACTTTCTTCATTTTAACCTCCTCGTTTTTAGATTTTTTGTTTAAAATTACTTTCTTTTCGTGATAATTTTTCTGTCTCTTCACCTCCTATCTCAACCTTGAGGAACTACTCTCTCTTGCACAACCATCACCTCCTTTCGAGGTTTAAATTTATTCCTTCTTCTAAAAATAGTATAATCATTTTTTTTTTTGCAAGAGGTTTTTTAGTCTTCTGTAATCTGTGATCTTCTCAGCAGATTTACTGGTCTCATATTACATCGTCTCTTTTCTGAGAGATTTTTCCTCTCATATATATAGGCTCTCAGACTCCAAAAAAGTTCCACTTTTTTCGAAGAATTTTCAGACTTTATTTATATAAATTCCTTTCGCGTGCTTTTAACAATGGGTTAATCAATTGTTTTTAGTCACAACGGTTTTGCAAATTTTCAATATCCTCTAAAAATTTTTCCCTCATATGGAATTGCAATTATAGAAGAATAAAGACCTCGGAAATGGAAAAAAGTTATATATTTTTTGCAGAAATTTTTCAGGAAATTTTCGAAAAAATTTTTCTTTTAGTAGCAGTTTCAAAGTACTGTAAATTATACAACACGTAATCTTAGAAAATGTTTATAATAGAATAGGGGTATTATGAAGACTGTTGCAATAGTTGATGATGAAAAAGATATAGTAGAGCTTGCATCATTTTATATTGAGCGTGAGGGATTTAAGACAAAGAAGTTTAATTCAGGAGACACTTTTGTTAATTCCCTTTTGAGGGAACATTTTGATTGCATTATTCTTGATTTGATGCTTCCCGTTGTGGATGGAATTTCGATTTTAAAATTTATAAGGTCAAATGAAAAGACTAAAGACATCCCTGTTATTATACTCACTGCAAAGGGAAGTGAAGGTGACGTTGTGCTTGGGTTAGAAAATGGAGCCAATGATTATGTAGTGAAGCCATTCAGTCCGAGAGTACTTGCAGCAAAGGTTAAGGTTTTCACAAGGGAAAAAGAGGAGAAGTCATTGTTGGAAAAAGGAGTGCTGAAGATAGATTTTCTGAAGTACCAGGTTTTCTGCAAAGATATAAAACTCGTTTTAACACCAATTGAGTTCAAAATTTTGAGGGCTTTGGTAGAGCATGAAGATAAGGTCTTTACAAGAGATGAAATTCTCGCAATTGTATGGGATTATACAGCCTCTCCTTCAGGCAGAGCCATTGACGTGCACATAAGGCATTTAAGGGAGAAACTTGGAGAATGTGGTAAGTATATCAAAACAGTAAGAGGGGTGGGGTACAAATTTTCACAGGAAGAATTAGATTAAGCGTTTTTATTTCAATTTTGATCTATATACTGTCAGCTATCTTATTCTCTGCAGGACAGATTATAGCAGGATGGGTATTTTTTGCTTTATCTTCAGTGATCCTTATTTTTAATTACATTTTTATAAAATCAGAGCTCCTTAAACTTGAAAATATGGTTAAGACTGCAAAAGAAAAGGATTTTACTCCTAAATATGTATACCCTGGTCTAAGTGAATTTAATAGATTAGGTATCGCCACGAGCGAACTTATCGAATCTTTAGGTAAATTGAGAGAGATAAGAAGACTCAGGGAACAGGAATTTATAACGATATTGAATGCTATGGATATGCCTGTTTTTATCGTAGATCAGGAAGGAAGGCTCATAGTGCATAATAAAGCCTCTAAATCTTTTATGAGGATTGCTCAGGACGAACCTTCGGTGAAATATTATTATGAAATTCTCCGCTATGAGGAGCTTATTGCTTTTATAAAAGAAGCAATTGTCTCAGAGAGTCAAAGAGAAGAAAAATTAGAGATAGAAGATTCTGTTTTTGAGGCAATATCTTTCCCATTCATTTCAAGAAGTGAAAAGTTTACCCTTTTCTTACTTGAGGATGTCACAGTAATAGAAAGAGTTGCTAAAATGGAAAGAGAGTTTATATCAAGTGTTTCACACGAGTTAAGGACACCCATATCTGTCATAAAAGGTGCTCTTGAAATTATTGAAAGCGAAAAATTAATAAAGAAAAATGGCGAGAAATTTTTAAGTGCTATTAAAGAGAACAGTGAAAGAATGGAAAATCTTGTATCGGACCTTGCAAAATTCAATGAATTAGAAGTATGGAAAAAGCCTTTAGAGCAGGAGATCGACTTCTCCTCAACTGTTAAAAGAATTTATGAAACTTTTTTACAATCTGCAAAAGGTAAAAATCTTGATTTCAAATTAAATTGTGAGGAAGGTGTATTCATAAAAGGCGATCTATTTCTAATAGAGGAACTCATTAGAAACCTTGTAAACAATGCTATCAGGTATACTGAGAGCGGCTCAGTGGAGTTAGCTGTTTATGTAAATGTTTTCGCAACTCTCCAAGTTAAAGACACGGGTCCGGGCATTCCAGAAAGGGACATTTCATACCTTTTTGAACCATTCTTCAGGGTAGAAAATTCAAGGAGCAGGGTTGGTGGTGGGAGTGGTCTTGGTCTTGCAATTTCTAAGAGGATTATAGACCTTCACAAAGGCAAAATCTCTGTTGAAAGTAAGATTGGTGAAGGAAGCAAATTTACTGTTCAGCTTATTCTGTTAAGAAAAATTAACTGAAATTTAAATTAAAATTAACAGAACTCTAATTAAAAATAAACGCTCTCCATTTAGAATAAGAGTAAGGAGGCGATAAAGAATGAAAAGAGTTATTTTAGTTGCGTTAGTGATTGTTTTTGCAGGAGTCTTATTTGCAGGCTGCAAATCATCTCAACCCACGGAGCAACCAGTAAATATTACAATTAATGGGTCGACTACTGTTTTTCCTATTGCACAAAAAGAGGCAGAAGTTTATATGAATAAACATCTAAATGTGAATATATCTGTTGAAGGAACTGGTTCAGGCAACGGAATTGCGGCACTTATTGATGGAACAACCGATATTGCTGATTCTTCAAGAGAAATAAAGCAGGGAGAGATTGATAAAGCAAAGGCTAATGGGGTAAATCCATATGAAATTCCTATTGCACTTGATGCACTTTCTGTTGTGGTAAATCCACAAAATCCTGTTAATGCATTAACGACGGAACAGGTTAAGAAGATTTATGTAGGGGAAATTACCAATTGGAAAGATGTTGGTGGTCCTGATGTGCCAATTGTAGTTGTAGCAAGAGATACTTCAAGTGGAACATACGAAGCATTTATAGAGCTTGCACTTGGGAAGGGCGTAAATATTACCGATAAGGCAATTGTGCAGGCCTCAAACCAGACAGTTAAGAACACAGTTGCATTAACAAAAGGCGCCATTGGATATATAGGACTTGGATATGTTGATTCATCAGTTAAAGCCATTTCTTACGATGGAGTCCTTCCTTCGAAAGAAACTGCAAAAAATAAAACATATAAACTTTCAAGGTATTTATATATGTATACTAACGGTCAACCAACAGGTGCTGTAAAAGATTTTATTGATTTTGTCTTAAGTAGCGAAGGACAAAATATCGTTGATAGTGTCGGTTTTATAAAGGTAAAGTAGGATTATGAAAAAGAGGAGAGCTGTCATTGAATATCTTTTACCTGTTTTTGCTTACATAGCTTTAATAGCTCTCCTCGGGATAGTTTTTACAGTGTTAGTTGAAGGTTTGCCCTTATTTAAATCATATTCCGTTTTTCGTTTTATCACAGGGAAAGAGTGGAGACCAACCTCTGAACCCCCGCTCTTCGGTGCACTTCCCCTTATAATCTCCTCGATTTTTGTTACTGTTTCCTCAATGCTTATTGCAGTTCCCATAGGAATTGCAACTGCAATTTACCTTTCAAAACTTTCTAACCCGTTTATAAAAGATTTCTTAAAGCCAGTTGTTGAATTGCTTGCAAGCATACCGTCTGTAGTTTATGGATTTTTTGGGTTGGTATTTCTTGCACCGTTGCTTCAAAAAATTTTTCATCTGTCCGTGGGGCTAAACGGCTTTAATGCAAGTATAATACTTGCATTTATGGCTCTTCCCACAATTGCAAGCCTTGCAGAGGATGCAATTTCTTCCGTACCTGTAGATATTGAACTTGCTTCTTTTGGATTGGGTGCTTCAAAGTTTGAGACGATATTTTATGCAGTTCTCCCTGCCGCTTTGCCTGGAATTTTCACAGCTGTTTCCCTTGGTTTTGGGAGGGCAATTGGTGAAACAATGGCAGTACTTATGGTTGCAGGCGGAGCAATCGGAATACCCAACTCAATTTTTTCACCTATGAGACCCTTAACTGTGACAATTGCTGCAGAAATGGCTGAGTCACCTGTTGGTAGTCAACACTATATGGCTTTGTTTTCACTTGCCATACTTTTGCTTTTGTTTGTAATAATTTTCAACTTGCTTGCAGAATATTTCAGGAATAAATTCAGTTTCAAGAGAGGTTGAATTGGACAAGATAAAAAAAGAGAAAATTGTCTTCACAATTATTAGAATTATATCTTTTTCATCGGTTGTGTTCCTTTTGACTCTTCTTGGATTTATATTTTATAAAGGTTTCAGTGTAATAAACTGGCAATTTCTTACTGATATCCCGAGGAATGGGTTCACTGAGGGTGGTATTTTTCCTTCTATAGTTGGCACTGTTTATCTTATTATTGGCACTATGATTTTCGCAGTGCCTGTGGGTATTCTTGCAGGTATTTATCTTGCGGAATATGCGAAAGAAAACAGGTTCAAGAATTTACTCAGAGTGTCGATTAATGTGCTTGCAGGTGTTCCTTCAATTGTTTTTGGGCTTTTCGGACTTGCAATATTTGTTAAGAGAATGCATCTTGGTGTTTCTATTATTTCAGGATCTCTTACCCTTGGAATTCTTGTTCTCCCAACAATAATCCAGGCAACCATTGAGGCAATTAAGAGTGTGCCCGATACCTTCAGGGAAGCTTCCTATGGGGTAGGAGCAACTAAATGGCAGACCGTTTATCATATATCTTTAAAAACTGCAATATCTGGAATTTTTACAGGTATAATTATAAGCATAGGAAGGGCTGCAGGTGAAGCCGCACCAATTCTATTCACTGCTGCAACTTTTTATACAAGAGGATTACCTACGAGTATTTTTGATAAAGTGATGGCGCTGCCTTACATTATTTATGGGCTTATTACCGAAGGCACATTCCCGGATAAACAGGTTCCAATTGCCTACGGGGCAAGCGTTGTACTACTTATTATAGTGCTTCTTTTTAGCACTGTAGGGATTATAATAAGATTAAGGGTTAGGAGAAGAAAATCATGGTAAAAGTAGAGGTCAAAGATTTAAAAGTATGGCTTGGTAAAAATTTTGTTATAAAAGGAATCAACCTTGAAATTCTTGAAAATTCTGTTACCTCGATTATAGGGCCTTCTGGATGCGGAAAATCCACTTTTTTAAGGAGCATAAACAGGATGAATGATCTTATCTCGGACGCAAACATTGAAGGAGAGATAATGATTGATGATAAAAATATATATGATCCCGATGTAAATGTTTTTGATTTGAGGCGTAAAGTTGGCATGGTTTTTCAAAAACCAAACCCCTTCCCAAAATCAATATACGAAAATATTGCATACGGCCTTAAGATCCATGGTACTAAAGATAGAAATAAAATTGACGAAATTGTGGAAAAGTCATTAAGAGATGCAAATTTGTGGGATGAGGTAAAAGATAAACTTTTTGAAAATGCCTTTGCTCTTTCAGGCGGCCAGCAGCAAAGACTTTGCATTGCACGTGCGATTGCCATAAAACCAGAGGTTATACTTATGGATGAGCCTGCCTCTGCACTTGATCCCATTGCAACAAACAGTCTTGAAAGGCTCATCGTAGAGCTACGAAAAAACTATACCATTGTTATAGTCACGCACAATATTCAACAAGCGGCAAGAGTATCAGAATATACCGCGTTCCTTTACTTAGGAGAGCTTGTAGAATTCAATAAGACGGAAAAGATTTTTACGATGCCCAAGGACAAAAAGACAGAAGAGTATGTAAGCGGGAGGTTCAGCTAATGAGAAGTGCTTTGTTTATTTCAGAGCAAAAAATGAAGGTTATAAATTTGTTAAGCAAAAAATAAAACCGTGCTTTCTCACGGATAATTGGAGGTGGTTATGTTAGAAGATAAGATAGTGAGCATTAAGGAAAAGCTTATAAAAATGGCGAACATTGTCGAGGAAATGGTGAAGTTGTCTGTAAAAGCTCTCGCAGAAAAAAAATTGACATACGCAAAAAAAGTAATTGATGAGCTTGAGCCTCAGGTAAACAGCCTTGAGATTGAGATAGATGAACAGGCGATTGAAGCCCTTGCTTTATATCATCCCGAGGCAAAGGATTTGCGAGTTGTCTCAATGATTATGAAAATGGTGAAAGATCTTGAACGTGTTGGAGACCATTCGGTAAATATTGCAGAGTTTGGCCTTCAACTAATACCTCAGCCAGATGTGAAACCTTATATAGACCTTCCAAGAATGGCGGACATTTCCGCAAAGATGCTTGATGATGCAATCACAGCTTTTATTTCTCAGGATATAGAACTCAGCAAAGATATTCTTAAAAGGGATGATATCGTTGATGCTCTTAATGACCAGATTATTCGAGAACTGATTACGTTTATGTTAAGTGATCCCGCTACCATAAATAGAGCTGTACTTATTATGAGAGTTTCAGAAAACATGGAAAGAATTGCAGACCAGGCAACAAACATTGCAGAATATGTAATTTACATTGAGGAAAGTAAAGTGGTCAAACATCATTTTGAAGAGCCCTGAGGCTTATAAGTCTGTTTTTCAGTAGAGATAAGGAATAATTTTATTTCCTTAAGAAAATAAACTAATTAAACCTAGAAA
>MNXV01000080.1 GCA_001871575.1 Caldisericum sp. CG2_30_36_11
CTATGAATTCAGGACAACTGTTATTAAAGGATTCCACGACAAAGACGAAATAGAAAGAATAGGAAAAACGGTAAACGGAGCAAGCAAATTCTTCATCCAGAGACCACAATTTTATAAAACAGTAGAAAAAGGGTTTAAGAGGGAGTCCTTCAGCAATACAGAACTTGAAGAATTTAAAGATGCTCTTTTAAAATATGTAAAAACTTGTGCAATTCGGTAAAATCCATTAATCTTTTGGAGGCAATATGAAGACAATAGAAATCGAGGATTTTATTCACGCCGTATATCCTATGCACACATATCTTTTAACTTCAATCGACAAAAATGAAAAAACAAACATTATTACAATTGACTGGCTTACTGTACTATCAAGAAACCCACCATTAGTGGGAGTTGCTGTCTCTCCAAAGAGATACACCCATAAATTAATCACGTCAAGCAAAGAGTTTATAGTAAATGTTCCCGATATTTCAATGGTAGATGAAACTCTTGCATGCGGGACTCTGTCAGGTAAAAACGTTGATAAGTTCGAAAAACTTGGACTTAAGAAGTTACCTTCAAAAACATTGAAAACTAATATAATTGGGAGTTGCATTGCATTTGTCGAATGCAAAGTAATAGATTTTAAAAAATACGGCGACCACACATTCTTTGTTGGAAGCATTCAAGCCTCCTATGCAAAAGAAGGATTTTTAAAAGAATTTAAACCAATTTTGCACGTGAAAGGAAATATTTTTACAACTATATCAGGAAAAACTATAAAAGCAAAGTCTTCTCGAAGTTAGTTCACCCTCGATAAGGAGGTTTATTTACTTGCAGGAGCCTCCTCATTTTTTATATTAAAGGTTTTCCTTGATTTAAACTCTTCCTGCTTGCCTTTGTTATACTGGCTTAAAGGCCTCAAATACCCAACTATACGGCTGTAAACTTCACATCTTGTCCTTTTTTCAGCAGGGATTACCGTACCGTCAACAAGGACAAGGTTGCGATTTTCATCTTCTCTAAAATTCATATCACTCTCCTTATTGAGTAAATTTTATTCATTCTAAAAATTTTTTCAAGTTCTATGTTTTGCTTAATTTTCAGCTAACCTATAATCTAAAAACTCTTTCAGAGCAAGAAATGTCCTGTCATATCCTAACCTTTTACAAAGTTGAGTTATATTGGGCTGTTCTAAGTATGCACTTTTCAAAATATCATCCCTTAAGAAAACCTCTTCTGCACTTCCATCTAAAATAACTTCTCCCTTATTTAGCACTATAACTCTCTCAGATATTTCAGCAACAAAATCCATGTCATGCGCAATGGTAATCACAAGCTTGCCTCTTGCAGCTAATTCTTTAACTATATTCTTTATTCTAATTTTACCAAAATAATCCTGCGAAATTGTTGGCTCATCAAAAATTACTATATCTGTATCCATCGCGAGTATTGAAGCAATGGTTATCAATTTTCTCTCTGATAAACTAAGATCGTATGGGTTTTCATCCACCTTATCGGAAAGTTCCATAAGTTCTAAGGCCTTTAACGAATTTCCTTTTGCTTCTTCCATTCCCTGCCCTATATTTAGAGGGCCGAACATCACCTCATCAATTACCTTGCTTTTAAAAATCTGGTCATTTGGGTTTTGAAAAACCATTCCTATCTCTTTTGCCAGTTTTGCCACAGTAACTTCCGTTGTGTTTTTTCCTTTTATAAAAATATCCCCTTCTGTCGGCTTTAAAAGCCCTTTAAGTAATTTTACAAAAGTTGTTTTACCGGCACCGTTTTGTCCAATTATCGCAGTCGATTCACTATCAAAAGTTAAATCCATCCCCTTCAGAATCTCCTCTCCGCGCCTGTACGAAAATCTCAGGTTTTTAACTTCTATTCTGTTCATGCCTTACCATTAATTCATAAGCTTCATCCAGAGTGACAGGATATAGCCCTGTATTTTTGTTTTTAATATTTAACGACCTGCACACTCTTGTAAAGACAGGTGCCTGCACACCGTAATTCAATAGATCGTCCCTCAGGAAAATTTTCTGCGGGACATCAAAATCCACCACTTCCCCATCGCTCATTAGCATAACCCTATCAGCATATTGAGCTATTTTCTCTATTTTCTGTTCTACCATCATTATTGTTATGCCTTCTCTACTTAAACTCTGTATTGCTTTAAAGACTTCCTCAGATCCCTGAGGATCAAGCTGAGAAGTCGGCTCGTCCAGGACAATAATTTCTGGTTTCATTGCAATAATACTTGCAATGGCGAGTCTCTGCATCTGACCACCAGATAGTTCAAAAGGATTTCTATCTTTGTATTTTTCTAAATCGAGCAGATGCAAAACATATTCAATTCTCCTGATCGTCTCTTTTATTTCTATTCCCATATTCTCAAGGCCAAAAGCTATTTCTTCATAAACAGTAAGTTTGGCTGCAGTAATCTGCGTAAAAGGGTTCTGAAACACAATACCAATCTTTTTAGAAAGTTCGCTTATATTGTTCTCGAGAACGTTCATTCCGCTAATTTCCACATTTCCACTGTAAGCACCTTTGTAAAAATGTGGCACCAGGCCCACAAGGGCCTGGCAAAGAGTCGATTTTCCTGCAAGATTTCTACCTATGATACCAATAAATTCGCCTCCTTCTACTTCAAAACTTATTCCCTTTAGAGCTAAATTTTCAGATAAGGGATAACGATATTTTAAGTTCTCAACAATAATTTTTTTCATAAAAGCACTCTCAAGACTATCGATAATGATAATATTGAAAAAAGAATCAACCTTATCACATTATCTGAACGGAGGTTTTGTCTTTCATTCAAAAAAGTTTTCTTTTCCCTCGAATTGAAAGCCCTCACTTCCAACGCCATTGCCCTTTCCCTTGTCTCAATAAGTGAACCCATAACAACAGGTCCAATTAAGGGGAAAAATGCACGAATACGAACTGCAAGGTTTCCCTCCGTCTCGAGCCCGCGTGAGCGCTGCGCATCCATTATACTACCAACAGCAGACATCATTTGAGGTATTATCTGCAATGCAGAGCTTAATACGTACCCAAATCTTGGAGATAGACCTTTCTTTACAAGTGCTTCTATAAGCTCGGATGGTTTCGTGGTGAGAACCAAAATTGCAAAGGCAAGAAGAATATTTATAACTCTCATGCTTAGAGTAAAAGCATAAGATAATCCCTCTTTATAAAAAGTAATCCTCGCAATATGGAATGCTACTGTCTTGTTTCCTGCGTGAAACAATCCTTGAATAATTACAATCGACAAAAGAATAATAACACTAAACTCTATTAAAGGAATCACTCTCCTCATGACCTTAGCTAAAAGCAAAAATGAAATACTTATAAGAATAAGGAGAACTGCAACAAACTTATAAGGCAGGATTAGTGGAATAGCAACCGAGACTAAAACATATAAAATCTTGTTTATAGAATCAACCCTGTGGATAAAAGTATTTCTCTCAACGTACAAACTTAAAGTTTTCGCCATTAATTATCTTTTAACAAAACTCTTAATTTAATTATTATCAGTCAAGCTTCTCAATGGTCTCGCCACTCTGATAAAGCAGAATGAGCTTTCTGGGTAACCCTTTGAATATTAAGAATGCTATAATCATTGTTGCAATTTTATCGGGGAAGTCAACGACTATCTCATCTAAAAATGATGCAATCCATACTGGGACAGCGTGAGCAATTAAATAAGCATAAAGAGCATCACCCCAGACATTACCTGTCTGCCCACCCCAGAATATAACATTAAGAGGGGTAGAAACAATTGCAGCTACAATTGCGACTACAACACCAGCAATAATAGACTTCCATAATGTGTTGATCCTGCCATTGTATGCTATAATTCCCACAGTAATACCTATTGCAATACTTGTAAGCGCATAGACAAAGGAAATGGGATCCATTGTAAGACCATAAATGATGTTATTTATTGCTCCTGAAATTGCCCCCACGACTGGCCCCGATAGCATACTTGCAAGTGCAGTACCTATCGAATCCAACCAGAGAGGCAACTTCAAAACTCCTGCAAACAATTTACCAATATAGTTAATACCGATTGCCGCAGGTATCAGCACCAGAGTGGCTGTCGTAAAGCTGAATGACCATAATCTTCTTTTATTCATATTCCTCCTCCTTATATTTTGTTTTAAAATCTCCAGAAATATCACATATTATATTAATGATTTTTCATTGAAATGCAAAATTTATAAATATTTTCAAAAATTTACGTGAAATTGATAGCACTCACACACACGAAAATCTATTCAAATATGCCAAAATTGTTATGATACGCCCTTTTCCTTGCCACAGGCAAATACCTGTTCAGCATCTCTCATGCCAAGCATATTAACAGTAACCGCAAAAGACAAGATCATCACCTCGCCTTCGGCTCCTCGTGATGACATTCCTTACCAGGTTATTCCGGACTTGATCAGAAATCTCTTCTTAAAACAAATAGATCCTGAGACAATTACATTCGGCAAAGAGAGGATTACAGGAAGTTATTAATTAAAAACCCTGCTCTAAAATTCAGGGCAGGGTACAAAAGAGAGAACAGATTCAAAATTAATTTACTGTTTAACTTACGCTTTTTTTGTTCAAATTTAATCCTGTTTCTTCTGCAATCTTCTCGGCAATTCTTTTAACATCTTCTTCATCAAAATCAAGCGTGGGTACTTTCTTAACTTCCATCTCGCTTATTGTGTACTCGTAGTCCACCTTAACACCACGCTGCTCCATAATCTTCGATGCACACTTATTTGCACAGCCATTTATTACAATTACGCGCTTTGCATTCTTACCAAGATTTACATGAGGCTCTGAGCCAGCACCTACTGCCGTAGTACAGCACATACGAGCACCTATGCCTCTGTTCGTAAGGTCTCTTGCTACCTGATTTCCGACCTGCCCAACACTTGCGGCACCATCGCATGCAAAAATAATATCAAGATTACCTGCTTCTTTGCCACAGGAAGGCAACAAATTCCAGCTTTTACCTCCTGTAACTTCTTTTTTTACCTCTTCCATATTAACCTCCTGAGTTAATTTTCTTCGATTAATTTCTTAATGGCATTGACTGCTTCTTCCGTCGACATATTTCTTATATCAACTCCAAAATGTTTCGTTTTATCAAATTTGGCTCTTTCAAATGCATCCCTAAACATCTTTTGTTGCATTATTGGAGCACAACCTGCAACATACAACTTATCTATCTCGCGGTTATTTTGGGTAAGCGTTGAAAGAAAAACATCGCCGTCATCAGCACAGAGCTGTGGATGAATAGCAATAAAATCAACAATACCTTCTCTCCTTATGGCATTACCTACCTCGAAAATATTCATTTTCTGAAAAGAAGGGCATGTTCCCTGGCAAACGCATAACAAAAGGCCTTTTTTCATTTCAAATCACTTCCTTGATTCTTATTCTACCATCTGCTATCGCCTCTGCAAGACTTCCTGCAAAGCTTATTGCTCCGCTTGAGCAAGCACCTCTTTGACATCCTCTGCAGAATTCCACACAATTGTCGGGGTTAATAACAGAAGGTTTGCCATCCTTCTCTACAAAAACTTCGTGCGGGCAAAATTCAACGCACGAAAGGCAACCAATACATTTTTCATAATCAATAACCGGGTACCATCTCTTATACATTCTTTTCCTCCTAAAGTAAATTTTAATTATGTAATAAAGTTTTCAATGTAATCTAATCAACCTTACTTTTTTCAATTGCCTCTTTCCAATGCTCATTTTGAATCCTGACAACACATCTATCACCTTCTCTCATTGTGGTTCTTAACCTGAGAAGCTGTCTTTCTCTTTTCGTATAATCGTCGGGAATGGACAGGATTGCATTAAAAATCAGTCTTGAAAAATCTTCTTCGGGTTCAATAGTAGAATAAAGAACACCTTTTCCTATCCTTCTTTCCTTAACAAGATTTGCCATTTTAAGTTCTTTAAGATACTTGGAAACATTGTATTGAGATTCCTCAAGGGCATCGGCGATTTCACATACATAAAACTCACCTTTTTCTCTAAGAAGGAGGGAGATTAACCTAAGTCTTTTTTCATCCGCGATAGCTTTTAATAACATTCCATATTTGCTCATATGCGCATTATAGCATACGTTAGAAAAAAATCAATAGAGTATATATATCACATATCCTTTTTATCATGTTAAACTTGTTTTCATATCTCGTCTTTAAGAAAAACGGAGATTCCTACGCATTCCTGCGGAATGCTCTGAATGACAAGAAAAATACAAGTCCTCATTCATAGCAAATACTGGTTAATTCATTAAATTATCTCAAAATACCATTAACCAATACTTTTATTGCCTCTTCCTCTTGAAGACCTCGCGCTTCAAGAGTTTCTATTTCTTTTGAATCAAGGGACCCTATAGCAGCTTCATGGGTTACCCTGGCAAGGTTATTAGATACTTTCACAATGGGTACTGCCTCAGCAACTGCATCACCCTGGACAATCTCCGTACAATCTATATGCCCACGAGCATAAGGAGCAGATGCAGAAATATCTGAAATCACCTTACTGCGAGCATTATCCTGCAAAACAACCTTACTTTTTACAAGTGCTCTTGCATTTTCGCCTTTTAACGCAACTTTTTCTTCAATAAGAATATTATCATTACCTTTGCCCCATACCTTTGCATATAACTCAACCTTCCCATTTTTCATTACTTCAATATCGTATTTTGTATCAAATAGCCCAACACGACCTTCTTTGAGTGTGAAGGTAGCCTCAAATAGAGATTCTTCGCCAACAACACCCTGCACATAAGGTATAACTTCTATACCACCACTTTCTCCGTGAAAATGGATTTCATTATATCTAAAGAAACTTCTTTTCCCTATCTCAAGTTTATAATTCATCTTATGGACAATATGCTCTGCATTAGGGAAAACGCAGTGAGATATTGCATTCATTCCCGCGTCATCCTCAATGACAGCATGCATATCTATAATCTGAATTCCCTCTCTTGGAATGAGTCCAAAGCATAATTTCATTGGAAATAGGATTTTTGTTCCTTTCTTTACTACAATTTTTAAGCTAACACCGTTTTCTATTGGTTCTGACTCCAGAATTAAGCCTTCAACAGTGTTTTTACCCAGTACTTTATTTCCACTTATAACAATGGATGGAATCTTTGGATTGGAAAATTCACCGGATACTCCACCGCTCTTCTCATAAGCCTCCATCAACTCTTTATATTCATCAAGAATTTCCTCCATCTATACCTCCTTTGTAAATTCCTCAGGAATCACCCTATGAAAACATTTATCGCACTCTGTTTTAAAGAAATTAACAACCCCTGAAGGAGAACCATCTTTTACAATTTCACCCCCTCCAATAAGATATGCCCTGTCTGCAATTTCTACAATCTCTTCCCGATGAGTTATGAGAAGTATTGTTGTTCCCCTGTTTCTAAGATCAATTATGAGCTGTTTTATTTTATCAAGAGAAATAGCATCAATGCCTGAATCCGGTTCATCAAGAATTACAAGTTTGGGTTGCATCGCAAACACTGCCGCAAGTTCAATTCTCTTTCTTTCACCACCACTCAGTGATTTATCAAGAATTCTGTTTGTATAGTAAGCTGTGTCAAGATCTATTCTGTCCAGTGCTTCTTTTAAAACTTTTCCATTTTTATCTTTAGAACCAAGCATTATATACTCGGAGACCTTCATGCCTTCAAATGAAGCAGGGGTTTGCCAGGCAAGAGTCAAACCTCTTTTTGCCCTGTTAGTTACCGAGAGGTCAGTAATATCTTCTCCCTCAAAATATACCCTTCCGCCTGTAGGTTTAAAACCGGAAAGTCCCATAAGGACAGATGCAAGTGAACTTTTACCCGCACCATTTCTTCCAAGAATTGCAGATATAGAGTATCGTGGAACTGAAAAAGTAAGATTCTTTATGATAATCCTCTTATCTTTTTCAAGGTAAATGCTATTTGCTCTCAATATCTCATCCATAATTGTCTCCTCAATAAATTATTACATATCTGGTAATAATTATATGATTTTTTGTTTTTTAAGTCAAATTATCCTATAACCTGTCCTGAACCCTGGACTGCAACGTTCCAGTGCAGGCTTGTTTCAGGATTAAACTTCGGAATTTTCTATATACTTTTTTACATATTCAATGCTTATGTTCCATAATTTTTTTGCTTCTTCAATATCGTAAGATTCATCAGAGGATTTTGTAATTTTTCCTCTTGCGAAATACTCGCCTGAAATATTCGAAACTTCGTCAGACATAGCAAGACATATCGAGGTCTTCGCTCCCTCTTCTGGAGTTATAGCACCAAACAAAAAAATAAGCTTTTTTTCAATGGATGGAAGAGCCCTATAAATATCCGTTTTAGCCAGGCCCGGGTGTGCTATATTTGCTGTTACTCCTGTGTCCTGTAATCTTCTTGCGAGTTCTTTAGTGAACAGAACAATTGCAAGTTTTGAGTTATAATATGCCTTCATTCCATTGTAATGCTTCTTTAATTCAAGGTCATCGAAGTTTATCTTTCCTTTTCTGTGAAGTTCGGAGGAGACATTCATAACCCTTGAAGGAGCACTCTTTTTAAGAAGACCGAGCAGCAAATCTGTAAGTAAGAACTGTGCAAGATAGTTTACTGCAAAAGTGAGCTCAATGCCATCTTTGGAAAGTTTCCTGTGTGCTTCCCATAATCCTGCATTATTTATCAACACGTGTAAAGCTGAATATCTTTTCTTGAAATTTTCTGCAAGTTTCTTTATAGATTCAAGAGACGAAAGTTCGCATTCAAAAAATTCGACATCGTTGTTCTGACTTTTTAAGACAATCTCTTCTTTAACAATCTTGGCTTTTTCCAAATCCCTCGCAGTGTAAATGATTCGTGCTCCTCTCTTTGCAAGTTCAATAGCAGTTGCTTTGCCAATACCAGAAGTTGCGCCCGTTATTAAACATGTTTTGCCCTCGATTGTCCACTTTGGTTTTCTCTTTTCCATTTAAAATTCTCTCCTTAAATATTGCTCTTCATCAAGCAAATTCAGTATAAACCACGACTGCTACAAAAGTATCAGCTTACTTTTAACCTTGTAATAAAAAGAGGTAAAATTTATAGGGCATAATTACTATTCAAAAAATTTAATATTATTTTCCTTAAAAATATTCGGGGCTACTTTACTCACCTCATTAAACATCGATTCTGCAAGTGCTCTTATCTCCCATTGTGCAACAGGAGCAAGCCTGAGCTTTAAAAAATGCATAAGTTCTCGTGCATTTGCTGTTGCAACTATTTTTGTTTCAGTTGCATTTGGAAGTACGAAACGTGCATCCTCAACGGGAACAAGCTGAGAAAGTTCTTTATAAGCATCATCAATATCTTCCATTAATTTTAAAAACAGAGAAAGAGCCCTTTCTTCGCTCTGAATAGTCAGGGGGATCACGAAAGGAAAGCCATGCTCTTTCACATATCTCTGGCTCTGTTGAGTGAAAGAGAAAAACCTGTGCCTGACAAACTGGTGCGAACAAGACCTCGAAATTCCCTCAATTGCAAAAGTAAAATTTACATGCTCAAAAACAGAAAAATGTTTAAGATTTAAGGCAAGCTCTATGAGCCTCTTGATGTCATCCCGGGTGAGTTTAACACCCACAACTCCTCCCTTAAACCTGCTCTGCCTCATCGCAGTTGCGACAATCCTTTCAGGATCTGGAGTATGCGAAAGAAGTACTACTTCTGGTTTTCGTGCTCTCTCAATGTTTTCCATTTTAACTCAAAAAGAAATCTGGTTTATTAACATTTTCTTTTTTCCCTTTTCCCCCGGCAAGCTCCTCGTCGCAATACGGACAGTAATCATGTTTTCCTCTTATATATCCATGTCTGGTGCATATGCTAAATGTTGGGGTAATTGTTATATAGGGAATCTTATAATTATTGATAACTTTCCTGACAAAAAGTTTTGCTTCATCACCCGAGTCAAGAGCCTCACCAAGGAAGAAGTGGAGGACAGTTCCCCCCGTGTAAAGTGATTGTATTTCTTCCTGTTTTTCAGCAGCTTCAAAGGGGTCATCGGTATAATCCACAGGTAGCTGAGTTGAGTTGGTATAATAAGGTTCTGCTCCGCCTTCAACATCATCTTCATTTGCAACAATAATATCCGGGTACTTCTTTTTATCCTTAAGAGCAAGAGAGTACGCTGTTGATTCTGCAGGCGTTGCTTCAAGATTATACATATGTCCCGTTTCTTCCTGGTATTTTTCGAGTTTATCCCTCATAAAATTAAGTGTCTTTATTGTGAAATCAATACCCTGTTTTGTCGTGAGATTTTCTCTTAAAAAGTTTATCAAAGCCTCGTTCATCCCGATAAGTCCAATTGTGGAAAAGTGGTTGTCCCAGTACCTGCCAGTTGTTTGTTTAATTAAATCAAGATAAACCTTTGAATAGGGATATAGCCCCTGTTCGGTAAATTTTTCAACAGTTTTCCTTTTCTCTTCAAGCGCATCTCTTGCGGCATCCATTATCTCGGATAATTTACCAAAAAATTCTTCTTCATTTTTTGAAACATATCCAACTCTCGGCATATTGATAGTTATAACACCTATACTTCCAGTAAGTGGATTCGCGCCAAACAACCCGCCACCCTTATTCTTAAGTTCTCTCACGTCGAGCTTGAGCCGGCAACACATTGAGCGAGCGTCCTCTAGTTTTAAATCAGAGTTAATATAGTTTGCAAAATAGGGAATTCCATACTTTGCTGTTGCTTCCCACATAGTTTCATTAGAATCTTTTCCCCATTGGAATTCTTTATCAATGTTAATTGTAGGTATAGGGAAAGTAAAAGGCCTGCCGTTACCATCTCCTTCAAGCATTACTTCCCAGAATGCTTTGTTTATTAAATCCATTTCATCTTGAAATTCGCTATACCTTTCATCTTTCTCTTCACCGCCTATTATTACATGCTTATCTTTTAACAAAGGGTGTGGCAAAATATCGAGTGTAATATTTGAAAACGGGCTTTGCCCTCCTGTTCTCATTGTCTGGTTCATATTGTATACAAACTCCTGAATCTGCTGCTTTGTCTCTTTGAAAGTAAGGTGGTCATATCTCACGAATGGTGCAAGAAAAGTATCAAATGAACTAAAAGCCACTGCTCCCGCTGCTTCATTCTGGAGTGTAAAAAGAAAATTCATCATCTGCCCGAGTATTGAAGAAAGATGCTTTGCAGGTTTTGAGTAAGGTTTTCCTTCAACCCCTCCAAAGCCCCTTCTTATCAAGTCCTCAAGATCCCAGCCTACACAATATGCGCCAAGGAAAGAAAGATTATGTATGTGAACCCATCCATCTTTATGAAGTTCAGCAATTTTTTCAGGATAAACCTTCTCAAGCCAATATATTCGCTCAGCTTTACCTGCTATATAGGCTTTAAGGCCTTGTATAGAATAGTCAATATTGGCATTTTCATGTACTTCCCATGTGCCTTGATCGAGATATTCATCAAGAAGGTTCGGAGTTATATGTGTTTTTAATTCTCTTAGTTCTCTTCTGCGCTCTCTATAGATAATAAACGCCTTTGCAGCCTCATAAAAACCTTTTCTCATCAATACATGTTCGATTTTATTCTGAATTACCTCAATGCTGAAAATCTCTCCATCGTGCTCCTGTTCAAGCTCCGTGATGACTATGTTTGCAAGAAATTCAGCCACACCTGAACTGAACTCATGGGTTGCATTTCCCGCCTTAAGAATTGCACTCGTAATTTTGCTACAGTCAAATTCCACAACTCGTCCGTCCCTTTTTACTACCTTCTCTATCATCTCGTATCACCTTTCAGAATAAGATCTTAGTTCAAGATATTTTAAATGAAAAATAGAAAAACACGAAACTTTCAGATTTTTATAACTAAAGCCTGATTTTTGTGTGAAGCCCTAAAAAAATACCATTTTATATAGCTTTTAAGGCAATAATATGGTTTTTCGCTCAATTTTTACACTCAAAAACCTCTGCTAAAATGAAGGGTGTTTAAAAAAAGTATGAAAAAATCTTATATCAAAAAAATAGGCATCGATACTTGCTTGAATGAGAGTGAAGTCCAAGAAAATAAGAAAAAATGCAAAAATTCCTTCAAAAACCTCTTGACAAGCAATGAAAATCGATTATAACTTAATAAAGTGAGTAATAACCTGCTGAGAAGAGCGCAGGTTACAGAGGAGTAAATGCGATTTGCAAAGAAAGGAGGTGAAAAAGCGTGAACAAACCAGAACTCGTAGCAGCAATTGCTGGAAAAACTGGTATGAAGAAGAAAGATGCAGAAGCAATGCTTGATGCATTTGTGGCATCTGTTAAAGGAGCACTGAAAAAGGGCGAGAAAGTTGCACTTATCGGCTTCGGTACATTCGCAACCAGAGAAAGAGCAAAGAGAAACGGTGTAAATCCAAGAACCGGCAAGAAGATTACGATCCCAGCAAAGACAGTTCCTTACTTCAAAGTCGGAAAAGATCTAAAAGAGTCCGTAAAATAAGGATTCTGGATCTGGGCTTTAAAAAGCGGGGGCGTAGACCCCCCTTTTTTTATTAATATTGTCGAATTTTTGTTGAAGATCTTAGAACGATCCTAAATTAAATACTTGTATTTGACAAGAAAAGGAGTTCAGGACAGAACTCATGATGATATACGATGACAGAAGTGGGATTTATCACTCAGAGTCTCCATTTTTTGCAGGCATAAAACTTTATTCAATTTGTCACCTCGCACTCTTTTCCTTGCCTTTGGCAAGCGCATAAGCGAGAGGTCTCACTATTTTACTTTTCAAAGAAGTCTCGAGGGAATGTACCTCTCCGATATTAAAAATTGCGTTTTGTGCAAATATAGACTATTGTTAATTAAAGAAATAGAGGATTGAAAAATTATTATTCTAAGGATACCTCAATTACGCCATCTTCTTTTGAGAGAGCATTAAAAATCTTCTCGAGGTTTATATCTTGAGGGATCTTTACAAAAAAGATTATATCAAGAGAAGTTTCTTTTCTGTCAAATTTTATATTTTCAATATTTATACCAAATTTACCAAGGATTAGGCTGATTTTACCGAGTTGACCTGGTTGATCAGTCACCTTTACAAGAAGTGTTTTCCTTATTTCGCCTTTCTTGCCAAGAAAGCCAAACTCAATGTTTCTAAGAAAAACAAGTGTGAGGAAGACAATAGTAGCAGTTATAATTGCAGGATAGTAATAACCTAACCCACAGGCAAGCCCTATTGCAGCAGCCGCCCATATAGATGCGGCGGTGGTTAACCCTCTTACTGTCAGCCCTTCTTTCATTATAGTGCCTGCACCAAGAAAACCAATCCCTACAACAATGTTTGCAGCTATTCTTCCAGCATCGCCACCGTACAGCTTGTAAAATTGTATAGATATAATAGTAATAAGTGTTGAACCAACTGCAACAATAATGTGAGTTCTCAAGCCAGCTGGCCTATTCCTTCTTTCCCTCTCAAAACCAATAAGGCCACCGAGAAGAAAAGACATCAAAAATTTTAAAAGCATCTGCAAATTTTCTTCCATACAATATTATACATACACAAAATATAAAAACAAAAAGAAAATTTTAGCAACTTGACACATTTTTTCATTTAGCTAAAATTAAATATGTTGAAGACGGAAAATCGCCATCCGATTCAGGGAATATTGAAGTAGTGTGCCAGATATTACTGACGTTTTGCAAGGAGAATTAAATGGAAACTGATTT
>MNXV01000084.1 GCA_001871575.1 Caldisericum sp. CG2_30_36_11
CTTCAACACTCCAGCCAATATGAGTTTCGGGTGCATCTCCTGGTTTAAGAGGAGTTCTTACCCTTTTTCCATCCTTTCTCACAGCTTCAATCCATTCAATATAGTGTTTTTCTTCCATGGGGTGTGGCACAGAGCTAACCTTTATAAGAGTGTCATGCTCTGCTTTTTCAACTACAGGTTTGTGCTTTTCTGTTCCCTGTTCCATTTCTTTTTCAACCATTAGTGTCATTGGTTGTCCGCAACATACCAGAGTGCCCTGTCCTTCATGGAGTACTTCAACAATGTTTCCGCAAATTTCGCACTTATAAATCTCGTACTTTTTTGTCATTTTCCCCTCCTAAAATATTCTTTAATGCTTTAAATTGCAACTTTCATAAGGTTCTAACCTTAACTTATTTAGAACTATTTTAATTCTAGTTTCATTTTACAAAATTGCAAGTGCTCTATGTTTTTCAACTACTTTGTCGACAAATGCATCAAACGTTGATATGTCAGTATCTTTTGGCAATCCCTTGATAAGAACTGGCTCCAGGAATTCGCCCTTTAAATTCTGCAGGTGAGACTTTATCCAATCGGCTGTAACCCCTCCCCATGCATAAGAAGCGATTATCCCAACAAATTTTGTTTTTGGTTTAATTGCATTAAGAAATATTGTGGCAAATGCTGCAAGGGGATGTGGTCCTACAAGCACTGTTGGCGTTGCAATGATGATTGTTGCTGCGTCTACTGCATTTATTGCAAGTTCTCCTATATCTCCGGTTGTAATATTAAAAGGGATTACGTTTATATTTTTTTCTATTAGTTTGTCGACTAAATAATTAACCGCAATCTTTGTGCTCCCATGCATAGAAACATAAGGTATAAGAACTGCATTTTTTACACTGTCAGAAATCCAATCTTTATATGCGTCAATAATAAATGATGGCTCTTTATGAATAGGACCATGACTTGGTGCAACTATTTCAATTTCAAGCTTCTCTATTTTCTGAATGTTTCCTTTTATAAAGCTCCTGAACGGCATCATAATTTCTGCATAGTATCTTTTTGCTGCTTCATAAACTCTTGCTTTGTCATTTACAAAGAGTTCGCTTGTTGCAAGATGTGAACCGAAAAAGTCGCAGCTAAATAGTATTTTGTCTTCGATAAGGTATGTGGACATTGTTTCAGGCCAGTGCACCCAGGGGGTAAAAATAAACTGGAAAGTCTTACCGCCGAGACTAAGAGTTTCATTGTCTTGAACTTCGATAAATTTGTCTTCTGCTACATGGAGAAGATCCATAAGAAGTTCTTTGCATTTCTTGTTTGTAATAACTTTTGCCTCCGGAAACAACTCGAGGATCTTTGGAATGGTACCTGAATGGTCCTGCTCCGCATGATTTGAGATTACATAGTCAATTTTAAGATCCTTAAATTCCTTTAAGTTTGTAAACAGCTGATTTTCTGTTGCAGGGTCAACTGTATCAATCAAAGCCGTCTTTTTGCTTCCAAAGATTAAGTATGCATTGTAACTTGTTCCGTCAGGCAAAGGAATGATTTCATCAAAAAGCCTCCTATCCCAGTGATTCGCCCCAACTGAAAAAACATCATCCTTGATTTTTCTAACAGCCATGTTAAACCTCCTATGTTATATTTTACAATCTTTCTAATCTATTGTCAATGAATTGAATTGCCTCGGGCAAAATCAATATTAAAATTGATAATTTGGTGCCAGGCATATTCCTCTCATGTAGAGCAATTATTTTTTAGAAATACCTTGCAAAAATTGGATAAATCTGCAAAATATAGTAATGACAGGATTATTAAATATAATCAAAAATGTTGGATGGTCGAGCATTGTTCTTACTGTTGTTGATTTACTAATAGTAAGTGCAATTGTATATGTAGTGCTCAGGGCAATTCAACATACAAGAACGCTTCAGCTTGCAGAGGGGATTGCATTGTATTTCATAGCATTAGGTCTTCTTGCGAAACTCAGCACATCTCTTCACCTAATTGCTTTTTCATACTTAATGAATGGAGCATTTAAGTTTTCTTTGAGTTTTTTACCTTTTCTGCTTGTAGTTGTTTTCCAGCCCGAACTCAGGAAATGGTTCACAGGCCTGGGACAGGGCATAAGTCTTGCCGAAATAACTGAATCATCAGAGGAAGATTATAGAAATACAGTTGAAGAGATTATAAAAAGCGTAAACTACATGTCTTTAAATAAAATTGGGGCAATTATTGTTATAGAAAGAGGAGTGCCCTTGAATGATTATCTCGAAACAGGGGTTCCAGTCAATTCTCTTGTTAAAACAGAAATTTTAAGTACCATATTTTTCCCTAACACAGCTCTCCATGATGGCGCAATTGTTATAAGGCGCGGGAAAATACTTGCAGCTCGTGTTGTTTTGCCACTTTCAATGGATAAATCTCTTGATAAAGATGATGTTGGCACAAGGCACAGAGCCGCTGCTGGTATTACCGAAGAAACTGATGCTCTTGCCATTGTTGTCTCCGAAGAAACCGGTATCATTTCTCTTGCAGTAAGAGGCAGGTTAACTAGATATTTAAGCCCTCTCGAACTTAAAGGCATGCTTCTTGTTATGGCAAAACCTGTTGCAAAGAAGGAGGCAAAGACTAAAAAATAATGAAAAAATTTTTTAAAGGACTTTTGGATATAAAAGTGCTTTCAGTGATCTTTGCAATTGCTCTTTGGTATTATGTCGTTGGGATTCAAGGGCCCACCATTGTCCGAAATTATACAAAAGTTCCTGTAGTACCTATCAATGTGCCGAATGAAAGCTTTGTGGTGAATAATCTTGGTTATGTTGCAATTACTGCAGAAGGCCCAAGCAAAGTAATCCTTGGCATAAAAGATACTGATTTTACTGCGCTTGTTGATATGGCTGGCAAAGACGCAGGAGACTATTATTTGGTAGTAGAGACTCGCTCTCCACTTTCAAATGTAGCTATCAAAAGTGTCTCTCCAGATAAGGTAAAGGTACAGCTTGAAACACTTTCTTCTCTTAGTCTGCCAATTAGTGTCGTTTTTCAAAATGTACCTCAAGAGTTTTTGCCTGATAACCCGATTGTATCGCCATCTTCCGCTACTGTGCTTGGTCCGGAAAGCGCCTTGAGAAATGTTGATAAAGTGTATGTTACAGTTGATTTTAAATCGATAGGAGGTGAGGACACTTACACTTTACCCATTCAAATTGCAATGAAGGAAGGAAGTACAAATGAACATGTTTATATTAATCCTGCAAGCTGCGCTGTCGTAATCAGGAAATTAACAAGCGGAGTTAATCTTACTTTGCCCATCGGGGTGAATATACAAGGCATACCTTATAGCGGTTTTGGGCTTAAATCAGTTACTGTATCCCCTAATACTATTTTGGTTAAAGGAAGCTATGATGTTTTATCTAAAATTAATAGCATTCAAACGCTTCCAATTGATATTTCAAACCTTACAAAACCAACTGATTTCAATATTAACCTTGTGCTCCCTGACAGGGTTTCTTCTGATAGTGAGAAAAGTTGTACTGTTAAGGTTGATATACAACCTGTAACAAGCCAGACTTTTAAAATACTAATTACAGTTTTACATTCACAGGACAAAACAATTTCAGCAAATGTTGATTCAGTTGAAGTTTCGTTAACAGGATTTAAAGATATATTAAGCTCCCTTGATATTAGTTCCATAAAAGCAGAGGTAGATGTAACTAATTTTGCTTCTGGTACTTATGATCTTCCTGTTCATATTTCTAATTTACCGCAAGGCATATTTGCTAACATAATAATCCCCTCTTCGGTCGAAGTAAAAATCTATTAACGATTTGGTACTATAAAATTAAAGGAAGTGAGATGCTATACTGTGTTAATTATTTTGGTCTAGAGCTTTCTGTTTATGTCAAAGATGACATGATTTTAAAGACTTCATTTTCTCAAAATTGCAAAGGTATTAAAAACAGCGGTTTCCAGAAAGACTTCGAGAAATTTGTCCTTGGAGACAGAAAAGCTTTAAATTTCACTTTGGGAAATATTGATGATAGACTGCGGAAAGTTTATCTTAAAGCTATAGAAATACCATATGGATTTGTATCTTCATACGGAGACATATCTTTGAGCATTTTTGGTAATAAAAAATATTCTCGATTTGTGGGATATGCAATGAGTGTAAATCATCTGCCGATAATTGTGCCCTGTCATAGAGTTGTAAATTGCAACGGTAGTATAGGCGGTTTTTCATCGCCCATTGAAATAAAACTGAAATTGCTTGGAATCGAGAAAGTTAAAGTCGTTAATGGAAAAATTGGAAAAGCCTTTTTTGCTCATATCTAAACCTAAGGGTATTACCTCAAGGAAATTTCTCAACGAAATTATAAAAATTACGTCCATTAAAAAAATGGGTTATGCTGGCACTCTTGACCCAATGGCGACTGGCCTTCTTTTCGTTGCAATAGGAAAAGCAACCAGATTGTTGAGGTTTGCAGATGTCTCTTTGAAGGAATATTTTATTAAAGTAGATTTTGGTGTTGAAACAGGTACTGACGACATCACCGGGAATGTTATAAATAAGAGTGAGAAAAAAGTTACGCTTTCGGAGCTTCAGAATGTCATTCCGAGCTTTAAAGGTAAGATAAAGCAAATGCCCCCGGTTTTTTCTGCAAAGAAATTCAAGGGAAGAGAGATGTATAAATACGCAAGAGCAGGAAAAGTTGATATGCCACTCGGACCCACCGATGTTGAAATTTACGAGATAGAGATCAAAGGTTTTATTGATAATTCTGCTATTTTAAGGATAGCATGTTCGTCCGGGACTTATATGAGGTCGCTTGCAAGAGACCTTGGAAGAAGCCTTGGAACTTATGGCACATTGTCTGTAATAACGCGAACTAAAATAGGAAAATTTACCGCCAAAGATGCAACAACTATCTATCGTATAGCAAATGGTGATTTTTCTAAGGGGTTCTATGGTATTAGTGAAGCTATAGCTTTGCCGATAATAGTTGTTAAAGATTCTGCTAAATTAATTAATGGAGTAGATATTGAGGTTAATGGAGCCGATATTGAGGTAAAACATTTTTTACTAAAGGCAAGCAGTGGTAAAATTCTTGGTGTTGGGACTTTTAAAGGAAATACTGTCCATCCAGAGGTGATTATTGATGAAGATAATTAAGTATGGCGAAGTTTTTGAAGGAACAAGCGTAGTAACAATTGGAATGTTCGATGGCGTGCACAAAGGGCACAGGTTGCTTATTGCAAAAACCATCGCAGTTGCTCACGCCATACAAAGCACCCCTATTGTTTATACTTTTTTTAATCATCCAGTAAAAGAAAAAAAGAGGGATTTCATTACAATTCTTGACGAAAGGCTATGTTTGCTTGATGCAGCAGGTATTCACACAATTTATCTTGCAGGACTTAACAAAAAATTTATGAGTATGACTGCAGAAGATTTTTTCGATCAGGAGCTTGTGGGACACTTGAATGTGAGAAGCGTGGTTGTGGGTGATAGTTTCAGATTTGGTTTTAACAGGGAAGGAGATGCTAAGCTTCTTAAGGCACTTGGACAGAAATTCGGCGTAAATGTTGAAGTATTGCCTGCTTTATCGGTTAATGACGAGGAAGTAAGCAGTACAAAAATCCATGATTACATATTTAAGGGTGATGTAGAAAGTGCAAATAGTCTCCTTGGTTATAGTTTTTTCCTTACTGGCGATATTATTCACGGCAGTGGGCGTGGCAGATTACTTGGCTTCCCCACGGCGAACCTTGCATACAAAAATGGGAACAAGATACTTCCAAAAACAGGCGTTTATATAACTGTTGTTGAATTGGAGGGAACGCTTCGACAATCTGTAACTAATGTTGGTTACAACCCCACATTTGAAAGTGATGACAGGATAAGAGTTGAAATTCATTTTCTTAATACAAGTGAAGATCTTTATGGTAAGGTGGTTCGTCTTCATTTTCTTAGAAGAATTCGCGATGAAAAGAAATTTGAAAAAGCTCAAGACCTTGTAAAAGTAATGCAGAACGATGTAAAAACCGCGGAGAAATATTTTAAAGAAAACAAAATTTCTCAAATCCCAATCTGTCTTACCGAAAAGTAATGTAAAAACACTTTTATTGGAATTTTGTTGGTTTTCTGTAGACTTGAAGCGATGATTTAAAGATTAATAAATTGAGGAATTCTTTCCTTGCAATAATGAAAGGAGTTCAATAAAAAATGATTAAAAAAGACAAAGAACTTGAAGATGGGAAGGAACTGCAAAAAAATATTTTGAGAGAAAAGGAGAAAGGGACTCCTGATATCGAGATTGGTAGGAAATATGGAGTTACATTCAAATATATCGAAAAAGTCATTACTAATTCAAAAGGTCTTAACATAAGTTCTTTAAAAGTTTCTAAAAAAATTAAAACACTTTGTCCTAAAGATTTTAAGGAAGAGCAAACTAGCATATGGAGCTTTAAGCAAAGAGGTAATTGGGCTACTCACAGTGGAGAGTATCGAGGAAACTGGTCACCTTATATTCCGCGCAATGTTATTCTTAAATATTCGAAACCCGGGGAACTGGTTTTAGATTATTTTTGTGGTGCAGGGACAACTGCTGTTGAAAGCAAACTTCTTGGAAGAAAATGTATCGCAGTTGATATTAATGAAAATGCAATTGATCTCGCAAAAAAGAACCTTAATTTTCAAATATCGGAACAGAGACCTCTCTTTGAGAACGAAAAAAAGCCTCTAAAAATTTATGAACCTAACTTATTAGTTGGGGACGCGAGGAATCTTAAATTTTTGCAGGACAATTCAGTCGATTTTATTTGTTCTCACCCTCCTTATGCCAATATTATCCAATATACTGATTCCAAAAAAGGAGATCTCTCCTTTTTAGATGAAGATAAATTTTTGGAAGAAATGCGTAAGGTGGCTAAAGAAAGTTTTAGAGTACTAAAACCTGGAAGACAATGTGCGATTTTAATAGGAGATATGAGACAAAAAAGGCACGTAATACCTCTTGGATTCGAACTTATAAATGTTTACCTTGATACTGGTTTTAAATTAAGAGAGCTTGTGATAAAAAGGCAGCATAATTGTAAAACAACAGGATTCTGGTATGCGAATAGCATTAAGTATAATTTTTTGCTTCTTGCACATGAGTATTTACCAATTTTTGAAAAGCCTATATCTCCTTTACCTTCTTATATAAACGACAGAGGACTCGATTATAGTTTAATTTTCCCAGCGATTGAGAAACCTCCATTAAAGAGAAAACTTAAAGAATTTGAAACAACCACGGTATGGATTTTACCAGAAAAAGATTTTGAAAAGCAGTTGAATAAAAACGTAATAGATAGATACTCATCTCAAAAAAAATACTCTATCATAACTTTTGTTTCTCACGCTGAAAATAGAGGTTATTCTCTTGAGATCAAAGAGAAAAAAGAATTGATTTTTTTTAAATCTCCGTTTTTAAACAATAGCACTTCCCGTGAAGAGATAGAAACATATCTACAAAACCTAAAAGGTACTTTATATAAGGAGCTTTCAAGTGTCGTTAATGGAGGATTTACAATCGCTGGGAAAATTAAACTATAATCGAGTCCTCTGTCGTTTATATAAGAAGGTAAAGGAGATATAGGCTTTTCAAAAATTGGTAAATACTCATGTGCAAGAAGCAAAAAATTATACTTAATGCTATTCGCATACCAGAATCCTGTTGTTTTACAATTATGCTGCCTTTTTATCACAAGCTCTCTTAATTTAAAACCAGTATCAAGGTAAACATTTATAAGTTCGAATCCAAGAGGTATTACGTGCCTT